>ONIY01000038.1:0-4244 GCA_900318065.1 uncultured Prevotellaceae bacterium
ATATGTCAAGGACAACAACGTCTTTGTCAAGAACCTTGCCAGTGGCGTGACAGCCACCGTGACCACCGACGGCAAGAAGAACAACATCATCAATGCCGTCCCCGACTGGGTGTACCAGGAGGAATTTGGCGTGCTGAACACATTTGCCTGGAGTGCCGATGGTCGTTACCTGGCGTTTATCCGCTTCGACGAGTCGCAGGTGCCCATGTGCTCGATGGAACTCTATGCAGGCGAGTGCCGCCCCAATCCCGACTATGCCATCCACCCAGGGCGCTACGACTACAAGTATCCCGCTGCTGGCGAGCCCAACTCGGTGGTGAGCGTGCACTGCTACGACACTCAAGCACAAAAGTTGAGCAAGATTGAACTGCCACTTGTTGAAGAGGACTATGTGCCCAATATCCAGTTTGGCAGGCAGGCCTCTCCCACACTGATGGTGGTTAAGGAGAACCGCGCACAAACTCGCATGAACATCTATGCTGTCGACCCAGCCACTGGCAACTACCAGGAAGTCTATGACGAGCAGAGCGACATGTGGATTGACGAGGATGTGGTCACTGGCGTGAAGTACTACGACGGCTTCTTCGTGGTAATGAGCAACCGCGACGGACGCAAACACCTTTATAAATATAACTATGATGGCAAGCTCCTGAAGCAGATTTCAAGCGGCGACTACGACGTGACTGCCTATTATGGCTATGACGAGAAGAACAAATTGTTCTACTTCCAGACCAACAAGGGCGCTCTCAACCGCACCCTGCGCTGCGCGAGCGACGCCACTGGCGAGGTGCGCGAGCTCGTTGATGGCAACGGTACCTACAGCGCATCGTTTAACAGCGACTTCACCTACTACATTCGCCGCTTCAGCGACGCCACCACGCCCGACCAGTTTGTGCTCTACAGCATCGACGGCAAGCGCGTGCGCGACCTGCAGCTCAACGAGGAGTATGCCAAGAAATACACCTCGCCCGAGATTCCACGACGTGAGTTCTTCACCATGCTCAACGATAATGGCGACCGCATGAACGGCTACATCATCAAGCCCGTCGACTTCGACCCGTCGAAGAAATATCCCTGCATCATGTCACAGTACAGCGGTCCTGGCTCGCAACAGGTGCTCAACAAGTGGAAGATGGAATGGGAGGAATATTTTGCCATGCAGGGCTATGTGATTGCCTGCGTAGACGGTCGCGGCACTGGCGGACAGGGCAAGGAGTTCCTCAAGGCAATATACCTCAACCTGGGGCGTCATGAGACCGAAGACCAGCTCGCCGCAGCGCGATACATGGCCGAGCAACCCTATATCGACGCCAACCGCATAGGCATCTGGGGATGGAGCTTCGGAGGTTTTGAATCGCTCATGGCAATGTCGCAAGACAGCAGCCGCTATGCCTGTGGCGTGGCTATCGCTCCGGTTACCTCATGGAAGTTCTACGACAGCATCTACACCGAGCGATTCATGCTCACTCCACAAGAGAACCCCGACGGCTACAACTATGCGCCGCTCGACCTCACCCACAAGCTCCACGGCAAGCTGCTGCTCATGTTTGGCAGCGCCGACGACAACGTGCGCATCGTCAACTCCATGCAATACCTTGCCAAACTTCACAGCGAGGCACAGCAGTTTGACATGATGGTCTACCCCAACATGAACCACAGCATCAACGGCTGCGGCGTGCGCCTGCCACTCTACCAGCGCGTGCTCAACTTCTTTGACCAGCACCTGAAATAAGCGCTTTGCGCGTGGAAAGTGGAACGTGGAATGAGGAACGAGAGTCCTCAATCAAATCCCGTTCCACCTTCCACCTTCCACTTAACACTTAAAACTTAAAACTTAATGCTTATCATCACCGGTCCCACGGCTTCGGGCAAGACGGGCAAGGCAGTTGCCCTTGCGCGGGCGATAGGAGGCGAAATAATCAGCGCCGACTCTCGCCAGCTCTACCGTGGCATGGACCTGGGCACCGGCAAGGACCTCGACGAGTATGGCGACGTGCCTTACCACATGATCGACATCTGCGATGCAGGCTACAAATACAACCTCTACGAGTACTTGCGCGACTATCAGGCGTGCTACGACGACATGACGAGCCGGGGCAAACCGGTCATTCTGTGTGGAGGCACGGGAATGTACGTCGAGAGTGTAGTCAAGGGCATTGCGCTGCCGCCTGTGCCCGAGAACCGCGAATTGCGCCAGGAGTTGAGCACTAAGAGCCTAGACGAACTCACAGTCATACTCAAGCGTTACAAAACGTTGCGCAACAACAGCGATATTGACACCTGCAAACGCGCTATCCGCGCCATTGAGATTGCCATGTACTACCACGACAATCCGCACCTCAAGGCGCAGACCGAGCCGCATCCGCTCACCGATGCCGTGGTTATTGGCATCGACATCGACCGCGACACCCGGCGCCGCCGCATCACCGAGCGCCTGCGTGCACGACTCGACGCCGGCATGGTCGACGAGGTGCGCCGCCTCATCGACAGCGGCATCCACCCCGAAGATCTCATCTACTACGGACTCGAATACAAGTACTTGACACTCCATGTCATTGGGCAGCTCACCTATGACGAGATGTTCGCCCAACTCGAGACAGCCATCCACCAGTTCGCCAAGCGACAGATGACCTGGTTCCGAGGCATGGAACGCCGCGGCACCCACATCCACTGGCTCCCCTACGACATGTCCAACGACGAGTTCATCGCCGCCGCAATCACCATCCAGAAGGAAATAAAAAGCGGAAAATAATATACTCAAAAAACTTTTTTCAAAAAAAACGCCGAAAAGTTTTGGTGGTTCGGGAAAAAGTAGTAACTTTGCACCGCAATTCCAAAAAAATTGTCCTGTGGTGTAACGGTAGCACACCGGATTCTGGTTCCGTTTGCGTGGGTTCGAATCCTACCAGGACAACCAACGAGAGTGACCACACACGAGCGGTCACTTTCTTTTTGAAATTATTAACCAGGCGAGCTCTCGTGAAGGGCACGCCACAAAACAAAACTTATTAAACATGGCAACAAAAATCAGACTGCAACGTCATGGTCGCAAAGACTATCCGTTCTATCCCATTGTCATCGCCGATAGCAGGGCACCACGAGATGGTAGATTTATTGAAAGGATTGGTTCGTATAACCCAAACACTAATCCTGCTACAATAAGTTTGAATTTCGAGAGAGCTCTTTATTGGATCAACGTTGGCGCAATCCCCACCGACACCGTTCGCAACATCCTCTCGCGCGAGGGCGTGATGCTCATGAAGCACCTCCAGGGCGGCGTGAAGAAGGGCGCTTTCAGCCAGGAAGAGGCTCAGAAACGTTTCGACGCTTGGAAGGCCCAGAAGGACGCCAAGCTCGAGGCAGTTCGCAACAAGGTTCGTGAAGACAAGAAGGCCGCTAGCAAGCAGCGCCTTGAAGAAGAGGCCAAGAAGAACGAGGCTAAGGCCGAGGCTGTAGCACAGAAGCGCGCCGAGATAGCCAAGGCTAAGGCTGAGGCCGAGGCTCAGGCTGCCGCCGAGGCACAAGCTGCCGAGGACGCCGCAAAGGCTGCCGACGAGGCTCCCGCTGCCGAGGCTCCCGCCGAGGAAGCTCCCGCCGCCGAGTAACACCCCGGCACGCCTTTAATGTGCTTCGCACAGTTTAGGGTTTAGGGTTTAGTGTTTTGAGAACCTCTAAACTCTCAACTCTTCCCTCTAAACTTCGGCGCAGCCGAATAAAAGGCACTTCTTTGTGATTAACTTATAAGAAAACTCCCCGCCGAGTCACACGACCCGCGGGGAGTTTTCCATTTTAAATATGATGGCGATTGCTGCGCGCGAGGAGGATGGGGGATGGCGCTTCGCGCGGGGAATGTGAAATGTGGAACGTGGAACGGCGGTGAGGACACGATACTCTCGCAAAGCTGCACCTATCGGTGTCGCAAAGCCTCGCAAGCTCGGAATAATGATGAGGATCGAGGATTGTGGATGGTGGGTTGTGGAATTGTAGGGACAACGCGTGCGTTGTCCGAAAACCGCAAGAAACACCAATTACCAGACCTCTGCCGCCAGCGGACAAGGCACGCCTTGTCCCTACATCATTCCCCATCCCATCTCCCATCTCACCTCTCACCTCTCACTTCTTCCCTCTCACCCCTTCCCTATCACCTCTCCCCACTCACCTCTCACCTCTCACCTCTTCCCTCTCACCTCTTCCCTCTCACCTCTTCCCTCTCACCTCTTCCCTCTCACCTCTCACCTCTCACC
>ONIY01000038.1:4275-26227 GCA_900318065.1 uncultured Prevotellaceae bacterium
TCCCTCTCACCTCTCACCTCTCACCTCTTCCCTCTCACCTCTCACCTCTCACCTCTTCCCTCTCACCTCTCCCCCCTATACTCTCCACTCTGTACTCTGTACTAATATCCCACCGTTCCAGGAAAAAGTGTATTTTTCGAGAGGCAAAAAGTGAGAAAAAGTGTATTTTTTGCTTGCTTTTTCGTGGAAAAAGTGTATTTTTGCGGTGTTGAAAATTAAGAAAAAGTGTTAACAATATGTTATACAGGAAGATACAAGCAGCACTAAAGGACTATTTCTCGTTGGAGTCAAATAAGGTCTTGATCATTGATGGTGCACGGCAGGTTGGAAAGTCTTTTATCATCAGGCATGTGGGGCAGGAAATGTTTGAGAACTACATAGAGGTAAACCTTCTTGAGGATGCTAATGGTGCCCGTTTTTTTGAATCAGTAAAGACTCCCCAAGATTTTTATCTACGTCTTAGCGCTATTGCTGGTGGCCGCTTGGGTGAGAGGAGCAAGACTCTGGTGTTTCTTGACGAGATTCAGGCCTATCCGCATTTGTTGACCATGCTCAAATTCTTGAAGGCCGAGAACCGCTACACTTATATCGCCAGTGGCTCGTTGCTTGGGGTGGCTTTGTCGCAGTCGGTGTCGATTCCCATGGGAAGCATTCAGGTGCGTCACATGTATCCACTTGACTTTGAGGAGTTCTTGATTGCAAATGGATTTGGCAAGGAAATCATTGATTATATGAGAGACCAATTCTTGCAAGAGAAGACGCTTGATGAAGGAATGCATGCCAAGGTGCTTGACTTGTTTAAAAAGTATCTGCTTGTGGGTGGAATGCCCGATGCCGTGAATGCGTTTCTGGAACAGATCGACATAGTGGCAATA
Source organism: uncultured Prevotellaceae bacterium (assembly GCA_900318065.1). GTDB lineage: Bacteria > Bacteroidota > Bacteroidia > Bacteroidales > Muribaculaceae > Sodaliphilus. Next base: position 5,151 of record ONIY01000038.1, read on the forward strand.
AGGGACATTCAGGCCGAGATACACCGTTATTATGGCGCCGATGCATCTCAGTATGACACAGCCAACAGGCTGAAGATTAGGCGTATTTACGATATGATTCCGTCTAATTTGGAGAACAAGCGCAAGCGCGTCTTTGTCAATCAAATAGAGGGGAAAGCAGGAAAGCGCTTCAGCGATTATGCCGAGGAGTTTGATTATCTTATTCAGGCAGGAATCGCACTTGAGGTGAAAGCCATGTCACAGCCAAAGTTCCCATTGCTGGAGTCGAGCAGGAAGAATCTGTTGAAATTGTATCTCAACGACGTAGGAATCCTGACGGGCCTGCTTTATGGACGCAATATAGGCGCTGTTCTTGACGAAGAGAGCGGCATCAACCTTGGCTCGGTATATGAGTCGGTTGTCGCTCAAGAACTGAATGCTCATGGCCACAAATTATATTACTATGACAACAAGAAGAATGGCGAGGTTGACTTCCTGGTAGAGAGCGACAAACTATTGTCGGTTGTTCCCATTGAAGTGAAATCGGGCAAAGACTACAAGGTGCACAGTGCTTTGAATGCATTTGTCGATAATGCTGAATACAATATCAAGAAATCCTTGGTGTTGTCTAACAATCGTGATATTTATACTGAAAATGGTATCACCTATATGCCCATCTACTATGTCATGTTCCTCTGATTCTCCAATGAAGACTTTTTCCAAAATATTGCTGGTGCTGGTGGTGCTGGGTGTGGCGCTCGGGGTGGCTGTTGACGGCCATGCCTCGGGGCGCATCAGGCGCATCACTCAGGGCATTTTCCTCTACAGCAACTGGGACGCGCCTTATCTCACTCTCGACACGTGCCTCGACATGACGGTGACCGAGGTGAAGGTGCCCGACGCAGTGAACTGGTATGGCCGTGAGTATCCTATTGCCGAAATAGGTCCTGGCGCCTTTCGCGGCTGCCGCAACCTCGTTGTGCTTGACCTGGGGTCAATGGTAGGAGGTTTACTCAAGGGGGCATTGCTCGACTGCCCTAACCTGAGGGTGATAAAAACTGGCAGGAAAGAGCCGCCCATGTTAAACAACAATCATCCGTTCTATGGCTGCACCTGGGACGAGGTGATAGAGCCTTACCACACTCTCTCGACCATTATCGTGGTGCCCGAGGGCTGCGAGGAGGCTTACCGCAAGGCTCCCGGCTGGAAGGAGTTTAAGGTGATTCAGTCGCACATGCCCAGCGGCAACGAGCTGCACATGGACGAGATTGACGTGCAGATCAACAACCTAGAGAGTCAGCTCGAGAAGCTTCGCCAGCAAGAGCGACGCCTAGAGGAGGAGATAAATGCCCTGCGCAAAGCGATGGAGTGATCAGTTGTCAGTCGTCAGTAATCAGTGATCAGTAATCAGTTTTCAGTATTTAGTATTCAGTAAAATAGTTGAGTAGTAGAATAGTAAAGCAGTACTTTTACCTCTCTACTCTCTACTCTCTACTCTGCACTCTCTACTCTCTACTCTCTACTCTGTACTCTGCACTCTCCACTCTCCCTTAATCTCACCACTGTCTTCCATAAACTATAAACCATAAACTATAAACAAAACGACCATAAACAATAAACCATAAACCAAAAGGTCTAGTCGATAACGATTAAATTTCCTTTCTTCTCCGATTGTTTTATTATAGTGTTTTCATAGTTATTGCAGTGCTCTTTTAGGGCATATTCAATCTGCGCCAGTTCATTGCTTGTGAACTTATTGCGGATGCTGTTCATGTATTCTGGGATAAGTCTCTCGCCGGCGAGGCACTGGAAATGCCAGTCAATCCACAGGTATTCGGTATTGCTCAGGGTGTCGATGTGCTCCTTGAGGTGAGTGGCGGCATTGGCGGCGTCGATGCGCTTGAGTCCGTCGGCAATGGCGGCTTCAACGCGTTGGGCGCGTTGTTCTTGCTCGCGTTGCACATCGCGCAGCTGCACGTTGGCGGCATTGAGCTGAGTGATGGTGTCGTTCAAACCGCCCAAGTGAGTGCGCAGGCTGTCCTGCGTGAGCTTGCTCTGCTCTATCTGTTGCGTTGCCTGTCCCAGTTTGTTCTTAAGCGAGTCGACCTGCTCGCGAGCCTTGTTGTCCTGCACATATTGCGTTTTGCTGCTCAGCCTAGACGAAACGATGGCGATGCCTGCAATCAATGCCGCCAGAGCCGCTGCCGCGAGTCCTATCCTGACGGTGCGCCTGTGGGCTTGTCGCCGCTCGATATCGGCTTTCATCTCCTCTACACTCTGGTAGCGCTCATCGATGGGCAGGATGCATCGCTCGGCAACCTTGTCATACTCCTTCCCCATATCCATTGCGCGCAACACGAGCCCCAGGCTGTAGATGTCGTTGCGCACATCGGGCAGGCTCGTCGACGCCTGCTCGGGCGCCATGTACTGCTGCGTTCCTGCAGGCTGCTTGAGGATGGCGTGCACGTCGGTGTCGGCAAGTCCGAAGTCAATGATTTTCACGTTCTTGCCGCTGGAGGTGATCATGATGTTGCTGGGCTTGATGTCGCGATGGGCGACGTCGTGGGCGTGGATGTGGGCCAGAGCGTCCATGAGCTGCTGCGCCACATGCACCCGCTGCTCGCGTGTGGTGTGTCCGTTGAGCCAGTCCTTGAGCGTGAGACCTTCCACCCATTCCATGACGATGCATTGTCCCAGTGGCTCAACGTTTTCCATGCCTACCACCTGCACCACACCAGGATGCTGCAGCCGCATCATGATGTCAAACTCCTTGCGTAGCATCTCCTGATACATGAGTTTGTCTCTCGACTCGTTGTTAAGCCCCTTGAGCAGGTACCAGCGGCCGTAGCGCTTGGCGCGAGTGAGAGAGTTGAAGCCATGAGCAGGCAGTGGCTCAAATTGTGTGAAATCGGAGCTCACGCCCTCAAAGGCGTCTTCCATATATCCTGAAACCGAGGAGGTGTCCATTGTTCTTTTGGTTAATAGGGGATTGAGGATCGGAGATCGGTGCAATAGGGTTAGATTTTCTAGAATCTCTAGTATTTCTAGACCTATAGAAAAACTACTCTACTATTCTACTGAGAACTGAAAACAGAGAACTTAAAACTGACTACTGATTACTGACTACTGATTACTGATAACTGATTACTGACTACTATTCGATGTGCGAGAAATGAATGCCGTTGCGCTTGCCGCACACGTAGCCGGTGGGCTGCCGTGCTGCCTGCACCAGGTCGTCGAGATAGAGCGGCTCGCCCTCGACTATCATTTCACACAGGAAGGTGTTGCCTGGCATCAGGCGCGTGTTCTCGGAGCTCTCGACCACAAACTGCCCGTTCCCCAGGTGCCTTATCACGCACTTGCGGCCAGGCTGCCAGGTGACAAGCAGACGCTCGTTGATTGCCATTTGCGAACTTGGGTGGATGGACTCTCCCAGCACTGGCGCGCTCGCCTCCTCGTCGCCGTCGCTCATCCTTTCCCTGAAGTGAGAGTAGCTGGAGTAGCCCAGCAGCTGCGAGAGGGCGTCGAGAGTTGCCTTGCGGGGGGTGGTGTTTTCAGGAATATATCCCCAGAATCGCTTGAGCGTGGTTGCCGAGATAGCCTTGCCCATTGCGTTGAGCTGCTCACTCAGCCACAGGAAGTCGCGAGGCGTGCTGATATCATGGTTATACACTTCCTCTATCTTGCGCTTTAGTAGCACCTTGGCTTTATTTATTTCGGTCGTTTGGTCATTCATGTTGCAAATATAATTAAAAAAACTGCAATTAACAAGCTCATAACACGTTTTATTGAAATTTTGCCCAAAGCAGCAATTATGGACTAAAATGGTGCGCCTGCGGCGCGGGGGTCGGCGCTGCGCGCGTGGAAGGTGGAACGTGGAAGGTGGAACGGCGCTTCGCGCGAGGATCGGCGCTGCGCGCAGCTAGCAGGGCTAGAACTTCTAGATTTTCTAGACCTCTAGAAAAAACTGCTCTACTACTCAACTACTTTACTGCTCAACTATTTTACTACTCAACTACTTTACTACTCAACTACTTTACTACTTTACTACTCAACTACTTTACTACTCAACTACTTTACTGCTCAACTACTTTACTACTCAACTGATTACTGAAAACTGAAAACTGTGCAATACAACAAATGCCGTCATAATCGTTGAGATTATAACGGCTATGCGTTGATGGTGTGCAGCTCATAGCTGTTGCGGCTGCATCACCCTGTTTACTGCCCTCTCGGGTTCTAATTACTTGTAAACAGTGTCGCTAACGGTGAGGCTGTAACGACCCTTAGCGCGACGACGAGCAAGAACCTTGCGACCGTCGGCAGTGCGCATGCGGTGACGGAAACCATGCTTGTTAGCTTTCTTACGGTTTGATGGTTGGAATGTACGTTTCATTTTCTATCTAATTATTTGTTTGTTTTGCAATTTCGGACTGCAAAATTAGTGCATTTTTGTGAAATAACCAAGAAAGTTGAGAAATTTAGTGGAAACTTTTTGCATTTTTTGTTATTTTAGTCTAATTTTGCACCTAAATTTGCATCGCATAGCAATTTAGGAAGCGAAAAATTCACATATTATATAACGAATAACCAAGATTATGATTAACGCTCAAGACATCAAAAACGGAACCTGCATCCGTATGGACGGCAGACTTTACTTCTGCATCGAATTCCTTCATGTGAAACCAGGCAAGGGCAACACCTTCATGCGCACCAAGCTCAAAGACGTGGTAGACGGCCGCGTGCTGGAGCGTCGCTTCAACATTGGCGAGAAGCTCGAAGACGTGCGCGTAGAGCGCAGGCCTTATCAGTACCTGTACATGGATGGCGACGACGCTATCTTCATGAACCAGGAGACTTATGAGCAAATTCCCATCATCAAGGAGCTCATCACTGGTGTTGACTACATGAAAGAAGGCGATGTGGTAGAGGTAGTTGCCGACGCGTCGACCGAGACCGTTCTCTTCGCCGAGATGCCTGTTAAGACCGTTCTCGAGATCACTTACACCGAGCCCGGCCTCAAGGGCGACACCGCCACCAACACCCTCAAGCCCGCCACCGTTGAGACTGGCGCAACCGTTAAGGTTCCCCTGTTCATCAACACTGGCGAGAAGATTGAGGTAGACACTCGCGACGGTTCTTACGTGGGCCGCGTGCGCTAAGCCGCCTCTGTAACGATAAAAAACTCCCCAGTCATCATCGGTGACTGGGGAGTTTTATTGTGTGCCAGATGTTCAAGAAGATAGAGATATATTATCTTATCACCATCTTGCTGGGCTTGCGTGATGATGCCGAGCGCATGATGTAGACGCCTTGCGGCAAGTAGATGAAATCGTCGTTGTTGACCACAGCGATGCGTCTCACGAGCTGTCCGCCAGCAGTGTAGATCTCCACATCGTGGTGTGGCTCGCTGCACTTGACGAGCACGCCGCCCGGCGTGGCGATAAAGGCGATGGGTTTGTCGACCTCGATGCCGTTGATAGCGCTTGGCGACACGGTGATCACATTAGATGGGCTGGAGGTGTAGCCCAGTCGGAAGCTCTGCACGGTGTAGGTGTGAGTTTGCCCTGGCATGAGGTCGTCAAACTGGTAGCTGGTGTCCTCGGTGGTGAACTGGTCGCTCGAGACGATGCTGTTGTGCTGGTCGTAGACGATGCGATTCACGATGTAGTAGTCCACCGTCTCAGGCGCAGGTTCCCAGTGCGCGATGTAGTTCTCACCCTCGATGTCGGTAGCCGGCAAGGCGTTGATAACGCTAAGTGCGGGCACCTCAAGGCATTGCGCCGAGATGTCGGCACCATAGCTGCCGGTGAGACCGCCATCGTAGATGAGCAGGCGGCACTTGTGCGACCCAATGGCAGTGGGAGTATAAGTGATTTGCAGCGGATATCCCTCGTCGCTGTTGGCCACATTGCGTGGGATGGAGCTCACTGGCAGGCTGAACATCTTGTAGTCGTCGCGGAAGAGCAGCACCGAGAGGTTCTCGCGCAGATACTTTCCCTTGACATATACCGTCATAGTGAGTGACTTGCCTATTGCCACCTCGCCCATGGCAATCACCGTCTCGAGATTGGGCGTGATGAGGATGGGGTCGCCCTGCGGCTCCTCGCTGCCGCTGTCGTCGACGATGAACGCCTCGCCAGCATGGTCGCCCCAGATGTACTCGGCGAGCGTGGGGTTATCGATAAACGGGTTGCGGTTGTTCTGGATCTTGTAGACAGCATCGTTGCGTGCCACCTCCTTGTCGCTCACAGGGTCTTGCCGCGACCACTTGAGCAGCAGGTTGATAGACCACTGGTTGAGGGTTTGCCACGAAGAGTTGGTCACCATGTAGGTGTACTTCCAGGTGTAGTCCTGATAGCATGTTGCCATATAGAAATAGGTGCGGGCGAAGTCGCCCTTGTACTCATCGTCGGGCTCAAACACTGTGGCGCAGCCACCACCCTGCCCTGCCATGGGCGTGCCCACCCGGGTGCAGCCGTTGTCGAAACTCGCTGTCGACACCTCGCCCAGCGGGTAGTTGTTCTTGGCGAGATTAGCCTCACCATCGCTGGGATAGAGGTGGTTGAGGTCGGTATAGGCATCCACCTGGGTGCCTCCCCACCAGCTCTTGGGGAAAGAGTGCTCGCGGTTCATGCCGCTCACCGAGCTCGACCCGCGAAAGTAGCGGATGATGTTGCTGTACATGTCCCACACCTGGCTGGGGTTGTCGAGCCGGCAGTCGGTGCTGGGAAAGTGGTACCACAGGCTGTTATAGGTCACCACAGTGTGGTTCTTAAGCAACTGGTGAACAGCGTTTTTCAGGTCTTGCCCCCGCTTGCCGTCGATGCTGGAGTAATACCCCGCCGGCACGCCGGCACCGGCAGTCATGGCACAAGCCGCAGCAAGCACAAGTATAAGGTTTCTCAAAGTTTTCATTGCTATAATTAATATCGTTTTAATCAATGGCACAAATTTAGTAAATACTTTTCAGTTATGGCCTATTAGGGTGAAAGTTTTTTCAAAGGACAAGGGACGAAGTACTAAGGACGAAGTATTAAGGACGAAGTACTAAGGCTCTATTTACAGCGACCAAGTACCGACCAAGCTAAATATAGAAGTCATACATTACTCGCCATCCACGCCAGCTCTATTGGTTCGTGAATTTCGCAAAGTTCTAGAATTCTCATTTTGTAGGGACAAGGCGTGCCTTGTCCACCCGAGACATATATCTGGTAATCAGTATATTCATCTTTTTTCGGACAACGCACGCGTTGTCCCTACATTGACGCAATTTCCCCTTTTACAACACCCTCTATTATCTAAACAAATGAAATTCATCACAGTTTTCCCTCTACTTGGTAGCTGTAATAACCGCCGCGGCACACGATGATGTGGTCGTCGAGGGGGATGCCCACTGCCTCGCAGGCCCGCTTCACACGCTGGGTGAGAGTGTCGTCCTGGATACTCGGGCGGGGATTGTTGCTTGGGTGATTATGCGCCAGGATAATGCTGCTGGCGAGCCCCACGATGGCTTGTCGCAGGATGATTTTCTCGTCGCCAATGGTAGCCGCCGTGCCTCCTGAACTCACCATTACCCTCGCCTTCACATGCTTAGCACGGTCGAGCACGAGCATCCACATCTCCTCGTGGTTCTTGTCGAGCATGAACGACTTGAGGTAGCGGTAAGCGGCATTGGCGTCGACAATCTGGAATCCCTCGTCAAACTCCTCGCCCTGGAACCGCCTTGCAATCTCGATGGCGGCAAGAATCTGCAACGCCTTCACCTCACCCACACCACGATACATGCGAGCCAGGTCGTTGTAATCGAGCCGCGCAATCTTGTAAATCTTGTTGTCATGGTCGTTGAGCAACCGCTGGCACAGGTCCACGACGTTCTCGCCGGGACTGCCGCTGCCAATGATGATGGCGAAGAGTTCCGACGGCGACAGGTCGGAGAAGCCATATTTCATCGCCTTCTCGCGTGGCCGGTCGTCGAGCGACGTGTTTATTTTCAACGCCCGCGACTTAGCCTGGTCGGTGCTGCTTGGGTAGTCTTGCTCCATAATCGTTATTTTCCTTTACGCATTGCTATTTCCTCGTTGATGTCGCGGCCGTGACCCAGGAGAATTTTCCACACAAACGCCTTGATGAACCCAAAGCCGTAGGCACCCAGCTGGATAAAGCTCGACACCACAGCGATGGAGGCAATCTTGAGGCTCCGAGTCTTGACAAGGGCGCTCACCCACAGCATCACCACATACAGCGCCAGCGGCAGGATAGCCCACCAGCGCCAGAAGATGGCAAGCAGGATCAGTGCCACGCATCCCAGCACGAAAACTGCGGGCAGGCAGTGCACCAGCTTGAGCGAGTCGGGGTAAAGCAGCTTGAGCGTGATGCGCGACATGCCAAAGACGTAGGTCTGCCGCGCAAACTTCTTGAGGTCGACCCTGCGTTTGTGGTAGACATAGGCGTCACGGATGAGGCGAATTGAGAATCCTGCCTGACGCACCCGTGTGCTCATGTCGATGTCCTCGCTGAACATCTCGCGGAAGCCTCCCACCGTCTCCCACACGCGCCGCGAATAGCCCATGTTGAACGAGCGCGGCACGAATTTCTCGAGCTGCACCTTGCCACCGCGAATGCCGCCGGTGGTGAGGAACGAGGTCATCGAGAAGTTTATCGCCTTCTGCACATCGCTGAAGTCGTCGCTGGCGGCATCGGGACCGCCAAAGCAGTCCACGTACTCCCGCTCAAGCTCGGCCTTCAAGGTCTCGAAGTACAGCTTGGGAATGACGCAATCGCTGTCGAAAAAGATGAAATACTCGCCGCTGGCGCGCTCAATGCCGTAGTTGCGGGCAATACTGCGCCCCTCGTTATCCTTGTAGTGATAGTGCAGGTCGAGGCGGTCGCCATAGGCGGCTGCAACCTCGTCGCAGCGCACCGTGGAGCCGTCTTCCACCAGATACACCTCAAAGTCCTGGCACGACTGCTCGGCAAGACTGCGCAACAGGTCCTCGACCTCGGCAGGCCTGTTGTAAACGGGAATTATGACTGAGAAGTAGGGCAATTTATTCTTAAGTGTTTAGTTGCGCCTGCGGCGCGTGGAACGTGGAATGTGGAACGTGGAACGGAGTATGTGTTAAGTTGCGCCTGCGGCGCGTGGAACGTGGAACGAAATAAGTGTTAAGGGTTAAGGGTTAAGTTTTAAGTGTTAAGTGGCGCTTTGGTTATTTCTCCACTATATTCTTGAAGTTCTTCCATTGTGGGGCGGCCTTGTAGGCAGCTGCTGTGCCTCGTGGCACGTAGAGTGTGCAGGCATTCATGTCTATCTCGTCGAAGACGTCCTTGCCCATCTTCACGCTCGTCACATCCTCTATAAGGCTTGTGATCGATGTCACGGCATCCAGTCCCTTGAAAGCCCATTCGCCTATGCTCTCCACTGCGCTGCCTATAGTGACCGTCTTGATGTGGTCGTCATGCAGGAAAGCTCCGTAGCCAATGCGCTTCAGCGAGTTGCCAATGGTCAACGTCTCGAGGCTGTCGCATCCGCAGAAGGAGCGCTCCCCTATCTCGGTCACAGCGCCCGAAATGACAACCTCCTTCAAGCCCTTGCAGTAGAAGAACGCCCGGTCGCCAATCTCGGTCACCGAGCTGGGAATGTCAAGCGCCGTCATGCCCGAGCAGCCATAGAATGCCAAGTCGGTGATTTCGGTCACCCCCTGGGGGATAAAGCTGCCGTCACACCCCATGATGAGTTTGCCAGTGGCAGTCTCGATGATGGCGTTGCAGTTGTTGCGTGAGTCATACTTCTTGTTGCCCTTTGCAACCTTGATAGACTTGAGAGCATGGCAGCTGGAAAATGCCCCGTCACCAATGCTGGTCACCGATGCGGGAATAGTAACCGACTCAACGCTCGAGCACTCATAGAACGCATTGTCGCCTATCTCCTTGAGCGATTCAGGCAAGCTGAGCGCCTTGAGGCTGGTGCAGATGCTGAAAGCCGCCTCGCCTATGGACTGCAGCCCATTCTCAAACTCCAAAGACTCCAGCCAGCGGCATGCGCTGAAAGCCGACTTCTCAATCTTCTTCACCGAACCTGGGATAACAACCGATTTCAACGAACAGTTGTTGAAAGCCGATTGTCCTATCGTTTTCACCTTGCGGGGGATGGTTATCGACCTCAGGCCCGACTCGGCAAACGTATATTCGTCGATTTTTTTCAATCTATCGGGCAGGACAATCTGCTCTAAACTGTTACAGTGGGTAAACGCTCCTACACCTATCTCGGTCACCGTGCGGGGAATTATCACTTGCTGCAGTTCCATGTTACCCATAAACGTTTCCCGGTCTATTGCCACCACCTTAAAGGTAGTGCCCTTGTGCGACACCTTCTCGGGAATGACAATGGAGCCAAGATACCCCTTCTCGGTGGGCGCTGGAGCATCATAAGCAAAGAGTATCAGATTCTCGTAGGTCATGGACACGGTCTTGCCATCAGGGTTAATGTTATAGCACAGACCACCTTCCTTGAAGTCGAATGCCGAAGCAATCGCCGGAATCAAGGCCACAACCAGTGCCATAATCAAAGACTTTGAACTATTCATGATAATAATCTTTTTATTCAAGTTTCTAAAGCAGCTTCGCGACTTTAAAAGCTTAAGGTTTATAGTTATTATAGTTTTATGGAAACAAGGCGAGTGCTTAAAGCTATTACCATAATTCTGCGTTGCGCTTTCCACTCTTCACCCTCCACAAAATATTCACTCGCAAAGATAATGATTTTTTTCCTATAATCATTATGTTGCGAGTGAAAAAGTTCTAGGCGGGCGACAAACTCCCCCTCTAAGTTTAGAGGGGGAACTAACTTCAGATACTGGTTCTATAAAAAAACAACTTTAGAACGGAGGTGTCTCCTCGTTGCTGTCGAGCTGGAAGTCGACATTACCTGCCGTGTAATCGTCGATGGTGGGGGGCGGAGCACTCGGTGGCATGTTGCCGGTGTCCTCATTGTTCATGCGCGAGGCATAGACCTCCTGCTTGGGAGCGTTGGGCGAGCCCGCGAGCGAGTCGTCCCAGTTTTCAAAGCGTGCATACCTTGCGACAAACCTCATCTTGATGGTCCCTATCGAGCCGCTGCGGTGCTTGGCGATGATGAACTCGGCAAGACCGCGAATGTCGTTGCCCTCGCTGTCCTCCGACGAATGAGTGTAGTACTCAGGGCGATGGATGAAGCACACGATGTCGGCATCCTGCTCAATGGCGCCACTCTCGCGCAAGTCGCTCAGCTGCGGACGCTTGCCGCGCTTGTCGTCGCCACGCTGCTCCACGCTGCGGTTGAGCTGTGAGAGCGCAATGATGGGGATGTCGAGTTCCTTGGCCAATTGCTTGAGCGACCTCGAGATAGTGCTCACCTCCTGCTCACGGCTGCCAAACTTCATTCCCGTGGCATTCATGAGCTGCAGGTAGTCGATGATAATCATTTGCACCCCATGCTCACGCACGAGCCTGCGAGCCTTAGTGCGCAGCTCAAATATAGAGAGCGAAGGCGTGTCGTCGACGTAGATAGGTGCCGAGTAGAGCTGCTTCACCCTCGACATGAGCACGTCCCACTCTTGAATGCTCAGCTGGCCGCTCTTGATTTGCTCGCCCTTGATCTCGCACACGTTACTGATGAGGCGGTTAACGAGCTGGATATTAGACATCTCGAGCGAGAACACAGCAACGGGAATGTTGTAGTCCACAGCCATGTTCTTAGCCATAGAGAGCACCAGCGCCGTCTTTCCCATGGCGGGCCTGGCGGCAATGATAATCAAGTCGCTATTCTGCCATCCCGAGGTCACCTTGTCGAGCTCGGTGTAGCCAGTGCGCAGTCCGCTCAGTCCACTCTTGCGGTTGCTTGCCTCCTGAATCTTGTTGATGGCGTCGGTGATGATGCCGTCAATTTGCACCGCCTCGCGCTTGAGGGTGTTCTTCGAGAGCTCAAAGAGCTTACCCTCGGCCTCCTGCATGAGGTCGTAGACGTCGATAGTGTCGTCAAAAGCCTTAGTTGATACATTGGAACTGAAACTGATGAGCTCGCGAGCGAGATACTTCTGCACCACGATGCGTGCGTGATACTCAATGTTGGCAGCACTCGACACGCGGCCGGTGAGGTCGGAGATGCGAATAGCGCCACCGGCCTCGTCGAGGTTGCCGTCGAGCCTGAGCTGATCGGTAACGGTGAGCATGTCGATGGGACGCTGCTTGACACCGAGCGAGACGATAGCCTGATAGATGAGCTGGTTGCGGTGCTCATAGAAGCACTCCGGCTTGAGAATGTCCGACACTACCGAGAAGGCACCCTTCTCGAGCATGAGTGCTCCCAGCACCGCCTCCTCGATAGCCACATCCTGCGGTTGAGTCTTTCCAAGTTCACTAATCACCTCACTCTCGTGCTGAGGTTTCTTTCTATTATAGCTTCGATTTTTCGAATTTCTACCTGTTTCAAATTCCATAATCCTGCGAGTGTATTTTTCATTTGCGACTGCAAAGATAGGTCAAACCGCCGCCTTGCGCAAAATTTTTGGTGGTGAGTTTTATTAACAAGATGTTAACATTAGGCGCCTGCCAAGCAAAATTTGTATATTTTTATAACAAAATGACACGTTTTTGATTGAATATTTAGAAATTTTGATTATTTTTGCAACATATTCTACTAAAATCACTAACATAACACTATTTTTTTAATCACTATTTTATGAAAAAATTCTACTTCTTACTAGCTGCGGCATTAATTGCCAGCACTGCTAGTGCTAAGGTTGACTACAGCCAGAAGCATTCACAAATGAAGACCGACCGCCCCGTCATGGTGGACATGCCTGAAGGCAAGGCGATAGTGACAACCGACCAAGCTGCCCCCGACAACATGCCACTGCAACTCAAGGCACAGCCAGTTGAGGGCGACACCTACTACTTCCGTCCTCACGGCTCGTTCTATGTGGGTTACAACCCAATGGTGTCGAGAGTCTACTATTCTCCTTACCTGTACTTGCCCAACTACCGCGATGTGACCTTCCAGGGAACCAAGGTTGCCAACTGGTCCTACCAGAAATGGGACCGCACAGTGGCCGGACGTCCCTGGGTTACAGTAGAGAATGAGCAAAACCTCACGCTCAGGTTCGTCACCGAGACCGACTCGGTGCCCAGCATCTACGATGCCAGTGGCGAGTACTGCCTCTTTGGCCACAACGCCAATGATGAGGTGACGCCCGTGACCCTCTATTCACACAACGACCTTGCCACCCGCCTGGCGTCTAACACCAATGGCAATGAGGGCTGGTTTGCTTCGCCAAAATACTGGGCATCGCGCGACCGTGACCTCGCCTACAGCGGCATTACCCGTTACCTCACTGGAGCTCTCGACAGCGACGGTGGAAACACCGCCTTCTGGTTTGGAAAGAACTACACTGGCTGGAACGCCTGCGCCATCTACTGTGAGAAGCCCGACAATCCCTACGTGATTCGTGGCGCAGCCATTCGTTATGCTTTCTACATGAGTCCTGAGCCCGTGGAGCTCACCATGCGCATCTACAAGGTTGCCGCTCACGAGCCCCGCGAGATGGCATTTGGCGACTTGATTGCCGAGGGCACTGCCACCCTTCCCGCCTCTCCCGGCGAGGAGACCTCGGGAGGTCTCTATTTCACCTTCACCGAGGTTGAGGAAGAGTATGGCCTGATTTCGGAGATCACTCCCGAGATTGACGATGAGATCTATGTTGTGCTCAGCGGTTATGACAACGACGCAATCATGAGATTTGCCGTTCCCCTGTGTGCCGACGTTTGGGACGAGGGAATTGGCGAGACCGGCTACAACATCCAGCTCGATGAGGATGGCAACGTGGGCACTGCTCGCAGCTTGAACGCCATGTTCACCGGCTTCAAGGGCTATAGCGCTCCAGGTATCTTCCTCGATGTGGTGTATCCTTTCCTTATCAACAACTACACCAACGACCCCAGCGTGCGCAAGTATGACGCTGCTGGCACCCTCACCTACGACGGCACCGAGGACCTGTTCTATGGCAGCAACTTCTCGGCCTACTCAACCGAGCCCGCCGAGCAATGGGACATCACCCTCTCCAACGGACAAGACGTGCCCAGCTGGGTTACCCTCACCCCCCAGGATGAATATAACGAAAGCGGCGAGTTTAGCGGCGAGGTGAATGTGGGCATCGCTGTAGAGCCACTCCCCGAGGGCGTTGCAGCACGCCAGGCAGTGATTCGCTTCAGCATTCCTGGTCACCACCACGACCTCACCATTATCCAGGGCGATGAGTCGGCACTCCCAAGCGAGTTCTACCTCGTGGGAACATTCAACGGCTGGAACCAGACCGAGGAAGGCGGACGCCTGGTATTCACCGCTACCGATGAGGAGGGCGTGTATGAGACCGAAGGCACGCTTGAGGACAATGCTGAGTTCAAGATTATCACACCCAACGGCGACGGCTGGACATGGCTGGGTGGCGTTGACGAGAACCAGGTGGGCTTCTTCCTCATTAACGAGGGCTTGCTCAATGTGCCACTGGCATTGATTGACGGTTCTAACTTCCGCGTGGAGGAAGGCGGCAAGTTCACCTTCAGCCTGAATGCCAACGACATGACCCTCACCGTTGTTCGTCAAGAGATCACCGCTATTCCTGGTGACGTGAACGGCGATGGCGTTGTAACGAGCGCCGACGTCACACTGCTCTACAACATCTTACTCAACAATGACTACGAAGGCGTTGTCAACGCCGACCAGAACGGTGACGGGGACATCACCTCGGCCGACGTGACAGCAGTCTACAACATCCTGCTTGGCTCTTAACACCCGAGGCAAGTATCAACTCACACAAGAAGGCGCCCACCAGCGGGCGCCTTCTTTTTCTGAACACCAGCATCAAAGGTTTAAACCATTAAACCAAAACATAGTCACATTACTATATAATAATAAGCGACCGCCCACGTTATTTATATATATTGAAGTCCATCTTTTTAGTCAATGATGGAATCTGTGAGATTATTATTCATACAAAATACAATAACCCTATGTATCATTATTTATCGAAAGTTATCTTATTTGTGTCAATTATGGGATTTTTATCTTTTAATGCACATGCGTTTGAAGAGCCCGACTTTGACTACCCCCAGCAAGTGAGCAAGGACGCCATGTCACAGCTCAAGAAGGCGCAGCGAGCGGGCGACGGTCAGATGCTTGTCGACGCTCTTGTGAAGTTCTCCATCGCCAAGAGCCAAATCTCCCAAGAGTCGATGGACACCATCATCACCCAGATTGAGGAGGTGAAGAAGAAAGAAAGCCGAGCCGACTATAAAGCCCTGATCAACTACTTTGAGGCGATAGTGTTTGACTCCTATAAAAACAGTTTTGGTGTATCGGACCGCAAGAATGCCACCAACGAGGATACTTCGAGCGACTACACCGAGTGGAGCAACGACCAGTTTGACAACAAAGTGAAAAGTCTGCTCATGGACGCCATTGACGACGAGGCTGCGCTCACTAAGTGCCCCATAGGCAACTACAGCAAGATCCTCACTGGTTCCAATGAGCTGGGACGCACCTACATTCCCACGCTCTATCAGTTCCTGTGCTACAAGATTATCGACGACATGAACGTCAATGACATCGCCTTCAGGAAAGTAATCAGGCAGCGCTGGGTGGACTCATGCCCCAAGGGCAGCGCCGAGTGGTTCTATGCCATGACCGAGACCGGCACGATTGACAATGCGAAAGAAGCCTATCTCAAGTACAAGGACTACGAGCACAGTGCCCTGCTGCTTCTCATGACATCATCGTGGGATAACTATCAAGAGTACAAGGACTACCTGCAACGTTTCCCCAATTCCATCTATGCTGCCGAGGTGCAGAACGGCATCTATAATGCCGAGAAGCAGGAATTGTCGCTCACGACAAAGAGCCACGTCAGCTCCAGCGACTCGATAAAGCTGGACGTGAACTTCACCAATCTTTATCGCGCCAAGGCAATCATTTACCGCTTGCCCGACGCTTTAATCAAAGGCCTGGAAGAAGGAAAGGTATCAAAAATCGAACCCAAAGACGTGGAGTTGTTCCGCACCCACGACCTCACGGCAGCAGGCAAAGTGCCGTTCCACACCTACCAGACTGTGAAGCTTCCACCACTGCCCTTTGGCCGCTACATCATTGTGGGGTCCTTTGTGGGCAACGACGGCAAGGAAGTCGTCGACAACAACGACCTGCGTCGCAAAGAGATTGTCAAAGTGCACAACATGACAATGTTCAGCACGGGCGGTGAGGGCATCGACGACAAGGTGTTCACCGTCGACATGCGCAATGGCGCTCCTGTAGCTGGTGCCACTGTCGACATGACAGTGAGAACCCAGCAAAACCGCCAGAACAAGAAACTTGAGCCTCAGATCACTGGTGCCGACGGCAGTGTGCTCATGCCCAGCGACCCTTCTTACAACAACAGCATAACATTCAATGCCACCAAGGGCGACGACAAGTATGGCGACAGCTTCTCGGCCTATCGTTTTAATGCCGGCCACCATTACACCAACCAGTCGATTCGTGTGTTTACCGACCTCGACATTTATCGCCCTGGCGAGACAGTGCAGTTTGCCGCAATCCTCAACTATGTGTCCACCGAGCACATGCGCCCAGTAGAAGACACCCAGGTGAGGGTAATCTTCCGCGACCCCAACGGGAAGAACATTGACACACTTGAAACCACTACCGATGCCTATGGCCGCATCCAGGGCGAGTTCAAGATTCCCACCGACCGCATGAATGGCCGCTTCTCGCTCGAATTCACCAGTGGAGAGAAAAAAGACTATGCAGGCAGTCACGTCATCAACGTGAGTGAGTATAAAACCCCAACCTTTACCGTATCGTTCCCCGACCAGCGCTCTATCTTCACCCGCAACCAGCCAGTGAAGATTACCGGCAAGGCGTTGACCTACAGCGGCCAGCCAGTGCCCAACGCACAGGTGAAACTCAACCTGCGCCGCAACGAGTGGAGCTGGTGGTGGCGATGGGCTAAGGCCGATGGCACTTCTATTAACGACACCATCATTACCACCAACGACAAGGGCGAGTTCACCATCGAGTACCCCGAGTCGCTTTTCAAGGAGAATGAGGCGAAATACTATTACTACAACTATGTTCTCGAGGCTCAGTGCACCAACGATGCCGGTGAGTCGCAACAGAACAAGCACCGTTTCATCATAGGCGGTCGCCGAGGGCTGGAACTGAAGGGCGACGTGGACTTCAACAACGTGAAGCCCATCACACTGCCGCTCGTGTTCAACAGCACCGACGAGAACGAGAAGAGTGTGGAGTGTGCCTACGAGATATATGACTCCAACGACAATGTGGTGGCATCGGGATATCTCAAGAGCGACAAACCCGAGATCGACCTCACCAAGCTACCCTCGGGCAACTACAAGGTGAGAGTTCACATCCTGGGTGAGGAAGATGGCGCCACCTGCAATCTGCGCCTCTACCGCAGGACCGACAAGACCAGTCCCATTGCCAGCAATCCACTGTGGCTGCCCAGCGACGGCAGGTGGGTCGACGACAAGAACGTGGCGCACATCACCATTGGCAACAGCACCCCCGAGGCCAACATCTACTACATCGCCGTCTCGCGCGACAAGGTTGAGAAACAGGGATGGCTCAAGTACAAGCAGGGCATGAACGAGTTCACCATCGACATGCCCAACACCCCTGGCGGATATCTCTACATCAAGCTCTACAGCGTGAGCAACAACACTGTGTTCCAAGATGATGTGCGACTGGTTGGCAATGTCAAGGAGCGGGCAATGAAGATTAAGGTCAACTCCTTCCGCGACAAGCTGCTCTCGGGAGAGAACGAGAAATGGTCGTTCACACTCATCGACGAGAACGAGAAGCCACAAAGCGGCGCCATGATTCTTGAGATGATGGACAAGGCCATCAACGACATCAGCGCCAACGACTGGGTCTTCAAGCCAAGCACCTTTAGCAAGAATGTCTACTCGTTTAACAACCAGGGGCTCTATGGCAGCAGCTACAGCCGCCTGAGCTGGTCGCATGATCACCTGAATAGTAATTCGCTCGATTTCCCTGAGCTCAACATGTATGACACATCCCTGTTCCCATTCGCCTTTCGCTACGACATGCTGGGAGCAGGTGGCATGGTGCTTTATGAATCAATGGCCGACGCCGAAAGTGCAGTTCCCATGATGAAGAGTGCCGGCGTGAAGGTTAGAGGCGCAACATCGATCAACAGTGCAGCTGCCTACGACATGGCCGAAGCCCCCGAAGCCGCCGAAGAGTCCAAGCTCGAGGAAGTCGATGAGGAAGCTCTTGAAAATGTGGAGGTTCGCCTGAGCGACGTGAAGGTCGCCTTGTGGAAACCCATGCTTGTGAGCGACAATCAGGGCAACATCTCACTGGAATTTGAGGCGCCTAATTTCAACACCACTTGGATTGTCCAGGCGATAGCCTACAATGGCGACCTCTTGACCGACAAACTCAACCGCGAGGTGCTCACCAGCAAACCCGTGATGGTGAAGTCGAGCCTGCCACGCTTCTTGCGTCAGGGCGACCAGGCACAACTGGCGGCAAGCTTGCAGAACTCTACCGACGCTGCCCTCGCCTGCGACGCCATCATCGAGCTGTTCAACCCGCGCACGGGTGATGTGATAGAGCGCAAGACCTTCAAGGAGAACATTGCTGCCAGCGGCACCAGCACCGTGAGAATTGACTGGACTGTGCCCGACACTATTCCATTCATTGGCTTCAGAGTGAAAGCCGCCACAGGCAACTTTGGCGACGGCGAGCAGGTGATGATTCCTGTGCTGCCCTCTATCTCGCCAGTGATTGAGTCGCAGCCGTTCTACATCGACGCCGCTACCCCATCGTTCACGACCAGGCTGCCACAGTTTGCCCGTGATGCCCGCGTGACACTGGAGTACTGCGACAACCCCGTGTGGTACTGCGTTCAGGCATTGCCCACCATCTTCAGCGACAACTATCACATTGCCACCTCGCTAGCCCACAGCCTCTTTGCCATCACGCTGGCACAGGGCATCGCCAAGTCGCAGCCAGGCATCAAAGAGGCTATCGACTACTGGAAGGTGAATGAGGAAGACTCCACGCTGGTGTCGATGCTCGCACGCAACCGCGACCTGAAGATTGGCACGCTGCTTGCCTCGCCATGGATCAATGAGGCCGACCGCCAGACGCTGCGCATGTCGCGACTCAACGAGCTCTTCGACGAGCAGCTCATGCAAGCCGAGCACGACCGCATTGTAAATGGTCTGAAAGACCTGCAGATGAGCGATGGAGGCTTCACCTGGTATCGCTATCCCGGCTGCCAGTCGTCGCTCTACACCACCGAGACGGTGCTCGAGCTCATTGGCGAGTTGCGTCATCTGGGATATCTCAAGGACGACAATGCCATCAACGGCATGCTCAAGCCTGCCCTGGGCTATCTCGACCGCGAGTACCTCAAGTTATACAAGGAGCAGCTCAAGCACGACAAGAAGAACCACAGCGGCTTCAGTTCCTATGTCTACACCCGCACGCTCTATCCTGAGCACGCCATGGGCAGCGAGAACAAGGACATGATCAAGAACTGCCTCAAGGCAATGACTCGCGACTGGAAGGGCACTTCGCTGGGCAACAAGGCATTCTATGCCCTCACGCTCAACCGCAACAACTACCCAAAGGTTGCCAAGGACATTGTGGAGTCGATACGCCAGTTTGCCCTCACAAAGCCCGAGACAGGCATGTACTGGGACAACGTTCAGGCAGGATGGCGCTATCTCGACAAGGTGGCCGTGACATCAACCATCCTCGAGGCGATGAACGAGGTAGACCCACGCACCCAGGAGATTGACCAGGTGCGCAAGTGGATTCTGCTCATGAAACAGACCAACGACTGGGGCTCCAGCAGCCTTGCCGCCGATGCCGTCTACAGCATCCTCTCAACAGGCAGCAAGTGGCTCGAGCGCAACGACACTCCCACTATCACCATCGATGGCAAGCCACTGGAGTTTGACAAGGTTGACGCCTACCTGGGCTACTGCCGCAAGGAGATTCCCGCCACTTCGCTCGCCACTCTCAACATTGAGCGCAATGGCGCAAGCCCAGCATGGGGCGCCATCTACAGCCAGTTCAAGGCCGAGATGAGCGAGATTCAGGAAGCAAGCGTCTACGACCTCTCGATTCACAAGGAGTTCTACGTCTACAAGACCGATGGCTCTCTCGAAAAAGTCGACAACTTCAAGGTGGGCGACAAGGTTCAGGTGCGCACCATCATCAAGAACGCCAAGGACCTTGACTACGTGACAGTGAAAGATGAGCGCGGCTCTTGCTTCGAACCGCTCGACAAGCTCTCGGGCTATCGATATGCCGACCGCACTTGTTACTACCTGGAGATTAAGGACAGCGAGACCAACATCTTCTTCACCAGCCTCGACAAGGGCACGCACGTGATAAGCTACGACGTCTATGTCACAGCTCCGGGCAAGTACAATGTGGGAATTGCAACAGCACAGTGCCAGTATGCTCCACAAGTGACAGCCCACTCGGCAGGAACAATCGCAACAGTAGAACCATAAGGCACCGCTGTCGCCTCGCAAACACAAATGCAAAATCGGTCATCAGGCATCCGCCTGATGGCCGATTTTTGAATATAGAGCTCAAGCCCTGGGAACTAGTTGAGGATGTTGCAAAAGTGGATTGCTCCCTAAACTAAGGGCACAGCAAAACTCACAGGATTCTCATCCCGTAGTGACAAGGCGTGCCTTGTCTGGTAGAGACATACAAACGTCGCACATTTTGCGACGATATTGAGCAGAAAACGTCGCACATTTTGCGACGATATTAGGCAGAAAACGTCGCAAAACAATCGGGAGTCGCAACGGTGTGCGGCTCCCGATTAGCATTATAAATTATTTTCTCAGAGTTCTTACTCTTGGTTGTAGATTGCGGCCTCCTCGGGGGTGAAGTCGGCAATAAACTTGACGTTGGCGGCGAGGTGTGCTTCGGCGTAGCGCACGTAGACGTTGGCCGACTGCATGAACAGCTCGGGCTCGCGGCTAGCATCGTAGCA
>ONIY01000025.1 GCA_900318065.1 uncultured Prevotellaceae bacterium
TTTTTTAGTATTATTTCTTTCATGGGCGCAAGCAGTTGCCAGCGATGACGTCGACACCACAAAGCACGACCCAGCCGAGTATTTGTCCAACACACTGCCTGTATTGTACATCAACACCGAAAATGAGGCACCCATCGTGGACAAAGTAAACTATGTACAGGGAACTTACTACCTCGACGCCAACGGGTGCGGCGACTATGAATCCATTGGCTCGCAAGAAAATCCACTACCTCTATCGATAAGGGGACGTGGCAATGCTACATGGAGACTGCCTAAAAAACCTTACCGATTAAAACTTGAAACCAAAACATCGCTACTGGGAATGCCCAAGAGCAAGCACTGGATTTTGCTAGCAGCCTATGCCGACTGGCTTGCTCATGGAAGAAACTATCTCGCTTTTAAAATCAGCGAGAAAATGGGAATGCCTTATACACCCGGATGTGTCCCTTGTGAGGTGGTTCTTAATGGAGATTACATTGGCATGTACTTCTTAACTGAACAAATCAGAATTGCAAAGGAGCGTGTCAACATTACCGAACAAGACGACGAAGAGACCGACAGCACTTTAATCACTGGTGGCTGGCTTCTTGAGATTGACAATTACACTGAAACTAACCAAATTAGATTTACCGATCCAGCCAAACCTAACAAAACAATGAAAGTGACATATCACGACCCCGAAGAATTGTCGGATGTGCAGCTTAATTACTTAACTAATCTTATCCATAACGTTAATGAATGGGTTAACTGCGAAGACAAAAGCAGTAGAGAATGGGAAAAATATATCGACATCGATGCACTGGCAAGATTCTACATACTTGACGAGGCGCTTGACAATCAAGAAGCCTTCAGTGGAAGCTCATGGTTCTATAAAGACCGGGGAGATGACTCAAAACTGATTTGGGGACCTTTCTGGGATGCTGGCTCCACTCTTGGAAGCAGAAACAACGACGGTGGAACAACTAATTTCTTCTACAAGGATGAACCCGTTCATGCCTACAATCACTGGATTGAAGAAATAGCAAAATTCCCTCGATTCCAGATTGCAACAAGGAAATGGTGGAAAAAATATCGCGATGAAGTGTTCCCCACCATGCAAGACGAGGTAGATGCCTATGGCGTTTTGACCGAAGCGGCGCTAGCTGCCGATTATCTGAGATGGGGAGACAAATCGGCCACTCAACTACAGTATTACCGAAGGAAATACATTAGATGCCTTACCAATAAACTCGATTTCTTGATCTCACAATGGGATATGCCATCAAGCGACGATAATTGGGCAACTTACTATAGTGATGTTGACCTCACCTTGCCACAAGGTGTAAAAGCATTTGTTGTAAAGGACTTTCAAGATAATAATCTAATTTTATCCCCAGTAAAATATATTCCAGCTAATGTGGGGGTTCTGCTGTTTGGCATCACCGAGTTTGGCGAGATCAACACTGAACCTTATGCTGGTGAGACTCAAGAGATAAGTAGCATTTTAGCGGGCAGTGTTGAGCCACAAGTTGTTAATGATGGTTTTGTGCTTTACAACAACGATTTTGTTTTAGCACCCACTGGAGCACCCATAGAAGCTCATCGATGCTATATCCCTGTAAACAGTGACGACAGCACACCCACAATAGTCCATTTTGAGGCTTATGTCTATGGCGACGTGAACGGCGATGGAAATGTCACAGCTGCCGATGTGACTGCGCTTTACAACTACATCCTCAATGGCGATGACAGCAACATCACCAATGGCGACCTGAACAACGACGGCAACATCACCTCGGTCGACGTCACTATCGTTTACAACATTCTGCTGGGAGAATAATAACACTCACAGTCCCTATCACTCTAACACAAGCCACCGCAACCACCAGCCTGGTCGCGGTGGCTTGTGAGGTTTCATGACTGCCTTTTTTATAGCTTTTTATAACCGAAACTTGCCATTATTCAATAAATTGCTTAACTTTGCAAAGAATAAGGACACTATAAAGTGATTGCCATTATGAAACATAAACCATTAGAATTTCCACACTGCCAGTGCTGTATATCAACACCATAGACGAGCAGCCCATCGTGGACAAGGAACATTATATCGACGGCTACTACTACGTCGACGCCAATGGTTTTGAGGAATATGAATCTATAGGTTCGGTTGATGCGCCATTGCCACTAAAGATAAAAGGTCGCGGTAATGCGACATGGACTTTGCCCAAGAAACCTTATCGCCTTAAGCTCGACTCTAAGGCGTCGTTGCTTGGCATGCCCAAGAGCAAGCATTGGATTTTGCTCACCAGTTATGGCGACTGGCTGGCAGGGCATGGAAGGAACTATCTTTGTTTTAAAATCAGCGAGAAATTGGGGATGCCTTACACTCCAAGGAACGTGCCGTGTGAAGTGGTGCTCAATGGTGACTACATAGGCATGTATTTCCTTACTGAGCAAATTAGAGTAGCAAAGGACAGGGTTAATATCACCGAGCAAGACGATGGTGAAACCAACCCATCCTTAATCACTGGCGGATGGCTGCTCGAACTTGACAATTATAATGACGACTGCCAAATAAGATTTACCGACAAAGGCACAGGCAGAATGATGAGAGTGACTTATCATTCTCCTGAAGAACTCTCCGAAGAGCAGTATAACTATCTTGCTAATATAATTTTCTCAGTCAATGAGCTGGTTAACACTAAAGACTATACCAGTAGAGAATGGGAGCAATATATCGACATAGATGCTCTGGCACGTTTCTATATGATGCTGGAGGCGATAGACGACCAAGAGGGATTTAGTGGAAGCTGCTGGTTCTCTAAGGAAAGAGGCGAAGACACCAAACTCGTGTGGGGACCTTTCTGGGACTCGGGCTCAGCACTTGGGGGTCGCAACCAAACTGCCCCCGACTTCTTCTATAACGACAAAGACAGTACCCGCCGTAATTGCTGGATACGTAATATTGTGAAATTCCCACGATTCCAGATTGCTTACCGCAAGTGGTGGGAGAAATATAGAGACGAAGTATTCCCCACAATGCAAGAAGAAGTGGATGCTTATGGACAACTCACCGAGCAGGCGCTCGCTGCCGATTATGCGCGGTGGGGGGACAAATCGGCAACTAATCCAGCCTACTACAGGCGTAAATTCATGAATGCCCTGGGCAACAGGGTGAACTTCTTGTCATCACAGTGGGATGTGCACCCCGAGGGGGTAAAATGGTCAACCTATATTAGTGATGAGGATTTGGCTTTGCCCGAAGGATTAAAAGCCTACACCGTCAACATGGTTAACAACGGGAAAGCTTTTCTTACTGAGATTAGTTATATTCCCTCGGGAGTTGGTGTTATGCTGTGTGGTGAAACTAATATAGACAGTGTTGCACATGTTCCTTACACTGGTGAGACCATAGAGTACACGAGCATGTTGGTTGGCAATTCCGATACGCTGATGATTAACGATGGATATGTGCTGCACAACGACGTTTTAGTCCTGGTGCCTGGAGAGACTAAAGTTCCTGAGCACCATTGCTATCTGCCCTTCTCCAGCAATCAAGACTCTCCCACAATCATGGATATTGCTTATAAGGGTGATGTAAATGGTGATGGCAAGATATCCAGCAACGATATTACTGTGTTATATGATTACTTGCTCAACAACGATTTGTCTAATCTGGTTAATGCCGATGTAAACGGTGATGGCAACATCACCTCGGTCGACGTCACTATCGTTTACAACATCCTGCTAGGAGAATAATAACTCACACAAGCCCCATCATTCTCACACAAGCCACCTCAACCACCAGCCTGGTCGCGGTGGCTTGCGCGTTTATCAGGCAACTGAGGCTGCCACAAAACTCCCAGAGTTCTCATTTGTAGGGACAAGGCCTTGTCCGCTGGGCGGGCAGATAGTTGAGAATCAGTGTTTTCGATAGTTTCTGACAACGCGCGCGTTGTCCCTGCATTGACACTGTTTCAACCTTTTGCACAAGCCTCAATTCACTGCCTAAACTTGAGTTATTAAACCATTAAAGCAATATTCTATCAAAATAATAGTTATCTTTGCATGATAAAACATTGATATTATGAAACGATTTCTACACACAGCATTAATGCTCATAGTGGCAACAGCAATGATGAGTTGCGCAGCGCAGAATGCCAACTCGCTGCGGCAGGCTAATGCCACCCACACCATCTCCCGCACCATCAAGGGCGGAACTATCAGCGTGGGCAACGGCAGCACTCTGGTGTTCAAAAAAGGCGGAAAAATTATCAACGCCACCATCACCGGCCGAAACATCAAGGTGGTGCCCTGTGGCAGCGATGTGGCGTTTGAGAACTGCAACTTGGCAGGACTGAACATCGTCAACTCGCAACTCATGGCCACCAACCTGGGTCTCGTGCCCAACATGACAAGTCGCAGCCACAGCTACACCTACAAGGGCATGCACATCAACACCACCCGCAATCAGGGCTCCGACAACACCCGCGCATTCCAGCAACTGGCGCAGCTGCTGAGCAACAGCTCGGGAGTGAAGATGACCTTCAACGGCAGCTTCTACAGCGGCGAGAAGGTGAAGGACGTGACCATTAGCGACGCCACTGGCTTGGAGCTGTGCAACGGAACCATGATTATGGGTCTGAAGCTTGCCAACTGCAACAACCTGAGCATCCACGACATCAAGTGGGTGGGCTATGAGGGCGCTCACGACTTTCCCCCCATCTTCACCAAGGGTGACCTCACCTTCAATGGCGTGAGATACAACACCAGCAATGCATTCCTGCTCAAGACCGACAAGATTGCCACCATGGGAGTGGCAGGATATTGCCTGTACATCTATATCGACAGCGACAACAAGCGCAGCGAGAACATCACCGTGCAGCGCTGCCGCTTCGAGATGCACCAGAGCGGGCTCCACGTGGGCACTGCCCATAGCAAGCGCATCGTGCGAAACGTCACCTGCCTCGACTGCACCGCCAGCCACATCATCTATCAGCCACTGGGATTCCATGCCAGCAACTGCCGAGTGAACAACATGGTGGCCGACTACTGCCTGCAAGGACTGGACATCTCTACCTGCAGCAATAACATCACTGTGACCAACAGCCGCTTCACCAGCTGCGCTACTGGTCCCAAGCAGCAGACGCAGGCCGAATTCATCTCCATGACCCACAACAACGTGATCGATGGCTGCTACTTTGGCATCAACGACGACTTCATGCTACTCGATGGCTCTCAGTACATCCTCAACGTGAGCGAGGGTGCCAAGGGCGACGTGTTCACCGTGCGCAACACCACCTTCGACGTGAAAAAGAACCGCAGTTTTGGACCCATAAGAAACCTCACCAGCAAGGTGGTGATGGAGAATGTGACCATCAACATCGACAACCCTCTGCACCGCAGCAGCTCCGACAAGTGGTCGCTGCACGAGGTGTTCTCAATTCATGGCGGCACCAGCCAGACGCCCGTGTATGAGCTCAAGAACGTTAACGTCAACCTCTCGCGGGGCACCACTGTGAACATGCTGTGCTATCCTCACATTGGAGGCAAGGTGCTCAACATTAATGCTACCAATCTCAAAGTGGCTGGCAATGGCAGCATCGCCACCTATTTCCACAGCACTAATGAGGTGAAGATGAATGGCTGCAAGCTGGCTGTGCCTTCAACCACCGTGGCGCAGAAGGTGTCGCGGCTCGAGGCGTCGGGATGCGACATAGCACAGAGCAAGTGCCTCTTCATCAACGACGACAACGGCATCCTCAAGCTCACTGGCAACACCATCAAGAGCGAGACTATCGTCAACTTCAAGTCAGCGCCCAAGCTCGTGGAGATGAGGGGCAACAACATCGAGATTTCAGGACGTGAGGCCTTTGCTGGTGCCGACAGCAATGGCCATCTCAACAGCAACAACTTCAAGGTCTCGGGCAACAACTTCACCCGCCGCACATCGGCAGCAAAACTCCTCCCTGCCAACAGCCGCTCCCTCAAGTTGCTCAACAACAACGTGGTCAAGTAACAACGGGGGTCACACCGCAAGAAAGCAACAAGCCGAAGTTGAGTAGCTACTCGACTTCGGCTTGGCGTTTAGAAGTATCTAATAAGAGAAATTCTGTCGTGTTAATCGTTTATCGGCATAAATGCTATTAGATCTCCTCGGCAGTGTGGAGGTGCTGTACATACACAGCCTTCATCATCTTCTTGCGGTTGATAACGCTGGGCTTCTCAAATTGCTGACGCTGGCGCAACTGCTTGATGATGCCTGTGCGCTCCGATTTTCTCTTAAATTTCTTCAAGGCGCGCTCGATGTTCTCGCCTTCTTTTACTGGAACGATAATCATAATGTTTTGTTTTTATTAAATTGTTATTAAAAAAATTTCGATTTTTTGCGGGGCGACACTCACTCCTGCCGCATCACTCCTGCCACGGAGCACTTGCGCAAGATGGTGAGAAATGGCCACTAAAGCCATGTCGCTATATTATTTTTTAAAAAGATTTTCCGCTTTATGGCAGTTGCCAGGCCCAATCATCGCTCGATTGTGCCAGCAACCAGGCAGTGCGGAGCTGCCTTAGAAAAAGGGTTATATGTCTGTTATTCAGCTATATTAAGTGGTTTAAACAAACCTCCTTTCAATTTTAATGCCTGCAAAGGTAGTAATTTTTTTTTAATCACAAAACAATAATCACTCAAAAAACGCAATTTCCTGATTTTTATACACTTTCAGAACGAGTGACTTAAGACCTGACACCACCAGTGAGCAGGAAACTAGAAGTGCCACCAGTGGGGTCATGCTGTCGTTGCGACGAAAACAAGCGCATAAAAAAGAGAAATGCGCCCCAATCACTTGGAAGCGCATCCCCTACTTGATTGAATGCAAAATCATTGTAAACAGGGAAATTCCCCTTTTGACCTTGGTGACGTATTATTTAATCACCTTCTCTGTAGTGGTGGAACCGTCGCTATAACGGGTCACCACAATGTTCATGCCCTCATAAGGCCTATTGCTTGCAACACCCATCATGTTGTAGTAGGTCACACCCTCAACATTAGAGTTAGAGTCGCTGTCAATGGTGCCTATTGCGGTGTAAGTTTGATTATCGAACGTTACTGTTATATTATTCTCAGCAATGAAGTAGTCACGTCCGCTACCATCAACCGACATAGTGTGGTGATCTATTTCTCCTTGCTGAGTTGGGGAAAGAACAGTTGCATAAAGTCGCACGATATATTTCACCATCTTCGAACCATCAAAGGCCCAGTCAATGAAGATATCATTAACCGGCCAATAGTTCACTTGATCTGATCCATAGTCTGGATAGGTGAGGTAGAGGCAATCATAATCTTTCTCCCACTGGACATTGCCGTTATCATCATATCCTGCGTCATGGTCTTCCCTGTTGAGAAGCACTTCTTCTTCAAACCTTGTGGGCGCACTTTTGCCGTCAATAACTCGCCACAAGCGATAGTAGTACACATAATTGATATCACTTTCGCTAGCAAGAGGTAAGACAGGCTGAATTTCCAAGTTCACAAGATAACCCATCAAGTCGCCACCATTGCCATAGAAGGGTTTGGTCTTCATAGTTTTCTTTGGGGCAAGTTCTACCTGCGGGTAACGCACACGCTTGATGTCACAACCATAGGAGTTGGGTTTAGACACATCGCCGTTGAAATTGGTGTTGATTACTGGAACATAACTGCTAATTCGGTTGTTTGTCGAGCTATTTACATCATAGGCAGTAATTAAGCCACCCTCGGTACTAATTGACTCGGTACCCACCAGTTCGTTGAGCTGACCTTTGCTGTTGAGAGCATAGATGTAATACTGCCCGCTGTTTTGATAGTTCTCGGCCTTACCAACCTTGGTGTACTCCTTAAAGTTTTTTTGGCTAAGGCGGCGCACCTCATATTCCACAAGGTTGGCTGCAGGATTATTAATAGCACTAAAGGTAATGGTGTTGTCGGGGGTAGCCTTTGCGCTGTGATCCACGTCGGCAATCACCTCTTCTAGAGTGCGACCCGAGCCACTCACGTCGTTGGTAGTTTTGAAAACGGGCACCAGGAAGTCGTTACTGCGACTGTGGTCATCCTTCTCAAAGCGATAAAGATAACTTGCCGACTGTCTATTGTATCTTGTCGATGCCAAGAATCGGTCCACAACATATATTGTTGAATTCTCAAAGCTCATCACGTCACCTTCGGTTGAAGGCAGGGGCTCTTGATCAAATGTGGTCTCAGTATTCTGCGATTCATCGTTATAAGTTATAACATAGTGAAAACCACCACTCTGGATAGGAGCGAAGTGCACACTTGCCACCACAGCCTTGTTGCCGGCATCGTCGGTACGAGTCACGTTGTAAGTCTCATCCTCGATGTGCGAGTAATCGTCAGCCTCCATGGGGTGAATCGACATAGTGTTCTTATAAACATTGTATTGATTGGACTCGCCCTGAATCTCATAACGGCTGCGATACTCCAGCGCTTGAATGAAGAAAGGTATCGACAGTGGCGGAACGGTCACTGTGCGAACAGGACTCTCGGCACTAATTGTGATGTAAGGCGTACCATCTTCGTTAAGCAGCATGTTGCCTTCGCTGTCATAATTGATGGGGTGGGCTGTTACAATGTAACTGAACTCCTGCATTTCCTCGGTTTGCTCAACAAGATAAGAATGAGTGCGAGCTTGAGTGGGCTGGTCTTCTACCGAGACAAGACGCACGCGATTATTACCGTCGACTAGATACACATAGAAATGCTGTGGCACGTCAACACCAAGATTCTCTTGTGTGAATGATGTACCCCAATCAAGAGTAATTTTATAGTGGTCTTTCACCTCGGCAGGTTCGGCCTTTGCGTCGAGAGTGGCAGTATACATCAGCACCTTGGGGACAATAATAGGATCCCAGTCGGGTGAGGTGTCATCACCGTTTCTTCCATAATTTTTATACACGCTAGAACTAGGGTCGGTATCACTTGCATTAACATTGGGATTGAGATTCTTCTCAAAGCGTCTGTCGGGCAAAAAAATAGAGAGATTGTTAAGACTATAGTTCTCTCCCGACTTATTGATTGTGAACCAGTGTCCTGATTGCAGAGTAAGCATTTCGGTACAATCGTGATGACAGTAATAGGCATGTCCTGCTTTTATTTCATCGATGAAATTATCGGTCGCTTGCCCACCTTCGCCATAGTTCACAGGACTAATTTGCTCATAGGTCATGTACAGAGGCTTTGTATAAGTAGCCCTGGGCTTACCCTTAGATATAAAGTAGAAGCGGTTGGTGCTAATACCGTCGACCGACAATAAATAACCGGGATTATTCTCATCATTAACACGAGTGAAGTTCTTAACTAGCTTCACCGACTGAAAAGCAATATCAATAATCTGCTCAGGCGTTTTTCCAGCGGCATGAGTAGACCTGAAATCATCCTTCACTTGCACCAGCAGCATTGTCATGCCGTCCTCGTCAGGATTATCGATAACCCCAGTCTTTGTCCATGGAGTTCCCCTGTTGGCGTTAAATTCATAATTTAATTTCTTGCGCTGATAAGGGTTGCCGTCGGCGTCCTTAAAGGCATAAGCATAGCGTATACCGGGTATTGTTTTATCGGTATATACCTTCTCAAGGAGTGCAATAATCTGTTTCGCACTTGTAGCCTCGTCGGTGATGCTTGCTGTTTGTTCCACACCATTATCGTCAAGATAAGTATAGGTGTAGGGGGAATAATCGAAATATGTCACCTTGGTTGTGACATCATGGTGTACATCAGCACTCGCTACCAGCGTTACCATTGCAACCATCGTCATTGCTGTAATTAATTTTTTTGCATTCATATCAGTATATTCTCAGTTGTTTAATAGTTAAAAACGTGTCTCTCAATAGGAAAAAATTCTTTCACTATGCAAAATTATAGTATATTTACAAAAAAAGCAACTTTTTGACTATTTTTTTGGTTAACGTTTATTGGCAACACAAAATTTTAGCAAAAAAAATCATTCCGACTAGCAAAATGATGTTTTATAGCATAATTATTATCAAATTTAAAACATTCTTGTAGCATTTTGCTAACAACGATTTTATCACATTCTCTTTTCTCCAAAAATGATTTCAAGCGCTCCCCATCGACCACGTTCATGACACTTGTCTATATATCAAAAGGATATAATTGCACATTAAATATATTATGCATGAAACAAGTTAAACATCCAGAACCAACAAGTTAATCAGAACAGTGAACACACAACAAAAAACAGACCGATAATCGCTTGATTATCAGTCTGTCATGGTGCCCAAGAAAGGACTCGAACCTTCACGCCTTGCGGCACACGCACCTGAAACGTGCGCGTCTACCAATTCCGCCACTTGGGCATTTTTGAATAAAATGCTCTCGCTCGGAAGACATCGCGCAAGCGCAGCCTTCACTCGCTTAATCGCATTTTTGCGGTTGCAAAGGTAGTGATTTTTTTTAAACTGGCAATAGTTTTTGGAAAAAAACATGAAAAAAATCTCGCTTTCGCCATTTTTTACCGCTATTATAAGCGAGATTGAGCAGAAAAGTAGTACCTTTGTCGATTATTTCGGCTACTGTGCCACAACCATCACGGCAGCTGGAAATTTAAAAGACTAATATGAGCGAAGACAAAAACAAGAATAAAAAGAAACAAGACGAGGAGTCGATTATCAACCAGGCGGCCAGCGAGGAGTATCGCTATGGCTTCGTGAGCGACTTCGAGACCAGCGTCATCGACAAGGGACTCAACGAGGATGTGGTGCGACAAATCAGCGCCCTCAAGAACGAGCCCGAGTGGTTGCTCGACTTCAGGCTCAAGGCGTTCCGCCACTGGCAGAGCCTCGCCATGCCCAAGTGGGGCAAGGTGAACATGCCCGACATCGACTTCCAGGCTATCAGCTACTATGCCGCACCACGCACTGGCACCAACGAGAAGAAGGAAATCGACCCTGAGTTGAAGAAGACCTTCGACAAGCTGGGCATACCACTCGAGGAGCAGAAGCGACTGAGCGGTATGGCGGTCGACGCCGTGGTCGACAGCGTGAGCGTGCACACCAGCTACCGCGAGCGCCTCGCCGAGCTGGGAGTGATTTTCTGCTCCATTAGCGATGCGGTGAAAGACTACCCCGACCTCGTGCGCAAGTACATGGGCACCGTGGTGCCTTACACCGACAACTACTTCGCCGCCCTGAACTCGGCAGTGTTCAGCGACGGGTCGTTTGTCTACATCCCCAAGGGAGTGAGATGCCCCATGGAGCTGTCGAGCTACTTCCGCATCAACGCGGCGCAGACGGGGCAGTTTGAACGCACCCTCATCGTTGCCGACGACGACTCCTACGTGAGCTACCTCGAGGGCTGCACGGCTCCTATGCGCGACGAGAACCAGCTTCACGCTGCCATCGTCGAGATTATCGTCGAGGAGCGTGCCGAGGTGAAATACAGCACCGTCCAGAACTGGTATCCTGGCGACAAAGACGGCCGTGGTGGCATCTACAACCTCGTCACCAAGCGCGGCATTTGCCGTGGCGACCACTCCAAGCTCTCCTGGACTCAGGTGGAGACTGGCAGCGCCATCACCTGGAAATATCCCAGCACCATTCTCAAGGGCAACAACACCGTGAGCGAGTTCTACAGCGTGGCTCTCACACGCAACTACCAAATGGCCGACACCGGCACCAAGATGATACACCTGGGCAAGAACTCCCGCTCCACCATCGTGAGCAAGGGCATCAGCGCAGGTCACAGCGAGAACAGCTACCGCGGCATGGTGAAGATAGCGCCCAGCGCTACCGGATGCCGCAACTACACCCAGTGCGACAGCCTGCTGCTGAGCGACACCAGCGGAGCTCACACCTTCCCCGTGATTGAGGTGGGCAACGACTCGAGCATCGTCGAGCACGAGGCCACCACAAGCAAGATCAACGAGGACCAGATCTTCTACTGCAACCAGCGCGGCATCAGCACCGAAGACGCCGTGGGACTCATCGTCAACGGCTACGCCCGCGACGTGATGAAGAAGCTGCCCATGGAGTTTGCCGTCGAGGCCCAGCGACTGCTAAGCGTCTCGCTCGAGGGCAGCGTGGGATAGTATAATGCACAATGCATAATTCACAATGCATAATTAAAATCTAGAATGTCTAGAACGTCTAGAAAATCTAGAAAAGAAATATAAATAAACGACAATGCTAGTTATCAAAGATTTACATGCCTCTATCGAGGGCAAGGAGATATTGAAGGGAGTGAACCTCACCGTTAAGCCTGGCGAGGTGCATGCCATCATGGGACCTAACGGCAGCGGCAAGAGCACGCTCAGCGCTGTGCTCACTGGCAACCCTGCCTACACCGTCACCGGCGGCGAGGTGGAGTTCTACGGCAAGAACCTGCTGGAGCTGAGCCCCGAAGACCGCGCCCACGAGGGCATTTTCCTGAGTTTCCAGTATCCCGTGGAGATTCCTGGTGTGCTCATGAGCAACTTCATGCGCACCGCCATCAACGAGAAGCGCAAGTATCAGGGGCTGGAGCCCATCAGTGCCTCGGAGTTCCTAAAACTCATGCGCGAGAAGCGCGCCGTGGTCGACCTCGACAACAAGCTCGCCTCGCGTGCCGTGAACGAGGGCTTCAGTGGCGGTGAGAAGAAGCGCAACGAGATTTTCCAGATGGCAATGCTCGAGCCACGACTCTCGATACTCGACGAGACCGACAGCGGACTCGACATCGACGCGCTGCGAACCGTTGCCAGCGGCGTTAACCGCCTCAAGAGCAACCAGAACGCCACCATCGTCATCACCCACTACCAGCGCCTGCTCGACTACATCAAGCCCGACCAGGTGCACGTGCTCTACAAGGGACGCATTGTGATGACTGGCGGACCCGAACTCGCCCTCGAGCTCGAGGAGAAAGGCTATGACTGGATAAAGGAACAAGTTGACAACAACCAGCTATGAACAATTCGCTCAAGCAATACATCGACCTCCACGACGCCCATCTCGACGCCATTAACAGCCACTCGGCGCCGCAGCTCAATGCCCTAAGGCAAGAGGCGCGCAAGGCGCTCGACAATGCCGCATTGCCACGCAAGGGAAGCGACGACTATGAGGCAACCGACCTCAATGCCGTGCTTGCCTCCGACTATGGCGTGAACATCAACCACGTGGACCTATCGAGAGAGTCCACCACCCGCTTCCGCTGCGAGGTGCCCAACCTGAGCACGTGTCTATACTATGTGTTTAACGACACTTTCAGACGCAGCGCCACTGCAGGTCAGAGCGGCGACAACGCCAGCGTGGAGTCGTTCCAGGCCACCAAGCACCCACAGGTGCTGGCACAGCACTACGGCAGCGTGGCACGCCTCGACAACACCTGCACAGCACTCAACACCATGCTTGCTCAGGATGGAGTACTCATCTATGTGCCCAAGGGGTCGGCGACCACCAAGCCCATTCAGCTCATCAACGTCTTTGACGCCAACGCCCGCCTCATGGCAGTGCGACGACTGCTCATTGT
The DNA here is from genome assembly GCA_900318065.1 of uncultured Prevotellaceae bacterium. Taxonomy (GTDB): domain Bacteria; phylum Bacteroidota; class Bacteroidia; order Bacteroidales; family Muribaculaceae; genus Sodaliphilus. The sequence continues at coordinate 13,496 of ONIY01000025.1, forward strand.
CCTCGAGGACGACGCGCAGGCACGAGTGCTCGTGTGCGACCACACCAAGGGCGACCAGCAGTACCTGAGCCTCGAGACGGTGGAGATAGTGGTGGGTCGCAACGCACAGCTCGACTACTACCACATGGAGGAGAGCGACGAGCACACCACCCGCCTGTCGCAGATGTGGGTGCGCCAAAGCGAGGGCAGCAACGTGCTCATCGACGGTATCACCCTCACCAATGGCTTCACCCGCAACGACTACCACATCGACGTCGACGGTGAGCATTGCAACACCCAGCTGCTGGGAATGGCAATCGCCACCGGTGAGCAGCACATCGACAACCACACGCTCATCAACCACAACGCACCGCGATGCCAGAGCAACGAGATGTTTAAATATGTGCTCAACGACAACGCTGTGGGGGCCTTCGCCGGGAAAATCCTCGTGAAGCCCAATTGCCCAAAGATCGACGCCTACCAGGGCAACCGCAACATCGTGGCAGCGCCCTCGGCTCGCATGTACACCAAGCCTCAACTCGAGATCTACACCGACGACGTGAAGTGTTCGCACGGCTCTACCGTGGGGCAGCTCGACCAGGATGCACTGTTCTACATGCAGACGCGCGGCATCTCGATGCCTGTAGCGCAAAAGCTGCTCATGCAGGCGTTCATGAGCGACGTCATCGACGGCGTGCGACTCGAGTCGCTGCGCGACCGCTTGCGCCACCTCGTGGAGATGCGCCTAAGCGGCGACCCCATGATGTGCGAGACCTGCAATCTTAATAGGTGAGAGGACGAAGGACGAAGGACAAAGGACAAAGGACAAAGGCCTCGACTGCTCGACCGCTCGACTACTCGAATGCTCGACCGCTCGATCCCCGGAACATCCAGAACATCCGGAACATCCGGAACACCTAGAACACCCGTCAACTGATTACTGACTACTGATTACTAAAAACAATGAACATCTACGAAATACGTGACCAATATCCTATCCTGAACAGAAAAATCGACGGCAAGCCGCTCGTCTATCTCGACAATGCTGCCACGTCGCAGACACCGCGATGTGTGGTTGAGACCATCAACGACATGTACTTCAACCACAAGTCGAATGTTCACCGCGGGGTTCACACCATCTCGCAAGAGGCCACCAACATCATGGAGGCCACTCGAGATAAGGTGCGACAGTTCATCAACGCCAAGTCTACCAGCGAGATAGTGTTCACGCGTGGCACCACCGAGGCCATCAACCTCGTGGCATCATCCTATGGCGACAGCCTCTTCACTGGCGACGAGATAGTGCTCACCGTCATGGAGCACCACAGCAACATCGTGCCTTGGCAACTGCTGCAGCGCAACAAGCGACTGAAGATCCACGTCGTGCCCATCGACAACAACGGCAACCTCGACATGAACGCCTATGAAGACCTCTTCACCGAGAACATTCGCTTTGTCGCTGTCACTCACGTGTCGAATGTGCTGGGAACCATCAATCCCGTCAAGGAGATGGTGCAGATTGCACACCGCTATGGAGTGCCGGTGCTCATCGACGGCGCTCAGGCGGCTCCTCACATGAAGATCGACGTCCAGGACCTCGATGCCGACTTCTACTGCTTCTCGAGCCACAAGATGTATGGTCCCGCAGGAATTGGTGTGCTTTATGGCAAGGAGAAGATGCTCAATCGCATGGTGCCCTACCAGGGTGGCGGCGAGATGATTGGGAATGTGACGTTTGAGAAGACAACTTTTGCCGAACTGCCGTTCAAATTTGAGGCTGGCACGCCCGACTTTGTGGGCATTGCCGCCTTTGGCGCAGCCATCGACTATATCAACTCGCTGGGCATCGACAACATCGCCAGCCACGAGCAACTGCTGCTTGATGCTGCTACAAGCCAACTCATGGAGATTGAGGGCATGCGCATCTTTGGCACCAGCGACAACAAGGAGGGAGTGATCTCATTCCTCGTGGGCGACATCAACAGCTACGACATGGGATTGCTGCTCGACAAGCTGGGCATCGCCGTGCGCACCGGTCACCACTGCGCGCAACCGCTAATGAAACGCCTGGGCGTGACAGGTACCGTGCGAGCCTCGTTTGCCCTCTACAATACCCTTGAAGAGGTCACAGCCTTCACCCAAGCTGTAGCCCGCGTCGCCAAGATGTTTTGAGTTTTTTTAGAGATCGCTGAGATACAATAAAAGTAAGAGTGCTGGCAATCGCTAACTGCCAGCACTCTTATTCTTATGTGCTTCCATTTTGTGTATTATTTTTTACATATATCCAACTACGATGTAAACAAACCCGTTTGGTGTGCGAACCTCGCGATAGAGGACTCCACCGGCGAGCAACAGGCGCTCACGATTGTGGGTGATGAAGCGTCCATAGGCGGGACGGTGAATGAAGCGTGATCCCATGACTGGACGATAAGCGTAACGAATTCTCTTGTCAAAGTGGCGTGGGCCTGGGTGACGGTCGAAGTGGCGGTTATCTATACGGCGCTCAATGTGGTGCCTGCTGCCACCCATGTCACGATGACGAACTCCCTGTGCGGTGGCAACGCTTGTGCCACTCATTAGCATTGCAGCTGCTGCAAATGCCGTGATAAGTAATCTTGTTTTCATAATCTTATAATTTTGTGTCATGCGACCTATGAGCTGTCTGCCATGACTAGTGAAACATGTTGTTTAGTTCTCTTTGTCTTTTAGACTACCCTAAAAGGCGAAGGTTGAACGGCCGTTTCCCGTCAATATATTTTCACACCTTTTCCGCCGATTAACACCCTATTGTTATATATGAATAGGATTTTTGAATGTAAAGCGCGGGCCGGCTGGCCGTAGGCCAGGACGTCCCCGAAGAAGAGAGCTGCGAGGCTGGCTGGCCGTAGGCCAGGACGTCCCCAGCGGGGACGAAGTGAGCAACCTCACGGCGCGTACCCCGGAGGGGTGAGTGGCGTGAGGGTTAAGCACATCCATCCCCCTGATGGGCCCCGAAGGGGGCCAACACTTGCTGGCATTGCTCCTCCCAAGAGTAATGGACTCACATGATGGATATTGTTGACCCTCTACGAGGCTCGGAATAAGGGAAAACGATACCGAAAACGATACCCTACGCCACGCACCCCTTCGGGGTACGCGCCGCAGGGTTGCATCATCTCGCCCCCTTCGGGGACGCTCTGGCCTACGGCCAGCACCACATGCCACCTGCCAGTGACGAAACGACCACACAACAACCGCAACCACAAAACTGCCAACTTGCAATAGCCATGGTTGTGCGTTTTCATTATTTTTCGGACACTAATGATTTTCAATAGTTTTTAATCGTACTTAATCGTTTGACAACTCAAGCCGGCACAAACATCACTTCATAAACTTGACTTAATAATAAAGCCAGCGCCTTGAATGGGTGCTGGCTTTGTTTTGTTGCTGTGAACCGACTGTTACGTGTCAAGTGTAGCATAGGTGGCGTTGTCCTCAATGAACTTGCGGCGTGGAGCCACGTCCTCGCCCATGAGCATCGAGAAGATGCGGTCGGCCTCGGCAGCGTCGCTGATGTTCACGCGCTTAAGCAAGCGGCCCTCAGGATCCATTGTGGTTTCCCACAACTGCTCGGGGTTCATCTCTCCAAGTCCTTTGAATCGCTGCACGCGCACGTTCTTCTCCTCGCCACCGGCATACTTGTCGATGAACTGGCGCACCTGCATGTCGGTCCAGCAATACTCCATGGTGTTGCCCTTGATGGCACGATACAGGGGTGGCGTGGCGATGTAGAGGTAGCCATTGTCGATGATGGGTCGCATGCGGCGGTAGAAGAATGTCATGAGCAGTGTGGCGATGTGAGCACCGTCAACGTCGGCATCGGTCATGATGATGATGCGGTGATAGCGCAGCTTCGAGAGGTTGGCCTCCTTGGGGTCGTCCTCGGTGCCAATGGTAACGCCCAGGGCACGGAAGATGTTGACCACCGACTCGCTCTCAAACACCTTGTGGTCCATTGCCTTCTCCACGTTGAGGATTTTACCGCGCAATGGCAGGATGGCCTGGAAGGCGCGGTCGCGACCTTGCTTTGCCGAGCCACCTGCCGAGTCACCCTCGACGAGGAAGAGCTCGCACTTGGCAGGGTCACGGCTCGAGCAGTCGGCCAGCTTGCCAGGGAGTCCACCGCCTGCCAGTGGCGACTTGCGCTGCACCTTGGCACGGGCTGTCTCGGCAGCATGGCGGGCAGTGGCAGCGAGAATTATCTTCTCCACGATGGCCTTGGCCTGAGTGGGATGCTCCTCGAGATATACGGTGAGAGCCTCGCGCAGGCTGGTCTCCACAGCACCTATCACCTCGGTGTTACCGAGCTTGGTCTTGGTTTGGCCCTCAAACTGTGGTTCAAGCACCTTGACCGAGATTACAGCGGTGAGGCCTTGGCGGAAGTCCTCGGGCTTGATGTCGACTTTCACTTTCTCGAGCATCTTGCTATCCTCGGCATATTTCTTCAAGGTAGAACCCAAACCGCGGCGGAATCCGGTGAGGTGAGTTCCACCCTCAACGGTATTGATATTGTTGACAAACGAATAGATGTTCTCGTTGAACGAGGTGTTGTAGGTCATTGCCACCTCCACAGGGATGTCGCCCTTGTTGGTGCTGATGTGAATCACATCGTTGATAAGAGCTTCCTTGCTGGCGTCGATGTAGCGCACAAACTCATCGAGACCGGTGCTGCTGAAGAACTCCTCGGTGTGAGGATTGCCCTCCTCGTCCTTCTCGCGCAGGTCGGTGAGGATGAGCTTCACGCCAGCGTTGAGGTAGGCAAGGTCGCGCAAGCGGGTGGCGAGAATGCGGTATTCATACACGGTGGTCTGGGTGAAGATCGAAGCGTCGGGGTGGAACTTAACGGTGGTGCCGTGCTCGTCGCCACAGTCGCCTATCACATGCACGTCGCAGGTGGGCTTGCCGTAGGCATACTCCTGGCAGTAAATCTTGCCACCGCGGCGCACCTCGGCACGCAGATAGTCGCTCAATGCGTTCACGCAGCTCACGCCCACGCCGTGCAAGCCGCCCGACACCTTGTAGGAGCCCTTGTCAAACTTACCACCGGCGTGCAGCACGGTCATCACCACCTCGAGAGCCGATTTCTTGAGCTTCTCATGCTCATCGACGGGGATGCCACGGCCGTTGTCCTTAACGATAATCGAGTTGTCCTCGGTAATGGTCACATGAATGGTGTCGCAAAAGCCTGCCAACGCCTCGTCGATAGAGTTGTCCACCACCTCGCTCACAAGGTGATGCAAGCCCTTCACACTGGTGTCGCCAATGTACATCGCGGGGCGCTTGCGCACTGCCTCAAGGCCTTCGAGCACCTGAATGTTATGCGCCGAATACTTCTTCTCTTCTTGCTGTTCTCTGATTTCTTCGTCTGTCATAAAAATATATTGTTTTTCTTATTTGCTTAACTCTTTTCACAAGGCACTTTCAAGCAGATGCAACATTTTGTCGCACAAGCCATTATTCACCTCACAAGTTGCTCAAAAAACAACTCCGAGACCCGTGCCCGTAAAAACATACAAAGATACAAAAAAATGGCAGAACAGCGATAGATTTAAATCATAAAAAAAGTAAATTTTTTCACATAAAATCAAAACCATTTTCTCGCAAAAAAATCCCAGAAAATCGGGAGCATCCACCCCACGTAAATCCCGGAACACCCGCCCCCCCCCGGAATACCCGGAATATCCGGAATATCTGGAACTTCCGCAAGAAAAGGCACCCGCACATCACTGCACGGGCACCAAATTGTGCATTATGAATTATGCATTATGCATTAATTCAAGGCGCAGCCCAAATTGTGCATTATGAATTGTGCATTGTGCATTAATAAAATCACCCAACTTCCATAAACCATAAACCATAAACCATAAACCAAAGGGAGGATTACTCCTGCCTGTTGGGATACTTGAAGCTTGATCCACCCAGGAACTCTCGCATAATGCTTGTGGGTGGTATCTCCTTGTCGTCGACGGGGATGAAGTAGTGGATGAACTTGAGCAGGCGGTGAGCCTCGCTGTACTCAGGGCAGTTTTTGGGCACCGACGAGAGGATGAGCTCGGCATGCGGCCTGAGGACGGCAAACTCGATGTTGAGCGCCGAGTTAAACATCATGTCGGCATTCTCTTGGTAGGGTGCTATCCACTGTTCCTCCGAGAGGCACACGTTCCTCCACTGGCTGATGGTCTCGCGGGCGCTGAAGGCTCCCTTGTTGTAGTCGCGGATGATGCGACGCAGCAGGCGGTTGTCGCTGGTGGGCACCCAGTTGTGGTCGTCGAGCGAGATGCTGGTGAGGGTGGAGATATACACCTTGAACTTCTTGCTGTCGGGGATGCGCTCGGTGAGCATGGGGTTAAGGGCATGGATACCCTCGATGATGAGCACGGTGTCGTTCTTGAGCTTAAGCTTCTTGCCGTTGAACTCGCGCTTGCCGGTCACGAAGTTGAACTCTGGGATTTCCACCCTCTCACCATTCATCAGGCGGGTGAGGTGGTCCTCAAGCAGGTCGCAGTCCACCGCCTTGATATTGTCGAAGTCATAGTCGCCGTTGGGCAGCAACGGGGTGTCCTCGCGGTTGACGAAGTAATCGTCGGTAGAGAACGACAGGGGCCTGAGGCCGCAGGCGAGCAGCTGGATTGACAAGCGCTTGCAGAAGGTGGTCTTTCCCGAACTCGACGGACCGGTGATGAGCACCAGGCGGATGGGGTTCTCCTTGTCACGGAAGCGACGGTTGATTTCCTCGGCAATCTGCACAATCTTCTTCTCCTGCAACGCCTCGCTCACCTGGATGAGCTCCGAGGCATGACCGTTGAGCACCGCCTTGTTCACGTCGCCGGCATTAGACTGGCGCATGATCACATCCCAGTGCACTTTCTCGGCAAACATCTCAAACGTGCGAGGCATGTCGTGCATGGGCGAGAGCTTGGTGGGGTCATGATGGTCGTGGGTGCGAAGCATCAAGCCGTCCTTGTAGCGCACCACATCCCACACCTTGATGTAGCCAGCCGAGGGCAGCAGCGGGCCATAGAAATAGTCGGCTACATCGTCGAGGGTGTAGTAGTCGCTGTAGATTTGTCCGCTCGACTCGAGCAGCTTCACCTTGTCGGCAAAACCACGCTCGGCAAACACCTTGATGGCGTCTTCGGTGGTAGCCTCATGGCGGTGGAACACCATGTCGGTGTCGATAATCTCCTTCATGCGCTGGCGAATGTTAACGATGTCCTCGTCGGTAACTGGCTCGCCACTCTTCTTGCGCAGGTTGCAGTAGTAGCCACCCGAGATGGGGTGCTCGATAAAGAGTTTGCTGCCAGGGATCACATCGCTTGCCGCCTTGTAGAGCACAAAGCATAGCGAGCGCACATACACCCTGTAGCCCGACCCCCTGCGGGCGTCGAGAAATTCCACGTCACGGTTCTGGAACAGCCTGAACTTGAGGCCTTGTGAGGCGTTGTTAACCTTTGCCGACACCACAGGATACTTGAACTGCAGCTCATCGGCAAATGCATTGTAGACTTCGAGCAGAGACGTCCCCTCGGGAAATTCTCGCGTCACATTGTTGTTTTTACATCGGATTTGAAGCATGGCTTGGAATGTTTTATTGTGTTATTTATTTGATTACTTGTAATTTATCTCCATCAACGGTGAAATGCACATCTTTGCCCTCAAAGGTCATGCCATACACCTTGCTCACGCTGTTGTGGTAGTGCGGCCTGGGGTCGAGCGACAGCACCTGGCGCAGCGCCTGCAACTGCTGCTCGCTGAACTGCTGTGCAACCTCACTGGGGATGTCTACCTCAAGCTGTTTCCACTCGCTGGTGTCGACAAAGCCGCTGCGGGCGTCGGGGTGGGCGTCGGCATAGGCGACATAGGGCTTGATGTCGTAGATGGGGGTGCCATCCATCAGGTCGGCGCCTGTGACATGGAGCACGGGGCCTCGCTCGGAGTCCATCTCCACCTTCTCGAGCCTCACTGCCGAGAGCCCCAGGCGGTTAGTGCGGTAGGGCGAGCGCGTGGCATAGACGCCAATGCGTGTGTTCCCTCCCAGCCTGGGCGGTCGCACGGTGGCTCCCTGGGCGGCATGCTTGTTGGCCGAGAACTCCCAGATGAGCCATATGTAGTCAAAGTCTTCAAGTCCACGCACCGCGTCGGCATTGCGGAACTGTGGCAGGAACGTCACTTGCCCTTGCAGCGTCGTGACAAGCCCGCTCTGGCGCGGAATGCCAAACTTCTCCTTAAAAGGCGAGTGGAACGTTGCAATGGGCGTAATCTCCATAATTATAGTTAGTTATTTCGTTTTTTTATCGCAATGATAATAGTAGTTAAATTGCTGTGTCACAGCTCCCCCTCTAAGATAGAGGGGGATAAAGGGGGAGTATGACAACGTGCCAATTGACGCTCTCTGGGCCATATCAAGGGAGCCTTTCATACTCCCCCCCGCCCGCTCTTTCAGCATCAATGGGCTGCGCCTCACCAATGCCAAAACAAGTTTTGCCGCTGGCTTCGGCTTGCGCCATTGGTCTATCTTAGAGGGGGAGTTTACAGCCTGATATTTAGCAGTTTGGCAAACCATTATCATAATTATAGTTAGTTATTTCGTTTTTTCTTTAGGATTTCAAAAGCTGTCTCGAGTATTGTGTCCTTGCCTAGGGCAGCATCGGCTTCGGTCATGTCGACCTTCACATCGGGCTCCACGCCAAACTCCGTGAGCTTGCCATCGGGCCCAGTGATGGGAGCCGACGAGAAGCGCACGCTCCACCCGTTGGGGAGCTCGCTGTTGAACGGCAGTCCGCAGCCACCACCAGTAACATCGCCCACCACAGTGACATTGGGCAGCGACTTCATGATAGAGACGAAATTGTTGGTAGCACTGAACGAGCCACGGTTGGCAAGCACCACCACAGGCTTGTTGTAGTGCACCCTGCCACGGGCAGGCTCAAAGTAGTAGTCATAGGGTTCAGAAAAATCGTTGTGCCCAGTTCCATTCTTGTGCTGGATGGAACCGGCATAGGTTCGCTCGTCGATAAACCGCCCCACAAGAGTCTCGACGTTAGTGAGATAGCCACCGCCGTTGTTGCGCACGTCAATCACCAGACCGTCGCTGGTGGCGACGCCGTTGAGTATCACATCGAGGTTGCCGTCGCCTATCCCGTTGGCGAAGTCGCCGTAGTAGACGTAGGCAAAGTTGTTGCTCAGAATCTGGTACTTGATTCCCGAGGCTCGACGGTAGTCGAAATGGAGGTAATGCTCGTCGATCAAGCGCTCGTCGTAGTTGATGGGATACTGCTCCCAAATCCAGTACCGCGACACGTCGAAGGTGGAGATGAGATTAGTGTGGCCGTCCTGCAACTCCTTGAGCATGTCGCTGCACAGGTCAAAGAGCTCTCGGCTCGAGATGCCACCATGAATCTTGGCGCGATAGCGCTGTCGCACCTCTTGCCAGTCCACATTCTTGTAGGCAAAGAAGCAGTAGTGCTCGTCGAGGATGGTCCACAGAGCGTCGAAGTTGCCGTAGGGGTCGTTCTTCCACTCGGGCTGGTCGTGGCACGAGGCGAGCGGCAGCAGTGCCATCATCACAATCAATATGTTGACAAGGCGCTTCATTGATAAACAGGCGATATTATGTTGTTATTCACTTTCTTGCTGTGCTTGGCACCCACATTGAGGAACTCGCCGCCAATGCCTATCACCACGTAGTGGTTCATCTCGCGGGTGCTGATGTGATTGATCCACGAGGTGGAGATGCGGTTGCGGTAGCCCACTCGCACGATGGTGTTACCCAGGTGCAGGTCGGCACTGAGCATGTGGTCCAGGTCGAAGCGGTTGCCCCACCACCCCAGGTGGGCAAGGTTCTTGCGGTTGCCCAGGTAGATCTCGTAGTAGGCCTCGTCATAGTCGGGTGCAAAAAACACCCCCGCCACTGGCAAGGATGCTTGATATCGCAAGGTGATGGGCAGCCGCTTGATGCGGGTGTTGTAGATGGCCTGAGCCATGGCGCCCACATTCCAGTGGATGCGTGCCGACACCACATTGTTGCTGTTGTAGGCGTTATAGAGCACCCCACCACGAAACTGCGTCATGCCACCCACTTGGAACTGGAGGCTGGGCGTGAACACATCGCTCCACTTGTGCATCATTCCCCAGCGCGCGTCAACCATGAGCCCGTGCATCGAGTGGTTGCCAGCAGGGTTGTGGGTGTAGTCATAGTCCACCGCCAGGCTCAGCTGGCGCGTCCACCGCTCGGGGGCGAAGCCGGTGGCCTGCTGCGCCTCATAGCCCAGCGACATGGCATGGCCGCCATAGCGCACTGGCGAGAGGTAGGTGTCGAGCACCGACGCGTGACCATACTGTGCCGTGAACATCGTAGCCACTGGCCGCAAGGGCTTCTCGCTGGTGGCATCCTGCGTGGCATCCTGCGCCCAAGCGCACTGCCAGCCACATGCCACAAGTAGCATGAGAACGAGAATCCTTATTTGCGCCCTGAGTGTCATGTTCTAAGTGTTGTTGTCGTCTTCGTTGATGTCTTCGTCGTCTTCAAAGAGGCGTGTCTGCCCGGTGAGCCTGTCGAGCACCTCCTGCTGGCTGATGGGAGCCTCGCCAGGGGTGGTGCTGGCGCCATCGCCTTGGGCCTCTTGAGGCTCTTCTTCCTCGACAATGCGCGGCTCAAGCTCGGTGACGGTGTCGACCTTATAGTTGGTGAGACGCTTGCCCTTGGCATGGAAACTCTTCACGGCAATGAACTCCTCGGCATCGACAATGAGGTTGTCGCGCACGCTGTCGTCGCCGCCAAATTTCACCTCCAGCCTGGGGTATTTCTCGCAGGTGAGCAAGATGAGCGACGACTCGGGGTTGTCGCCTATCATGCGCTGCTTCTTGGTGTTGTCGTCGAGGGTGAAGCGCTTGAGATAGACATATCCCTGGTCGGCATCGTTGAGCACTGCCGTCCACACGAGGCTGGGGTCATACTTCATGATGCGCAGGATGCCCTCCTCGTAGTGGTTGGTGGCCTCGCTGCTGGTGGTGTAGAAGTCGCCGTTCTTCATGATGACCAAGATGCGGTCGTCGCCGGCAAACTTGCCCAGCGACACGCCGTGGCCCTCGTAGTTGATGCGCAGGATGTCCTGGTCAAACCACACCTCGCGGTCGCCCAGCGTGGAGCGGCCTTGCTCCTTGAGGGTGATGCGGTGCACCTCGTTCTTGGTCACGATGTTGCCGCGTGCCCCCTTGCCCTTGATGGCGAGGTCGGCAAGGTCGACGTCAAACTGCAGCACCCTCAAGTGCTTCTTGGGCTTGAGGGTTACTCGCAGCACCTCGGCCTCGCCGTTGGGGTTAACGGTGAACCACAGCACCTTAGAGCCTGGCTTGCCAGTTGTCACGTCATATTCCTTGTCGCGCGTGACGCCGGTGAGGGCAAATCGCTTCATGTAGGTGGTGCCGCCTCGGCCGTCGGTGTAGAGCACGTTGTAGATGGTGCGTGCGTCGTTGCGCTTGTACACGCCCACATACATCACGTTCTTTCCCACATAGATCTTCTCGGCAACCTTCACAATCTTGTACTTACCGTCCTTGTAGAAGACGATGATGTCGTCGATGTCGCTGCAGTTGCACACGTACTCGTCCTTCTTGAGCGCAGTGCCAATGAATCCCTCGGCGCGGTTGATGTAGAGTTTCTCGTTGGCCTCGGCAACCTTGCTGGCTACGATGGTGTCGAAGTCGCGAATGGTAGTGCGCCGTGGATGCAGGTGACCGTATTTCTTCTTCAGGTTCTCATACCAGTTGATGGTGTGCTCCACCAGGTGCGAGAGCTTGTAGTCGATGTCGGCAAGGCGCTCGTTGAGCATGGCGATGTAGTTGTCGGCTTTGTCGCTGTTGAACTTGACAATGCGCTTCATCTTTATCTCCATCAGGCGCAGGATGTCGTCGCGAGTGATGGCGCGATAGAACTGTGGCTTGAAGGGCTCCAGGCGCTTGTCGATGTGAGCAACGGCGGCGTCCTCGTCCTTGGCCTGCTCGTAGCCGCGGTCCTTATAGATGCGCTCCTCGATGAAGATTTTCTCGAGAGAGGCAAAGAATAGCGACTCCATGGTCTCCTGTCGCTGAATCTCGAGTTCGCGGCGCAGGATTTCCTTGGTGTGGTCCACACTGAACTTGAGCAGGTGGGTAGCGGTGAGGAACTGTGGCTTCTCGTCCTTGATGACGCAAATGTTGGGCGAGATGCTGGTCTCGCAGTCACTGAAGGCGTAGAGCGCGTCGATGGCCTTGTCGCTCGAGGTGCCAGGCTGCAAGGTGACGATAATCTCGGCTGTCGACGAGGTGTTGTCCTCTACCTTGCGAATCTTTATCTTGCCCTTCTCGGCAGCACGCAGGATGGAGTCGATGAGGCTGCTGGTGGTCTTGCCATAGGGCAAGTCCTTGACAAGCAAGGTCTTGTTGTCGACCTTCTCAATCTTGGTGCGCACTCTCACGCTGCCGCCACGCTCGCCGTCGCGATAGTTGTTAACGTCGACATAGCCGCCAGTGGGGAAGTCGGGATAGAGGTGGAACTCCTCGCCCTTGAGGTAGCTCACGGCAGCGTCGAGTATCTCGTTGAAGTTGTGGGGCAATATTTTGCACGACAGACCCACGGCAATTCCCTCGGCACCCTGTGCCAGCAGCAACGGGAACTTCATGGGCAAGGTGATGGGCTCGCGGTTGCGGCCATCGTAGCTAAGGGTCCAGTCGGTGACCTTGCTGTCGAAGGCTACCTCGAGGGCAAACTCGCTGAGTCTCGCCTCGATGTAACGTGGAGCGGCAGCTCCGTCGCCAGTGAGGATGTTACCCCAGTTACCCTGGGTGTCGATGAGCAACTCCTTCTGGCCCAGCTGCACCAGCGCGTCGCCTATCGAGGCGTCGCCGTGGGGGTGGTAGTGCATGGTGTCGCCCACGATTCCTGCCACCTTGGTGTAATGGCCGTCGTCGCTCTCCTTCATCACGTGGAGGATGCGGCGCTGCACGGGCTTGAGGCCGTCCTCGATGTGCGGGATGGCGCGCTCCAGGATTACATAGCTGGCATAGTCGATGAACCAGTTCTCATACATCCCCGACAGCCTCAGGCGCTTGTCTTTCTTCACGCCATCGCCATGAGGATCGGGAACAGGATAACGAGAATCGGGAACCGATGACTCACCTGACTCACTTGACTCACTTGACTCACCTGACTCACCTGACTCACCTGACTCAGCTGGTGTGCTTGGTGTGCTTGGTGTGCTTGGTGCGGCAGCATTTGCCTCATCGTCAACGTCTTGAGCCTGAGCGGGAGCAGCGTCACTTGTGCCAACAGCCTCAACAGAGTCCTCGCCACCGGTGGGAGCATCCTGGTTCAACTCTTCTTTATCTTTATTCTTGTCGCTCATATATATGCGTTATTTTTGTATATATATTGCCCAAAATAGCAATTAATCGACAAAGTTAGTAATTTTTGCCGACAAAAGCACTATTAAAAAAGGAAAAAGACGAAAAAAGTGGATTGGAGATGGGGGATCGGGGATGGGGGATCGGTGAGGAAACTGTAGGAGGGTGTTGCAAAAGACTGAAATTGCGTCAATGTAGGGACAACGCGTGCGTTGTCCGAAAACAGCGAAAGTGCTGATCACCAGATGTCTGCCCTAGCGGACAAGGCACGCCTTGTCCCTACAGAATGAGAATTCTGTGAGTTTTGCAACACCCTCACCTTAGTTTTCTCACCATATTAATGCTATTTGTTCTTAACAGGCTCCATGTGGATGGTGACGTGGGTGTCGTTGCCGAAGCGTTTTTTCAGTTTCTGCTCCACCTGTGTGGCGTGGTCGTGGGCTTCGCTTAGTGAGATGTCGCCATTCATGCGGATGTGCGCCTCGATAGCGATGCGGGTGCCAATGCGGCGGGTGCGCACGTTGTGTGGCTCGCACACGCCGTTCTCGGAGGTGATGATGTCTTCAATCTCTTGCTCCACGTCGCTGGGCAGCGAGCTCTCGGTGAGCTCGCCCACGCTCGACTTGAGCAGTTCCACTGCCACTTTCACCAGCACAACTCCCACCACCAGCGAGGCTATTGGGTCGAGCACCGTCCAGCGGTCGCCCAGGGCGATAGCGCCACCAATGCCTATTGCTGCTGCAACCGACGACAAGGCATCGCTGCGGTGATGCCAGGCATTGGCTACAACAGCTTGAGAATTAAACTGCTTGCCCTTGCGGGCAGTGTACTGATAGAGCACTTCCTTGACGGCTATCGACACCAGTGCTGCCCACAGTGCCATCTTGCCAGGCGGCTCCAAATGGGCTCCTCCCGCCCACTCCACGAGCGAGGTGATGCCAGTGATGATGATTCCCGTGGCGGCAGCCACCAGCGCCAGCCCAATGAAAAATGTGGCGATGGTCTCAAACTTGCCGTGGCCATAGTCGTGCGAGGCATCCTGCGGCTTGGCGCTCACGCTCACAAAGGCGAGGACTATCACATCGGTGACAAAGTCGGACACCGAGTGCACACCGTCGGCAATCATCGCCGAACTGTTGCCCAAGAAGCCCGCCATGAGTTTGAAGACCATTAGCACGACGTTGCCCAGGCATCCCACCAGGGTGACCTTCTGTATTTCACGCTCTCGTGTCATTGTCAATTGCGGTGGCTCCCTATAGGTATTTATCGCCAAAGTGGGTCTTTGCCTCGTTCACGTAGTTCTTGATTTTCTGCTCATCGTTTTTTGGCACTATGAGCAAGGCGTCGGGGGTGTCGGCAACGATATATCCGTTCAATCCCGAGACCACCACGAGTTTGTCGCCCCGAGCGGCAATCACATTGTTGTTGCTCTCAAATGCCAGCACCCGGGTGCCAGGAGTGACGTTGCCGTCGCGGTTCTTGGGCGAGTTGTCATATACCGAGCCCCATGTGCCCAGGTCGCTCCACCCAAAGTCAACCTTCTCGACAAAGACGCAAGGCGCTTTCTCCATCACGGCATAGTCGATAGAGATGTTAGGACACTCGATATAGTGCTCATTGATGAACTCCTGCTCCTGTGGTGTGCCATAGAACATGTTGGCGTGGTCGAAGAGGTCGGAAATCTCGGGGGCATACTCCCTCATGGCGTTGATGATAGTGTCCACTCCCCAAAAGAACATTCCCGAGTTCCAGTAGAACTCGCCCGTCTCAAGAAACACATTGGCGAGCTCCTTGTCGGGTTTCTCGGTGAAGGTCTTCACTTTAGAGAAAAACTCGTCAACATGAGTTCCTTCCTGAATGTAGCCGTAGCCAGTCTCGGGCCGGTTGGGCTTGACGCCAAAGGTGACGATCGAGTTTTCGTTCTTCTCCAGAAACTCAAAAGCCCTCACCACGCTCGCCTTGAAGTCCTCGTGCTTGAGGATGAGGTGGTCACTGGGAGCAACCATAATCTTGGCATCGGGGTTGAGCGACTTGATGTGCCAAGCCGCCCAGGCGTTGCACGGCGCGGTGTTGCGCCTCACGGGCTCGAGCAAGATTTGGTCGGGCTTGATTTGTGGCAACTGCTCTTGGACTATCGAGGAGTACTGCTCGTTGGTGAGCATTATGATATTTTCAGGAGGGACTATCCCTTCGAGACGGTCTACCGTGAGCTGCAGCAGGCTCCTGCCTGTTCCCAGGAAATCAATAAACTGTTTAGGCATCGCTTGGCGGCTGTAGGGCCAGAAGCGGCTGCCCACACCACCACACATTATTACACAAAAACGATTTTTCTCCATCTTTTCAAGGTGAAAATTATAACTTAATATAGAACACCAAACTCTCTCTTTTTATTGTGTAGGTGGGTTCTATAAATTCCTAAAATGTGAGTTTCTTGTTTCGGCCATATTTGGTTTCTTGTTGGCATCTTTTGTCTCAAATGCTTGAACTGTAGCCCGCTACTATTTCTTCGCATTTAAGCCAAAAAACTACACAACAATAAATCCAAAACTGACTCGAGCAATTTATAGAAACCACCTGTAAAGATATAGATAAAAAACCAGTTGGCAAAGAAAAATGAGCAAAATGTGAGTTCTTCTTGTTGCTTTTAGGTTTTATTACTAATTTTGCAGTCTCTGACTAACGAGTATATTATGAACGACGACTTCGACATAAGAGAAGAACGAACAGCAGTCGACCGCGATTTTGAGAAGGCTTTGAGGCCGGCGAGGTTTAGCGACTTTGCCGGGCAGGAAGGCATCATCAACAATCTCAAGGTCTTTGTCGCTGCTGCACGAC
Organism: uncultured Prevotellaceae bacterium; assembly: GCA_900318065.1. Taxonomy (GTDB): domain Bacteria; phylum Bacteroidota; class Bacteroidia; order Bacteroidales; family Muribaculaceae; genus Sodaliphilus. Next base: position 29,729 of record ONIY01000025.1, read on the forward strand.
AGCGAGGCGAGGCACTCGACCACACGCTGTTCTATGGACCTCCAGGACTGGGAAAGACCACTCTGTCGAGCATTATCGCCAACGAGATGGGAGTGGGATTTAAAGTGACCAGCGGGCCCGTGCTCGACAAGCCTGGCGACCTGGCGGGACTGCTCACCTCGCTCGAGGAGAACGATGTGCTCTTCATCGACGAGATTCACCGCCTGAGCCCCATCGTGGAGGAATACCTCTACTCGGCAATGGAGGACTACCGCATCGACATCATGATTGACAAGGGCCCCGGTGCACGCTCGGTGCAGCTCACCTTGTCGCCATTCACCCTCATTGGTGCCACCACTCGCAGCGGACTGCTCACAGCACCCTTGCGTGCACGATTTGGCATCAACTGCCACCTGGAGTACTACAACCACGAGGTGCTCGAGGGCATCATCAAGCGCTCGGCACGGTTGCTCAATGTGCCCATTAGCGACGACGCCGCCCACGAGATTGCCCTGCGCAGCCGCGGCACGCCACGTGTGGCAAACTCGCTGTTGCGCCGCGTGCGCGACTTCGCCCAGGTGATGGGAAGCGGCAAAATCGACACCGAGATAGCGAAATATGCTCTTGAGTCGCTCAACATCGACACGTGCGGCCTCGACGAGGTGGACCACAAACTGCTCACGACCATCATCGACAAGTTTGGCGGCGGACCTGTGGGCCTCACCACCCTCGCCGCTGCGCTCAACGAGGATGCCGGCACTATCGAGGAGGTGTATGAGCCATTCCTCATCAAGGAAGGGTTTATCAAGCGCACTCCACGAGGCCGCGTAGCCACCGACCACGCCTTCACCCACCTCAACCGCCACCGCAAGACCTCCCCAGGCGAGCAAGCAAGCCTATTTTAAGGGTTAAGTTGCGCCTGCGGCGCGGGGATCGTGGACAAAGGACGAAGGACGAAGGACAAAGGACAAAGGATCCTTATCCATTCCTATCCACTCCTCTCCACTCCTCTCCACTCCTCTCCACTCCTCTCCACTCCTCTCCACTCCTCTCCACTCCTCTCCTCTCCACTCCAATTCATTAATTGAAAAGAAATAAACATGGCTAACTTAAAGTCACTGGCAAAAGATACAGTTATTTATGGCTTCAGCAGTATAGTGGGGCGCTTTCTCAACTATCTGCTTGTGCCGCTCTACACTCAGAGCCTGAGTGCCGCCTCAGGCGGTTATGGCGTAATTACCAACATCTATGGCTATGTAGCCCTGCTGCTGGTAATTCTCACCTTTGGCATGGAGACAACGTTCTTCCGCTTTGCCAACAAGAGCGAGGAGAACCCTAACACCGTCTACTCCACCACGCTCATCGCCGTGGGAGTGGTGGCGCTGGCGTTTGTCGCCGCAGTGCTGGGATTCCTGCCGTGGATAGCACCCTGGATGGGCTATGCCGATCACCCCAGCTACGTGGGAGTGATGGCAGTGGTGGTGGCTATCGACGCCTTCCAGGCAATTCCCTTTGCCTACCTGCGCTACAAGCACAGGCCCATCAAGTTTGCCGCGCTCAAACTGCTGTTCATCTTCATGAACATCATCCTCAACCTGTTTTACTTCCTGTGGCTGCCGGCTCTATATGAGCAATACCCTAGCGTGATAGGGAAAATCTACGACCCCTCGGTGGGCGCAGGCTATGCCTTCTATCTCAACCTGGTGTGCACCGGCACTATCACGTTCTTCTTCTGGAAGGAACTCACCGGCATTAAATATGTGCTCGACCGCAAGCTGCTCAAGCGCATGCTCAGCTACAGCTGGCCACTGCTGGTGCTGGGAATTGCAGGCATCCTCAACCAAACTGCCGACAAGATTCTCTACCCAAAGATTGACCCCACGCCCAACGGCCGCGTGCAGCTGGGAATCTATGGCGCAGCATGCAAGATTGCGATGATCATGGCGCTCATCACGCAGGCGTTCCGATATGCCTACGAGCCCTTCGTCTTTGGCAAGAGCCGCGACAAGGACAACAAGGAGACCTATGCCACAGCAATGAAGTATTTCATCATCTTCACCTTGCTGGCATTTCTCGTGGTAATCGCCTGGATCGACGTGATCAAGTATTTCATCGCCAGCGACTACTGGGAAGGCCTCAAGGTGGTGCCCATTGTCATGGCAGCCGAGATAATGATGGGCATTTACTTCAACCTGTCGTTCTGGTACAAACTCATCGACAAGACCATCTGGGGAGCCTATTTCTCGGGCATTGGCTGCGTGGTGCTCATCGCCATCAACTTCGCCTTCGTGCCCAAGTTTGGATACATGGCATGCGCCTGGGGTGGATTTGCTGGATATGGCATCTCCATGATTTTGAGCTACATCCTTGGCCAGAAGTACTACCCCATCAACTATCCACTCAAGGACATTGGCATCTACACGGCAGTGGCAGCGGCAATCTTTGCAGCGTGCATGCTGGTGAAAATTGACGCCGCTTGGCTCAACATCGCCTACCGCTCGGCTCTCGTGCTGATCTTCGTAGCGCTCATCTTCAAGCGCGAACACCTGGGCAAGATGCTCAACCGCCTGCCAGTAGTCAACGAAAAAAAAGGACTAAGCACAACCGCTTAGTCCTTAATATTTTAGTCCACTTAAAAAAGTCGTATTTTGTGCCTACTCAAGTTGTCAAACGATTAAGTACGATTAAAAACTATTGAATATCAGCAAAATATATTTGGCGAAAAATGTTGAAAAATAGTGGTTTTTACTTTTTAAAGTGAACTTATATTTTTATACTTCGGCAAGCGGTCACAGCAGGCTGTGTCCCTACAGTGCCATATCAATCCTCAATCCCCAATCTCAATCCTCGATCTTCGATCCTCAATTCTCGCGCCGAAGGTGTCACTTAACACTTAACACTTAACCCTTAACACTTAACACTTAACACTTAACACTTATCTACCCTATTTCCTCAAACTCGGCGTCGCTCACCTCTTCCTCTTGATAGCGTGTGGTGGGGCCATTGTTCAGGGTGGTGTCGTCGCTCTCGGTGATGTGGCCCTCGAGTTCCTCAAAGTCGACATTCTCGGCAGTGGCGTCGCTGTAGCGGCGATAGCGTTCCACTATCTCCTGCTGCTCCTCGCTGCGCTGCTTGCCTTGCGGAGCACTAGGACCTTGCTGGCCGCCGCTGTTCATGGTGCGGGTGTACTCGTCCTGGAAACGACGCACCTTGCGCCACACCTTAATAATGGGCGTGGCTATCCACACGAGAATAATAATTATTATGAGCCAAAAAAGCGACATATCGTGTTATTATCGATTTAGTTATTTATTGATCTCGGTATCACAATCATGCAATAACCGTGCCAAATGTTGAGAATAAACTATTCCTTCTCCTTCAGGATGACCGACGCCAACACATAAAACGCTATCACACAAGCCAGTCCAGGAATGCCACCAAGCGCCACAAACAAGATTGACGCCACAATGAGCACATACTGGCGATAGCTCTCCTTGAGCGAGAAGCCATGCAGCTTGAGCGAGAACATGCGCAGGTTGCACACCATGAGCCATGACAGCAGCACAATAAGCGCCAGCACTACCCACTCGCTCACAATGCGGTGATGATTGGCATAAAACGACACAAAGCCTATCCAGAAGATGGCGTTGGCGGGAATGGGAAGACCAGTGAAGGTGGTGGTCTGGTTGGTGTCGATGTTGAAACGCGCCAGGCGCAGAGCGCCAAACACCGGAATCAGCAGCGACATCAGGCACATCCACTGCTGGCAGCCTGCAGCCTGCATCACATTATATAATATCATCGCCGGTGCCAGGCCAAAGCTCACGCAATCGCTCAGCGAGTCAAGTTCCTTGCCCAGCGGCGACACGGCATGAATCAGTCGAGCCACAAGGCCATCGAGGAAGTCGGCAAGCGCTGCCAGCGCTATGAATACAAACGCCAGCTCATAGCCCTGCAAGCCCCACAGCGATGTCTCGAATGGCTTGAACGACACTATCACTGCCATCGCTCCAAAGAGCAGATTGCAGCAGGTGATAGCGTTGGGGATGTTGTTCTTTATGGCACTAAGCAGTTTCATTGGGCTGGTTTGCGGGGTTTTAGACGGGCAATGGGAGTGATGCCACCAGTGGTGATATCGCCCAGTTTCACAAGTATCTCACTGTCGAGCGGCAGATAGATGTCGACCCTCGAGCCAAATTTTATGAACCCTATGAAGTCGTCGATGTCGACCTGGTCGCCGCCTTCCACATAGGTGACGATGCGGCGAGCTATCGCGCCGGCAATCTGCCGCACGAGCACGTCCTCACCGTTCTTGTCGCTCTCTATCACTATCGCCGAGCGCTCATTGTCGGTGCTAGACTTGGGAAGATAGGCGGCAAGGAAGCGACCGGCGTGGTGCTTCACATATTTCACCTTGCCCTTGAGGGGAACCCAGTTGGCGTGAACATTAAACACCGACATGAACACCGAGAGTTGAATAACATTCTTGTGAAGATATTCACCCTCATACACTTCCTCCAGAGCAACCACCTTGCCGTCAACACTCGACACCACCACGCCATCGCTGTCGCCCTTGAAGTGGCGCTGGGGAAGCCTGAAGAAATTGATCACCAGAGCAAAGGTGATTACACTGAGGGCTATCAGCACATAGGATATCCACTTCAACTCGATAAACAAGTAAGCGGAGATATTGATTGCCAGCAGAATAAACAACAACACAAAGATGATATTCTGGCCTTCTCTATGTATTTTAACCTTCATTATTTTTCAGTAATTTCGCTATCAATCGGCAAAGATAACAATTTTACTCCAAAAACACCACATTTACTTACAAAAAACTTCTTTTTCACAAAAATCGGACAAAAGGGACGGCATTCTTTTTGTCCGGTTTTCCATCATTTCCAGGAAAAACGGAAAAAGGGGTCGGTTCCTTTTTTCCGTTTTCGGAAAAAGGGGTCGGTTCTTTTTTTCCGATTTTTGGGGGGGAAGGGGAAGTTTTGGTGCCTTTTCTTTGCGGCTCAATTAACGGGCTTGGCGCACTATTTCGTCGTAGTCGTACTTGTCGAAGACGATGCGCTGCTGGGGCTGGTAGCTGGGGCTGGTGATGTCGCGCTCGGGGCGATAGTAGGGGGTGCTCACTCCCGCCAGGCGCAGAATCATCGTGCCCACGTCCTGCACCATGCCAGGCCGAGTGGCAGCTGCCTTGAGCTGGCTCACGAGTTGCTGGTGATGGGCGATGTAGTAGTCGCTGCACCACACCACCATGGGCACGTCGTTCTGGCATCGCAGCAGCTGGGCGTTGGGCTCAGCCACCTCTCCGCGGCCGCAGTGGTCGCGATAGTCGTAGGCCTCGTCGCCGTGGTCGGAGAAGTAGACCACCACTGCATTCTTGTCGCGCCACTTGTCGAAGATGCGCTTCATCACCGCGTCGTTGTAGAGCGTGGCGTTGTCATACTGCGCGATATAGGTGCGTTTCTCCTTGTTCAGATATGGTGCCTGGCTCTTCACGGAGTCGGCAGTAAAGCGGTCAAATCCTTTTTTCTTGGGATACCTGCCCACGGGGTGCACATGCTGCCCCATGAGGTGGAAGATATAGAAATTATACTTTGCCGGCGGGAGCTGCGACTTTTTCTCGAAGTCGGCAATGAGATTGCCGTCGAAGGTGAGGCCAATGCTTGACGTCTCATCATAGCTCATGGGAGCGATGGTGCTGTTATAGATAAAGGCGTTGACGGTGATGGTAAACATCTCGGTCTTAGCATAGTTGCGCTGATTGTCCCAGAAGTAGACGTTGAATCCCGCATGCTTGAGCACCGTGGGCAGCATGGGCTTGTCATACCACATCTCGCCCGAGCCCTTGTCGTTGAGCGAGAACACGTTCTTCTGAACCTGCGAGGTGGCGTTGTAGGGCGTCACAACGTCGGTAAACACCACCAGGTTGCCCTTGTCGCGCTCGGCCTGCATAGCCGGAGTGGTGTTCAGGTAGTAGCCATAGAGTGCCGCGTGGCTCTTGATATAGCTCTCGCCCATGACCATCACCACGTGGAGCGAGTCGGGCTCGGCAACCGCCACTTCGCTGGCGAGCACCGCCCGTGCCACCTGCTCGGCCTGGGCAATGTCGGCCTTGCTCACCCCCACGTAGCACATCGAGTAGAACGACGTGCTCAAGTGGTCGAGCGCATCGATGCCAAAGCCTTGCACCCACCGTGTGAGTTCCTTGGAATGCACGCAGCGCGCAAGGCTCACGTAGTTGTGGGCAAAGTACACTCCGCACACTATGAGCGGCAGCAGTAGCACTGCCAGCACGGCCTTCACCGCGCGTTTCGACGTCAACCGCTGCAGCCAGCGCTTCTTCCACTCAACCACGATTACTGCCGCTATTATCGCCACGTCAATGGCATAGGCCCACAGACTCTTGGCGCCAAGGAAATAGGTGCTCACAAACTCGCTCGCCTCCTTGGGATTAGTCTCGGCGAGCAGCACTAGGATGCGAGGGCCCAGGGGCATCTCAAAGTTCAACATCAGGAACACATACACCACTTGCAGCACCAGCAACACGCTGTAGCACACCGTCTTAAACACCACCCTTGCCCAGCGGGCACGCAGGCAGTGAAGCACTGCGGTGAGGGCATAGGCCACAGCGGTGCTCAGCGCCAGGCAGCGCAGCGCCTGACTCCAACTGTTGTCGGGATACATGAAGCAGCCCACCAGGTAGCCCAGCGTGACGCTGCTGTTGATGAGCCACACCACCACAAAGAAGTTAAACTCCTGTGCCACAGGGCGCATGAGCCAACTCACCAATCTCCGCAATTTGCCCCATATTTTCTTCATAGTTTCGCCTCTCATCATCGATGTTGCTCTCTTCTTGAATGCAAAAAAACATGCAAAATTAGCAAATTATTGCATATCGGCGACTCTAACCCCACACAAAAAGTGAAAAATCCATTTTTTCTCATTACCTTTGCGGTTGCATTCAGTACTGACCACAAAGTAGAGAGGCGCTGAGTGGAGAGGTACTAATAACTAAAAACTAATAACTAACCACATGCGTATAGACATACTCACAGTAATGCCCGAGGCGCTTGAGTCGCCACTGCACTGCAGCATTGTGCAGCGAGCACAAGACAAGGGACTGGTGGAGATACACATCCACAACCTGCGCGACTGGTCGCTACGCAAGCACCGCAAGGTCGACGACTACCCCTTTGGCGGAGAGGCAGGCATGGTGATGCAAATCGAGCCGGTGTTCCGATGCATCGAGCACCTCAAGAGCGAGCGCCATTACGATGAGATCATCTTCACCTCGCCCGATGGCGAACTCCTGGACCAGCCCATCGCCAACCAACTCTCGCTGGCCCAGAACCTCATCATCCTGTGTGGCCACTACAAGGGCATTGACTACCGCATCAGGGAGCACCTCGTCACACGCGAGATATCCATCGGCAACTATGTGCTCACGGGGGGCGAACTGCCGGCAGCAGTCATCGCCGATGCCGTGATAAGGCTCATACCAGGTGCCATTGGCGACGAGCAGAGCGCTCTCAACGACTCCTTCCAGGACAATCTGCTCGAGGCACCCGTCTACACCCGACCCGCCGAGTTCAACGGATGGAAGGTGCCCGACATCCTGCTCAGCGGCAATTTCGCCAAAATCGATGAGTGGAAGATGCAGCAAGCGCTCGAGCGCACCAAGCGTCTGCGACCCGACCTCCTATAGTCTCTCGCCACGACGAAAAAATTCCACAAAAAAACCAACAACTAACAACTAATAACTAAAAACTTTTCACTATCTTTGCATCCCCCTATAAAACGAGTATTATATTTTTACGACTATGAAATTGAAAAAAATCACGCGGCCCAAGTGGATTCCGTTATGGCTCAGCATTCCATTTGTCCTCTTTATCGCCTTTATCGTCTTTCTGCTGTTCTTTGGCGAGAACAACTTCAGGGAAATCTCCAAGCAGCAAAAGGAGATTGACCACTACAAGGCAATGATTCAAGAGCAGGAGGACTCGGCAAAGTACTACGAACGCAAAACGCAGGAACTCAACACCGACAAGGAGACTCTCGAGAAAATAGCACGGGAGCAGTACAACATGAAACGCACCAACGAGGATGTCTATAAAACCGATATCCCCTAACCCACTCTAATCTACATTAAGTTATGAAAAAGATGAACGAAAAAAACTCTGGTCTGTTGCTGTGCATCGCCATGCTGGTGATGCTGGGAGCAGCACTGGTGCCAATATTTGGAGTCAAACTGCCGTGGCTAAGGTACGTCTTCGCTGGCGGCGCTGTGCTAACACTCATCGCGCAAGTGCTCACACCAGCGCCAGCCAACACGCTAAGAGTGCGCCGACTCGCACGCATCAACGTGTGGGCAGCAGTGCTCTACTGCGTAGCGGCAGCATGCCTCTTTATCAACGATGCCGCCATGCAGCGCAGCTGGATAGCCTTTCTCCTCGCCGGAGCAGTAATCCAAATCTACGCCACACTCATGCTTGCAAAACTCACTAAGAAGGCATAATTCTACGCCACACTCATGCTTGCAAAACTCACTAAGAAGGCATAATTCATAAGGATATAAAATTGAGTGACTGCGCCTTTTTTTAATGCACAATGCACAATTCATAATGCACAATTAAGCCATCGATTGCTCGACTGCCCGAAAAATCGATGGCGCGACTGCTCGAGTTCCCATCCCTCGCCCCACACGCTGCAGGCGCACATTCCACGTTCCACATTCCACATTCCACATTCCACCTTCCACGCGCCGCAGGCGCACCTATACACCTCTACATTAGTGAAAATTAGTGAAAATTCCTTGTTTGTTTTGCGCAAGTGGTGTGTATTTAGTAATTTTGCAATTTGGAAAAAAATTCAATTAGATGAAACGCATAAAACACATAATATTAGCAGGTTTATTCGTTGCCGCCGGCACCGCAGTGGCACTGGCGCAATCGTCTACAAGCCCCTATTCACGACTGGGCTTCGGCATCCTTAACGACAACACCACTGGCACTCAGCGCTCAATGGGCGGTGTGGGATATGCCATGCAAAGCGGACGACAAATCAACGTCATGAACCCTGCCAGCTACTCGCAGGTGGACTCTCTCACATTCCTGTGGGACATAGGCATTGACCTGACTAACAACTGGTTGAAGGAAGGCGACAAGAGCGGATACAGCCTGGGCGGAGGACTCGACTACATCACCGCCGAGTTCAGACTTGCCAAGCACTTGGGTGCTGCTCTGGGACTGGTGCCCTTCTCGAGCGTGGGATACAGCTTTGGTGGAAACATCACCAGTGGCAAAGACTCCAAGGCCGGCTCAGGCGGACTGAACGAGCTCTTTGTGGGTTTGGGATATGAGCCCTTCAAGGGTCTGTCGATTGGCGCCAACTTCTCTTACCTCTTTGGCACTACGACCCACACCACCTCGTTGGCCTACCTCACCACCTCACAGTTCACCCGCAGCCTCGAAGTGAGAGACTGGAACGTGCGAGCTGGTCTGCAGTATGGTTTCAACATCTCACGCAAGAGCCGCGTGGTGCTGGGCGTTACCTATCAGCCCAAGAAAACCATGCACGGCACAGCAATGGGCACGATGTCGGACGTGTCGCAAGACACCAAAGTCGACACCGTGGCAAACATCTCGCTCAAGGGCAACTACGAGCTGCCCACCACCATTGGCGCCGGCATCAGTTACACCTACGACAACCGCCTCAACTTTGAGGTTGACTATACCTACCAGCAATGGTCGAAGGCTAAATACACTCCCATCAACTACTTTGAGGATCCAGATACCAAGTGGAACGACCGCTGGAAAGTGGCTGCTGGTGTGTCATATATGCCCAATCCTCGTGGCAGCTACCTCAAGCGCATGACCTACCGCCTGGGTGCCTTCTACAACAACGACTACACCAACGTGAGCGGCAACGATGTGCGCGACTACGGCGTCACTCTGGGTTTCTCTTTCCCTGCCCTCAACAGCAAGACACTGGTCAACCTGGGAGTGGAATGGAAACACCGCTACACTGCGCCCACCAATCTGCTCAAGGAAGACTACCTGAACATTACACTGAGCGTCAACTTCAACGAGATGTGGTTCTGGAAGAACAAGATTAGGTAAGTGTTAAGGGTTAAGTGTTAAGGGTTAAGTTGCGCCTGCGGCGCTGTGGAACGTGAAACGTGGAACGTGAAACGCGTCAATGTAGGGACACAGCCTGCTGTGTCCACCTGGCGGCGCGGGAAACATGTCAACCTGGTGTTACCGCATTTTGTTTTGAGCACTGAATTTAATAATGAAAGAAAGCCGATATTATTTCATAATAGCTATTCTCATAGTCATCTTGATAGCCAGTGGCTGTAAAGACGACGTCGCCACCACCTCCAAGACACATTTCGACCCCGAGAAGATGCCAACCATGGTGTCGCGTAACGTGCAGACGCTGCTCAGCGACTCGGGCGACACTAGATACCGCATCACCACCAAGACGTGGCTGGCGTTTGAGAACATGAACCACCCTCACTGGATTTTCCCCGACGGGCTCATCGCCGAAGAACTCGACTACACAACTCCCGACTTTAAAGTGAAGATGTCGATGAAATGCGACTCGGCACACTACGACCGAAACCAGCGTATGCTAACCCTCACCGGCAACGTCACTATTCACGACAACACCGGTGGCGAGATAACATGCGACTCGGCCTACTATGACGAGGAGAAAGCGCTGTGGAGCCTCAACAGCATGGTAACTATCACTAACACCAACGGCGGGAAAATCGAGACCAACCAAATGTACTGGGACCGAAAGGCCAACAAATACTACAGCGACTCGTTCATCAGGCTGCAGTCACAAGACAAGATTCTTGAGGGACACGGCTATGAGTCGAACGACCGCATCACCAACTACAAGGTGCGCAAGGTGCAGGCAATAGTCCCCGTGGGCAGCACCAGCCTGCCATCAATGCAATAAAAGTACAAAGGACAAGGGGCTAAGTACAAAGGACGAAGTACAAAAGCCCGCCCCCGGAAAACCCGGAAAACCCGGAATATCCGGAACATCCAGCAACTGATAACTGAATAACTGATAACTGACAACTGAATACTGACAACTGACAACCAATGGACCAGTTTATACCATATCTCGTTCTCACTATCGTGGCACTCGTGTTCTCGGCATTTTTCTCGGGAATGGAAATCGCTTTCATCTCACAAAACAAGGTGAGGGCCGAAATCGACATCAAGAAGGGAGGACTCGTGAGCCAGATACTCAACATCTTCTATGCTCACCGCGAGACGTTTATCTCTACCATGCTAGTGGGAAACAACATCGTGAATGTGATATATGGCATTGGCATAGCATGGCTGCTTAAATCGCCTCTCGAGAACTGGCTCGGGGGCAATGAGGCACTTGTGCTGCTGGTGCAAACTCTCATCTCCACTGCTATTGTGCTGGTCATGAGCGAGTTCTTGCCCAAGACCATCTTCCGCATCGATCCTAACCGCTCGCTGCGCATCTTTGCCGTGCCATTGCTCATGCTCTACCTGCTGCTCTACCCCATCTCGCAGTTCACCTCATGGCTGTCGGCACTGCTCATGCGAGTGTTTGGCATCAAGAACGAGAAGAAAGAAATAAGGCTTATCTCGGTGGGCGAGCTCGACGACTATCTGCAGGAAAACATCGACAAGAGCGAAGACGAGAACCGAGAGGTGGAGCGCGAAGTCAAGCTCTTTGAGAACGCGCTCGACTTTAGCGACACGCGACTCCGAGACTGCATGATTCCACGCAACGAGATAGTGGGAGTAGACATCGCCGAGACCACACGCGAGGAACTCAGCGCGCTGTTCACACGCTCGGGACTGTCGAAACTCGTGGTCTACCACGACGACATCGACAACGTGCTGGGATTCATTCAGGTGAGCGAGATGTTCAGGCCGGCAAGCGTCAACTGGAAAGACCAGATAAAACCCGTGATCATGGCACCCGAGACGATGCTCGCCAAGAAGATGATGCAAAACCTGCTCAAGGAAAAGAAGAGCATGGCGATTGTGGTCGACGAGTTTGGAGGCACTGCAGGAATGGTAACGCTCGAAGACCTGGTGGAAGAAATCTTTGGCGACATCGAGGACGAGCACGACCGCCGCAAGCTCGTGGCGCGACGCACAGGCGACAACACCTATGAGTTCTCGGGACGCATGGAGATTGAGCGCATCAACGAAATGTTTGACCTGGATCTACCTGAGAGCGACGACTACCAGACCATCGCCGGCTACATCGTCAACCGACTGGAGGTGATTCCTAACCAGGGCGAGGAGCACAACATCGACAATTTCACTATCCACATCAACAAGAAAACTGGGGCACGACTAGAGCTTATCACTCTCACAGTCAATGCCTCAGCCAGCCAGGAGGACAACAGCTAAGCAGCTCTTGTCTCAGCACCTATTTGCCATAGCCATTAAGCTTGCGGAAGTTGTTGGGCGAACTGCCCAAGTGCTTTTTCACATATTTCCCAAAGAACGACAGGTTGTCAAATCCCATCTTCAAGGCTATCTCCTTTATACTCAGCGAGCTAAACAACAGCAGCTGCTTGATTTGAGCAATCACATTCAGCGTGATGAGCTCGCTTGCCGTTTTGCCCTCAAGCTTGCGGCATATGCTGGTCAGGTACTTGGGTGATACACACAGTTCGTTGGCATAGTCCACAACACTGCGCTGTGTGCCGTCGTTCTTGGAAAGCAGCATGATGAAACGGTGGAAAATCTTGTCGCTCTGCCTCAAGATAGTATTCTCCTCTTCGATGTTCAGGCGACCGTTGACAATGGCAATCATGTCGAGAAGGTAGGCCCTGAAAATGGTGCGCATGGTGGGCTTGTCTACCGACCCAAGCTCTGTGTGCTCCAGCTTGAAGAGAACCAGCTCATAATACTTGCTCAAGAGCTCCATCTCCTCTACCGTGAAGTGAACAACAGGCACCTGGCGCATGCTCATGAACGTCTCAAACACTGTCTTGGTCAAGAACGTGATTCCTCCCTCAAGCGACAAGAATATCACCTTGCAACTCATGTTATTATCATAGCTTATATCGCTCACCACGCTCTGCATGTCTATCAACAGGGCATCGTTCGACTCCAGTTCATACCTTATGGAGTTGACATTGATCGACAACTTGCCACCAGTGCAAAAGATCATCGCGACAAAGTTCACCCTAAACACTTTGGAGAGTTTCACCACCAAGTGAATGTCGTCGGCAAACCCAACCTCGCCGTCAAAATACTTGACCTCACTGGCAAGATTTGGCACATCGCTAAAATTCAGTTGCTTTATTCCGTCGTTCATAAGATTTGCTATTATTTCCCAATTGCTCGGGGAGGTTTATTCACTGCAAATATACACACTAATTTGCTGCAAGCATCACATTTTTAGGTTAAATATTCTTTTTTTCGCCATTATAGTGCCCTTTGCTATTGTGAATTGACCGATAAAGCAGTAATTTTGTGACCTGAAATAACCACAATCAATAACCAAGCTATTTTTTATTACTCAAAACATGGAAACAATAGTTAGCGGAAAATACGTTGAGTTGGCCTATAAAATCTTTATCGTCGACAAAGAAGGCGACACAATGATCTTTGAGTTCAAGGAGGATAAACCAGACCACTTCGTCTTTGGCAACGAGCCAGGGATGCTGGAGTCTTTCACCAGTCATCTCGAGGGACTCAAGGCTGGCGATGAGTTCGACTTCATTCTCTCGCCCATCGAGGCATTTGGCGAGCGTGACCCCAATATGGTTGCCGTTCTCGACAAGTCACTGTTCATCATCGACGGTGAGTTTGACAGCGAGCGCGTCTACGAGGGTGCTTTCGTGCCCATGATGACTGCCGAGGGCATGCGCATCGAGGGTATCGTCAAGGAGATTACCAGCGATAAGGTGACCGTCGACTTCAACCACCAGCTAGCTGGAGAGACCGTGAAGTATACCGGTAAAGTGCTCAACGTGCGTGAGGCAACCGACGAGGAAAAGAACCCTCCACACCACTGCGGTGGATGCGGCGGCGGTGACTGTGGCGGTTGCGGTGAGGGCGGCTGCGACAACAAAGAAGGTTGCGAAGGCCACCACGGCGACGGCGACTGCTGCCACAAGGATGGCAACAAAGACGGTGGCTGCTGCCACAAGGCAAAATAACACCGCCAGCAAGCTATAGCACTCTATCACACAACACACTTAATGGCCAGGAGGTTCATCACTTCCTGGCTATTTTTTCAGCTTCGGTGCCGCGCGCTGTGCCCTCGGTTCGGTGCTGCGCTGTATCACAGCGCAGGGGAAAATGAAAAATGAAAAAAAGAAAGAAGGGGAAAGGAAAAAAGGGGAAAGGAAAAAGGAAAAGGGAAAAAAATGAAAAGGGAATAAAAAAAAGAGAGCCCGGGGATTTCTCCTCGA
>ONIY01000013.1 GCA_900318065.1 uncultured Prevotellaceae bacterium
AAAAACGTATGTTACTGACGACGACACCTCAGATTGATGGTTACACGATACGCGAATACAGGGGCGTGGTGACCGGTGAGACTATTATTGGTGCAAACATTTTCAAGGACTTCATGGCGGGGTTGCGCGACATCGTGGGCGGACGCTCTGCCAGCTATGAGAAGGTGCTTCGCGAGGCGAAGGACACGTCGATGATGGAGATGATAGAGCGCGCTCAGGCCATGGGCGCCAACGCGATTGTGGGCATCGACATCGACTATGAGACGATAGGCGAGGCAGGCTCGATGCTGATGGTCGCCACCAGTGGCACCGCAGTAGTGATTTGAGCCGGATAATTGCGCAGCCACTTGGAGGATCATACTCCTCACCTACACAAGAACTTAGCTAAAGAATTGTATCAAACAACTTTCTAAACTGCTCGGGCTTTAGTCCCCACTTGGGGTGCAGCAACAGATGTGCCGGAGCGGTCGACACCATGCGCTCTACGGTGATGTGCGGTGGCAACTGCGTAAGGATGCGGTGGCATAGACTGGCGTACTCGCTTGGTGTACAGCTGATTATATCAAGCTCTCCCCTGCTCCACTGTTGCGCGAGCCGCGTGCCCTTGATCACTTGCAGCTGATGAAACTTGACTGTTGACAATGGCAGTTTTGCTATCTCGCTGGCAGTCGCCATCATGTCGTCCTCAGTCTCGCCAGGCAGCCCCAGGATGAGGTGAGCCCCCACCAGAATGCCTCGCCCATCGACACGCCATATGGCATCTTGCGCGCATTGCCATGTGTGACAACGGTTTATGAGTCGCAGAGTGCGGTCGTGTGCCGACTCCACCCCTATCTCCACTATCACCTTGTGGTGCTGGTTTATCTCCTCGAGGAGGCTGAGCACCTCGTCGTCAAGGCAGTCGGGGCGCGTGGAAATCACGAGCCCCACCACATCGGGCACTGCCAGAGCCTCGTTGTAGAGCGAGCGCAGAGTCGCGACAGGAGCGTAGGTACCTGTAAAACTCTGGAAATAGGCAACATACTTCACGTCGCGGTATTTGCCAGAGTAGAACTGCTTCGCGTCAAGCAGTTGTTGCGTCACACTGTTGTTGCCAAGGCTAAATGCCGGCGTGAACGACGCATTGTTACAATAAACGCAGCCTCCCACGCCCAACTTGCCATCACGGTTTGGACATGAAAACCCTGCATTTACATTAAGTTTCTGGACCCTTGAGCCGTAAAGGTCCTTTAAGAAATCGCTATAATCCAGCCTGGTCATTACAGCCTTGCCACCCTGTTAATCAGCACATTATCAAGAACAACGATAGCTGCCATTGCCTCTACCACCGGAATGGCGCGTGGCACTACGCAGCTGTCGTGACGCCCGCGGGGCTCGATGGTCACCGCATTGCCCTCGCTGTCGATGCCCTCCACCGGCTGCATGAGCGTTGCCACTGGCTTGAAAGCCACCTTGAAGCAGATGTCACTGCCATTGCTGATGCCGCCCTGGATGCCTCCCGAGAAGTTGGTGGCAGTAGCAATTTTGCCGTCTTTCACCACAAACTTGTCGAGTACCTCGCTGCCGTGGTGGTTCACAAAGTCAAATCCAAGGCCAATCTCGAAGCCCTTGGCGGCAGGGATGCTCATCACCGCCTCGGCAAGCTGCGACGAGAGTTTGCCAAACACCGGTTCGCCAATGCCGGCTTCCACACCCCGAATAACACACTCCACAATGCCGCCAGCCGTGTCGCCTTGCGGAATCGTGTGATTCACTTGATGGGTGGAAGGTGGAACGTGGAACGTGGAACGGTTCGCTTGACTCGCCTGACTCGCTTGACTCACCTGACTCACCTGACTCGCGGTCACGGTGATGCCAAGCTTTGCCAGCACCTGCTTAGCCAGAGCGCCTGCCACAACCCTTGCGGCTGTCTCACGAGCCGAGGCGCGCCCTCCGCCGCGATGGTCGCGAATGCCATACTTCGCTTGATAGGTGAAGTCGGCGTGCGATGGTCGGTACACATTCTTCAGGTGGTAGTAGTCGGCTGGTCGCTGGTCGCGATTGCGGATTATGAACCCAATGGGTGTGCCCAGAGTAACGCCATCCATGATTCCCGAGAGGAACTCCACCTCGTCGGTCTCCTGGCGTGCCGAAGTTGCTCCGCCCTGCCCTGGCGCGCGTCGAGCCATCTCAAGCCTAACTTGCTCAAAATCAATCTTCACCCCAGCAGGCATGCCATCCACAATGCCCCCGATGGCAGGTCCATGCGACTCGCCAAACGAGGTGAGGCTGAACACGTTTCCTATTCTATTCTTGAGTGCCATAATCTCAGTCGTCGGTTTCTTTAATAAGATCGCACACCGTTGCCCCCACGAAGTCGACAAGCGCCTGCGGAGCAATCTTGAACTGCAGTCCACGCATTCCTGCGCTCACGTAGATGTGGTCAAACATCATGCACGTCTCGTGGATAAATGTGGGGAACGGCTTCTTCATGCCAATGGGCGAGCAGCCGCCACGAATGTAGCCAGTCGTAGCCAGCAAGTCCTTCATCGCGATGAGGTCCACCTTCTTGTTACCACTCAGCCTGGCAGCCTTCTTCAGGTCCACCTCATGGTCGCCGGGGATGACGCACACAAAGTGCTTAGTCTTCTCGCCAAAGAGCACCAAAGTCTTGAAAACCTGGTTAATATCCTCGCCAATAGTCTCGGCAAGATGCCCTGCCGAGAGGTCACTCTCGTCAACCTCATAGGGAATCAGCTCATAGGCAACCTTAGCCCTGTCAAGCAACCGCGCCGCATTAGTTTTCGTTATCTTTTTCATGATGAATTACAATTGTAGTAGCAAAGATAGTAAATAGTTGCTATTATTTAATCATCAATTATTAGTTTTTTTGTTTTCAGCATAAAAACTATATCTTAGTTTTATTTTTTTAGTACTTTAGATGAAAGCTTATATAGAGATGATATGTATCTTTGCAGTATGAAAATGATGTGGTATTGCATGAAGATGGTGCTGGTGGCTGTGGTAATGATGGCGGCGGCTGGTGGTGTGGGGGCGCAGGAGGCGTCGCCACAGCGTGCGTTGACGGCCATCGAGGCGATGCCTCGGCAGCAAGCGATTGGCGAGATGTCGAAGTGGCTCGACAGTAGCGCCAAGGCTGGCGGCAAGGGCTATAAGAAGCTGATTGCCAGTCTTGAAGAGATGCTGTCGGAGCCCACGTGGGACACCCATAACGAGGAGCTTTTTGCCCTGGCGATGGAGCATGCAGCCACTGCGCCGTGCCTGAGCGACAACGAGCGCCTGCGTCCGCTCATGCTCCTGGAGGTGGTGCGCAAGAATGCGCCTGGCACCGCATGCCACGACATTGACTATGAGACCCTTGACGGCAACCGCAGCAAGCTGAGCGAGATTGCCACTCCCTATACCTTAATCTATTTCAACGACCCCGAATGCCTCTCGTGCGCCAAGGTAAAAATGCGCCTCGACACATGCACCTTGCTGCGAAACATGGTGGCCGACAGCACGTTGACGGTTCTGGGCATTTACCCCTACGACAACACCCGCGAGTGGAAACTGGAGCCATTCCCGGGCTATGTGATCAATGGCTGGGACTACAAGCAGGAGATTGAAGGCGAGCAGAGCTACGACCTGATGACGATGCCGCTGTTCTACCTCGTCGACCGCGAGAAACGCGTAATCCTGAAGAATGAAGCGAGCCTGAACCGTGTGCTCAAGTCACTCGCCAGGCTCAAAGGGCTGGAAGAGAGCAGCATTGAGGAAAAGCTCGATGCCGTGTGGTGAGGCTGGATTATTTCATCCTAACAATCAGATAATTAGATGCGGCTTTGGGCACTGCGAAGGCTTGAGCGGCACGGTAGCCTAGCACCCACAGGATTTCGCCGTCGGCCTCGAGAAGCCAGGTGTCGCTTTTTTGCTTCTCGCTGAGTTTGAGGTCGGTAAAGAGGTCGCTGATGAGTTTGCTGCCATTCATCCCGAATGGTTTGAACCTGTCGCCGTCGCGCCAGTGACGCAGCAGCACCTCGGAGCACTGCATGATGTCGAGGGAGAAAGCCACCGCAGTCTTGCCGTTGACCATAGCCGGCGTGAATGGCGTGCCACTAATGTGACTGATCTCCAGCGCAACAGGCTCGGCAATCTCATCTTGCTCTAAATCAACGATATACACCTTGGTATCATCTTGCTTGAGAGGGAAAACCTCTATATTGTTGCGGTTGATCGCCGCCTTGTGAGTCGCCGTGACGAAATGGCGCCCCACGGCGCTCGTGAGCATGTCACAGCACTGGTCATAGTTGAAACCGAGCGGCTTGAGAATCTCAAAGAGCAACATCTCACGGCTCGTGAAACTATTCAGAATCTCGAGGTCGATAACCAGCGAGTCGCCCTTATGGTCGCTCACAATGTTGCGCATCACCCCCACGCTCTCGATGTAAAGCTCGTTGCAACGGGTCAAGTTGTCGATAGTAGTGAGCAAAGCATCCTTTGCGCCGTCAAACTCGCCGTAGAGCGCAGGCAACACGATGTTTCTCAGGCGGTTGCGGCGGGCATCGTTCTCGAGGTTGGTGCTATCGGTCACAAAGTCCTGGTCCAGAGCCTTGAGCCAGTCAAGAATCTCGCTGCGCGCGACGCAGAGCAACGGCCGCACCACTGCCCCATTGCGCGGCTTCATTCCCGTGAGCCCTGCAATGCCAGTGCCGCGAAGTGCGTTGAGGAAGAACGTCTCGATGTTGTCGTCGTTGTGGTGAGCCACGGCAATGCAATCGCAGCCCAGCTCACGGCGCAGGTGCTCAAACCACTCGTAGCGCAGCGTGCGGCACGCCATCTCGAGCGAGACGCCATGCTGTGCCATAAATGCCGGCACGTCGAAATGCTTGACGTGAAGAGTCACACCAAGCCGCTGGCACAGCTGGGTGACAAACCGCTCGTCGCGGTTGCTCTCCTCGCCCCGCAAGTGGAAGTTGCAATGGGCAGCCCGGCAATCGTAGCCAAGCTCGAGCAGCACGCGCAGTAGCGCCACCGAGTCGGCACCGCCACTCAGCGCCACGAGCACCGGCGCCGAGCCATCGATGAGGCCGTTGTGCTCGATGAATGCCTTTACCTTATTTATAAATAACTCTTTCATCTACAAAAAAGGATGTGACCATGAGCGACACATCCTCTAATTATTTATGCTAAGCAGCGCAGTATCGTCAAGGAATGAGATTGTGGCTGCGGAACACCTTCTGGATCTTCTCAAGTGCAACGGTCACTTGTTCGCGAGTGTGCGTTGCCATGAGGCTGAAGCGGATGAGCGTGTCGTTGGGAGCAACGGCAGGCGACACCACGGGGTTGACAAAGATGCCTTCATCAAGCAGCTCGCGAGTGATGAGGAACGTGAGGTTGTTGTCACGAATGAATAGCGGGATGATAGGAGTCTCGGTGTGACCTATCTCGCATCCCATCTGGCGGAATCCCTCAAGAGCATAGTGGGTGTTCTCCCACAATTTTTCCTGACGCTCGGGCTCGGCAATCATGATGTCGAGAGCGGCACTAACGGCGGCAGTGGCAGCAGGAGTGATACTTGCAGTGAAGATGTAGCTGCGGCTGTGGTGACGCAGATAGTTGGTAATCACCTCATCGGTAGCGATGAAACCACCCAGCGAGGCAAACGACTTGCTGAAGGTTCCCATTATAAGGTCCACCTCGTCGGCTAGGCCAAAATGGTCGCACACGCCTCGGCCACCCTTGCCAAAGACGCCAATGCCATGAGCCTCGTCGACCATGATGCTTGCATCGTACTTGCGCGCCAGCTCCACGATGTCGGGCAGTTTGCACACATCACCTTCCATCGAGAACACGCCATCGGTGACGATGAGTTTCACCTTGTCGGGGTTGCACTTCTTGAGCTGCGCCTCGAGCGATGCCATGTCGTTGTGACGATATTTGAGCGACTGCGAGAACGAGAGGCGGCGTCCCTCGATAATCGATGCGTGGTCTTGCTCATCCCAGAGGATGTAGTCCTCACGGCCGGTGAGACACGACACTACACCCAAGTTCACCTCAAAACCGGTGCTATAGATCATCGCGTCTTCCTTGCCAGCATAGGCGGCAAGTTTCTTCTCCAAGTCTTTGTGAATGTCAAGGGTACCGTTAAGGAATGGCGAACCTGCCAAGCCAGTGCCATATTTCATGGTAGCCTGGATAGCAGCCTCACGCACTCGAGGGTCGTTAACAAGACCCGAGTAGCAGTTAGAGCCAAACATGAGCACCTTCTTACCATTGATGATAACCTCGGTGTCCTGCTCGCTCGATATGGCACGGAAATAAGGATAAATACCTGCAGCCTTAGCCTTTTGTGGCTCGGTGTAACTTGCCAACTTCTGTTGTAGTAACTTC
Source organism: uncultured Prevotellaceae bacterium (assembly GCA_900318065.1). GTDB lineage: Bacteria > Bacteroidota > Bacteroidia > Bacteroidales > Muribaculaceae > Sodaliphilus. The sequence continues at coordinate 6,373 of ONIY01000013.1, forward strand.
ATAAAATCTTTTTATTGAGGTAGTCCAATATTACCTAAAATGGTAAAAAAATCATTATTACCTATAATACAGGCTGCAAAATTACAAAAAAAATTGTTATAACTATAAAATTCCTTAATCTTTTGTTGTAAAAAAGTATTAACGAGGGTTGAACGAGGGTTGAGCATCGCTTTTCTCGACACCGCCACCCAGCCTGCAAGCCACCCTACAAGCCAGCGGCTTGCAATTCCAGACTCGCCCTCGCCACAAGCAAAACTGCAGCAGCCCCGCGGCAGCCACAAGAAGTGCCACAACGCTCACCACAAGCAAAACGACTCCAGCCCCGCGGCAGTTTTTTTACTCATAGCAGTCAGGTATTGCAAACCGCGGTTTGCACATCTCAGAAAAAATCACTTCCTTTGCATTATGGACAGCAAGAGAAATGAGCAACGCAAAGAATGGCTGAAAAAGCACCCCGAGACAGAGAAAAAGCCGTCGATGCTCCGCCGGAAAAGCGACCACGACTACCAGCAGCCGTGCATCTACATGATCACTATTGTAGTGAAAGACCACAGGCCACTGCTTGGCTCAATGAAGGCCCCCGATGGCAACCATCCACGCCCTTGGATAGAACTAACCGCCCTGGGCAATGCGATAAAAAATGAATGGAACAACATCCACGCCCATCACCCTGAGATAAAGCTATATGCCCTGCAAATCATGCCCGACCACCTGCATGCTATTATCCACGTGACTGAGAGGATGCCACAGCATTTGGGCAAAATCATGGGCTATTTCAAGAAAGACAGCAACAAATGCTATGATGGACAACTATGGGAAGAAAGCTATCACGACAGGATTTTGCAACGCGCTGGACAACTCAAGCAGATGTGCAACTACGTAAAAGACAATCCCTACAGACTGTGGCTCAAGAGGTCGCAGCCTGACTATTTCACTGTTTATCACAACATTACAATAGGCGACACGCAAGTTGAGATCATGGGCAACCGCTTCCTGCTCAACCATCCTGTAAAAGAGCAAGTGCAATGCTCTCGCAAAATGACCGAAGAGGAAATCGAATCTCAAAGGCAGCGGCTTAGAGATTGCGACAACAAAGACATCGTGCTTGTGTCGCCCTGCATCAGTAATGGAGAGAAAGAAATCATGAAATGTGGATTTCAAGAAGGCTATCCACAAATAATCCTCCTCGAAAACGGCTTTGCAAAACACCAAAAACCACAAGGACGGCAGTTCAAAGCCTGCTCTGAAGGCAGATTGCTACTAGTAGCCCCCTGGCCACACCACAACGAGAGAATAAAAATCACCCGGCAACAATGCAATCAACTCAATGAACTTGCAAGAATAATAGTGGAAGAGCTATAACCCACACTTAGCCACACTACAAGCCACACTACAAGCCACACTACAAGCCACACTACAAGCCACACTACAAGCCACACTACAAGCCACCTTGCAAGCCAGCTGCTTGCAATACTAGACTCGCCCTCGCCACGAGCGAAACGCCGGCAGCCCTGCGGCTGCCACAAGAAGCGCCACAACGCTCGCCACGAGCAAAACTGCGACTGCCACAAGAAGCGCCACAACGCTCGCCACGAGCGAAACGCCGCCAGCCGTGCGGCTGCCATTTTTCTCATTGCAGTCATGTATTGCAAACCGCTGGTTTGCACCCAATAGAGAAGTTGCTCAAGAAAAAAATTGCTCGTCTCCCCTTTTTTCTCTATCTTTGTAGCTGGTTTTAGATTTTAGGTAGATGGATTTCAAGTTACATTCTCAATATGAGCCTACTGGCGACCAGCCGCAGGCTATCAAGGAACTCGTGGATGGGGTGAACAGCGGGCTCCCGTGCCAAACGCTGCTTGGCGTGACGGGCTCGGGAAAGACGTTCACAATGGCAAATGTGATAGCGCAGACTAACCGCCCTACCCTAGTCTTGTCGCATAACAAGACCCTCGCCGCGCAGCTCTATGCCGAGTTTAAGTCGTTTTTCCCCGAGAACTCGGTGCAATACTTTGTGTCCTACTATGACTACTACCAGCCCGAGGCCTACCTGCCCTCGAGCGACAAATACATTGAGAAAGACCTTGCCATCAACAAGGAAATCGACCGCCTGCGCCTTGCCACCGTCACTGCGCTGCTCTCGGGACGAAGAGACGTGATAGTGGTGTCGAGTGTGTCGTGCCTTTATGGCATGGGCAACCCCGAGAACATCGAGGCTAATATCGTGCGCCTTAAAGTGGGCGACAGCATAGGCCGCGACGAGTTCCTGCGTCGCCTCGTCGACGCCCTGTACAGCCGCAACGAGTATGAGCTGTCGATGGGCACCTTCAGGGTGAAAGGCGACACCGTAGACGTGATGATTGCCGACACTGACGCCGTGCTGCGCGTCATCTTCTGGGGCGATGAGATAGAAAGCATGGAGCTTCTCGACCCATTGACGATGCTGCCTCGCGAGAGCGTGGAGGGCTTCAACATCTACCCCGCCAATATCTTCGTCACCAGCAAGGAGAGCATGGCGAGCGCCATGGGAAAGATTGACGTGGACCTGGGCACTCAGGTCGACATGTTCTACCGCGAAGACCGCCCCGTTGAGGCCAAGCGCTTGTATGAGCGTGTGACCTACGACCTGGAGATGATTCGCGAGGTGGGCTACTGCTCGGGCATCGAGAACTATTCGCGCTACTTCGACGGCCGTGAGCCCGGAGCGCGTCCCTACTGCCTGCTCGACTACTTGCCCAAAGACTTCTTGACCATCATCGACGAGAGCCATGCCACCGTGCCACAGGTGCGTGCCATGTATGGCGGTGACCGTTCACGCAAAGACACTCTCGTGAACTATGGCTTCCGCCTCGATGCTGCCCGTGACAACAGGCCGTTGACATTCACCGAGTTTGAGGCACTGACCAACCAGACCATCTACGTGAGCGCCACCCCGGCCGACTATGAGCTCGAGCGCTGCGAAGGCGTTGTCACCGAGCAGATTATACGCCCCACCGGCTTGCTTGACCCCAAGATTACCGTTCGCCCCTCGCTGGGCCAGGTTGATGACCTCATCCACGAGATAGAGCTGCGCGTAGAGAATCGCGAGCGCGTGCTCGTGACCACCCTCACCAAGCGCATGGCCGAGGAACTGAACAACTACCTGGCGAAAATCAATATCAAGTGCGCCTACATGCACAGCGACGTGGAGACCATGGACCGCATCCAGATTATTGACGACCTGCGCCTGGGCGTGATTGACGTGCTCGTGGGCGTGAACCTGTTGCGTGAGGGCCTTGACCTGCCCGAGGTGTCGCTCGTTGCCATCCTCGATGCCGACAAAGAAGGCTTCCTGCGCTCGCATCGCGCCCTGACCCAGACGGCAGGTCGCGCGGCACGAAACCTTAACGGAGAGGTGATTATGTATGCCGACAAAATCACCGATTCGATGCAGCGCACCATCGACGAGACCGAGCGCCGCCGCACCATGCAGCTCAAGTATAACGAGGAGCACGGCATCACACCACAGGCTATTGTCAAGGCAAGAAATGCCATCATTGGAGTAGACACCAACATGGATGCGAACGAAGAGACGCGCAAACATGCGCGCCGCTATGAGAGCAACGTGGTCGACACCTCGTCGCTCAAGAAGCAAGTGGAGGCAGAGTTTGACCACACCGCCGGCATTGCTGCCGACCCAGTCATCGCCTACATGAAGCCTCAAGACCTGGAGAAGACCATTGAGTATCTCAAGAGCCAGATGGTTGCCGCCGCCAAGAACATGGAATTCATTGCTGCGGCACAATACCGCGATGAAATTCTGAAACTACAAGAAAAACTTGATAAGGGTTAAGTGGCGCCTGGCGGCGCGTGGAAGGTGGAACGAAAAACGTGGAAGGTGGAACGAAAAACGTGGAAGGCGGAACGAAAAACGTGGAACGTGGAAATGCCCTGTGCCTCTAATCTCACCACTGTCTTCCATAAACAAGAAACCATAAACTATAAACAAAAAAATAAACAATATGCGCATCGAGGGACAATGGCTTCCAACCACCAAGAAGGAGATTGAGCACCTGGGGTGGGATCACATCGACGTGATACTCTTCACGGGCGATGCCTATATCGACCACCCGTCGATGGGTACGGCTGTGATAGGACGCACCCTCGAGGCACATGGTTACAACGTGGCGGTGGTGCCACAGCCCAACTGGCGCGACGACCTGCGCGACTTCAAGAAACTGGGCAAGCCCAGGTTGTTCTTCGGCGTCTCGGCAGGAGCCATGGACTCAATGGTGAACCACTACACCGCCAACCGCCGCCGTCGCAGCGACGACGCCTACACCCCCGACGGCCGCGCCGGAGCCCGCCCCGACTACCCCACTATAGTTTATAGCGAAATACTCAAAAAACTCTTCCCCGATGTGCCCGTAATAGCCGGCGGCATCGAGGCATCGCTGCGACGACTGTCGCACTACGACTACTGGCAAGACCGCCTGATGCCGTCGATAATTGACAGCGCACCTGTCGACATGGTGTGCTACGGCATGGGCGAGCTGGCAACCGTTGCCATTGCCGATGCCCTAAGCGCTGGAGCAAGAATCGAGGATTTGACCTATATACCGCAGACCGTGGTGCGCCGTCCCTTGAGCGAGATTCCCGCCGAGAATGACGACGAAAACATTGTCTTGCACCCCTTTGAGCAATGCAAGCAGAGCAAGCGTTGCCAGGCCCAGAATTTCAAGAACATAGAGATAGAGAGCAACCGCTGGCATGGTCACACCCTGTGGCAAGCCACTGGCGATGTGGCAATTAAGGTCAACCCCATGAATCCTCCCATGACCACCGAGCAAGTTGACGCATCGTTTGACCTGCCATACACCCGCCTGCCCCATCCCCGCTACCGCGGCAAGCGCATCCCTGCCTATGAGATGATCAGGCACTCGGTGTGCATGCACCGTGGGTGCTTTGGCGGCTGCGCATTCTGCACCATCAGCGCCCACCAGGGCAAGTTCATTGCCTCACGCAGCAAGGAGTCGATAATGCGTGAGGTGAAGCAAGTGACCCAAATGGAGGATTTCAAGGGCTACATCAGCGACCTGGGTGGCCCCAGCGCCAACATGTACGCCATGCACGGCCACGACCTGGAGCGTTGCAAGCGCTGCACCCGTCCCTCGTGCCTTCACCCCAAGCCGTGCCCCAACCTCAACAACGACCATCGTCCGCTGCTCGACATCTACCACAGCGTGGATGCGTTGCCACAGGTGAAGAAGTCGTTCATTGGCAGCGGAGTGCGCTACGACCTGTCGATGCACCGCTGTGGTGACCCCGAGATAGACAAAGCCAATGCCCAGTACAACGAGGAACTGATACGTTTCCACGTCTCGGGCCGTCTGAAAGTTGCCCCCGAGCACACCAGCGACGAGGTGCTGGGAGTGATGCGCAAGCCGTCGTTCCAGCAGTTTGTGCAGTTCAAGCGCATCTTCGACCGCGTGAATGCCAAGTATCACCTCAACCAGCAACTCATTCCCTATTTCATCTCGTCGCATCCTGCGTGCCACGAGGTGGACATGGCCGAACTCGCTGCGCTCACCAAGGAGCTCAACTTCCACCTCGAGCAGGTGCAGGATTTCACCCCCACTCCCATGACCGTTGCCACCGAGGCATTCTACACCGGCCTTCACCCATACACATTACAGCCCATCTACACTGCTCACAGCAAGGAAGAGAAACTTGCCCAGCGCAAGTATTTCTTCTGGTATGACAAGAAATACAAGAACGATATCATCAAGTCGCTCAAGAAGTTACACAGGCGCGACTTGATCAACAAACTCTATCCTCCCAAAATATGACACTTGACCAGCTTAAATTCAACTGCGACACACCAGGCATCACAGTGCTGCAAACTCAACGAGGCGAGATTGAAACCAGCAATCCCTACTCACAGTGGAACCTGTGTGACTACACTGGCGACGACGCCTTGCGCGTGCTCGACTCGCGCATGCAGTTTTGCCAGCAGTTAGGCATCGACCTCGACCACCTGGTGATGCCACGACAGACACACAGCACCAATATCAAAGTGCTTGACAACGCATTTCTGGAGGAGTCGATTGAGGATCAAGACAGTGAACTCGAGGGCGTTGACGCGCTGGTAACCACACTACCTGGAGTGTGCATTGGCGTCAACACTGCCGATTGCGTGCCCATCGCCCTTGCCGACCCTGCAAGCGGTGTCATCGCCATAGCCCATGCGGGATGGAGAGGAACCGTTGCAAGAATTGCCGAGAAAACGGTAAAAGCGATGGTAAAAGCTGGAGCAAAAGCCAGCAACATCGTTGCCACAATGGGAGCAAGCATCTGCCAGGACTGCTTTGAGGTGGGCGACGAGGTGGTGAGAGAGTTTGAGAAAGCGGGATTTGACATTCCACTCATCATGAAGCGCAATGCCACCAGCGGCAAGGCCCATATTAACCTTCAGGAAGCCAACCGCCAGGTGCTCATCGCAGCGGGCCTGACCCCAGAGAGCATCACACTTTCCGAGCATTGCAGCCGCTGTGAGCACACCCGCTACTTCTCGGCACGCCGTCTGGGCATCAACAGTGGCCGCACCTTCATGGGAATCATCAAGACGAGCGAGAACAGCTAATCGTTCAATACTTGACAACGAATTGTACTAATCTTGCAAAACTTGATTCTTTGTTTTGCCGTTTGGAGAGAATTTAGTAATTTTGGAGTTCGAATAAAAATAATGGTATTATGACAACAGCAATATACACACTCACATCGCAGCTGCATGACGCGGCTGCCGTTGATGCCGCAACCCAGGAGTTCCTGGGCGGGCTGGGCATCGAGTATGAACTGATGGGTAGCAACTTCAAGACCTATGGCGGTCATGACCTGGAACTCATCTACGTGCGCACTGGCGGCACCGAGGGCATCTTCAAGAACGAGTTGCCGCGCATGCTTCGCCAGTCGAAGCAGCCATTCTACCTGCTCACCTCGGGCAAGAGCAACTCACTTGCCGCCTCGATGGAGATACTCTCCTACCTGCGCCAGAAGGGACTCAAGGGTGAGATTCTTCACGGGTCGAACGAGTACATAAAGAGTCGCATCACCACACTGCAACAGGTGGGCAGAGTGATGCGCGACCTGAACGGCTGCCGTCTGGGAGTGATAGGCGAGCCCAGCGACTGGCTAATTGCCAGCGCGGCAAAGTATCGCACCATCGAGGATAAGCTTGGCATTGAGATAGTCCACATCGACATGGACGAACTGCTCATGCTCATCGAGCGCGTGCCTGCCGACATTGAGAGCGACCTGCTCGAGAAGGCGCCCAGCGACAGCATCCGCAAGTCGCTCGCTGGTGCCGAGCGCATCTATGAAGCGCTGCGCCTCATCGTTGAGGGCTATGACCTGCAAGGCTTCACCATTCGCTGCTTCGACCTCTTGACCGCAGTGCAGAACACTGGTTGTGTGGCACTTGCCAAGTTCAACTCTCAAGGCATCGTGGCTGGCTGCGAGGGCGACATCCCCGCCATGCTGTCGATGAAGATAGCACAAGCCGTGACCGGCAAGAGCGGTTTCCAGGCCAATCCGGCACGCATCAACCCTGAGACAGGCGAACTGCTCTTTGCGCACTGCACCATACCACTCGACATGGTCGACAGCTTTGAGCTCGACACCCATTTTGAGTCGGGAATAGGCGTGGGAATACGCGGTTTCATGAAGCCTGGCCCAGTTACCATCTTCAAGGCAAGCGGAGACCTGAGCCGTCATTTTGCCGAAGAAGGCGTCCTGATTGAGAACCAGGGCAAGCCCGACTTGTGCCGCACCCAGCAGGTCATCAAGCTCGCCGACAAAGAGGCAGCACGCTACTTCTTGACCAACCCCATAGGCAACCATCACATCATCATGCAAGGCCACCACAAAGCTGTGCTTGATGAAATACTGTGATAAGGGTTAAGGGTTAAGTGTTAAGTGTTAAGTGTTAAGTGTTAAGTGTTAAGTTCTAGAATCCCAAGAAAGTCTAGAACCTATATAAAACAACTAAGAACTAAAATAACAATGAAACAAACACCAGTATTGCTGCTCACGGGTTATCTGGGCAGCGGAAAGACAACGCTTGTAAACCATATTCTCACTAATGAGCAGAACATAAAATTTGCCGTCATTGTCAATGACTTGGGAGAGGTGAACATCGATGCGAGCCTCATCCAGAAGGGCGGAATCGTGGGGCAAAAAGACGAGAGCCTGGTGGCACTGCAAAACGGATGCATCTGCTGCACTCTTAAGATGGACCATATCGAGCAGTTGAACGACATCATGAAGCTCGACCGCTTTGACTACATCGTCATCGAGGCGAGCGGAATATGCGAGCCCGAGCCCATCGCGCAGACCATCTGCTCCATTCCCAACATGGGCGAGCAGTACATCGAGCATGGCATTCCACGCCTCGACTGCATTGTCACAGTGGTCGACGCACTGAGGATGCAGAGCGAGTTTGCCTGTGGCGAAGACCTCAAGCGCCGCAACATTGAGGAAGAAGACATCGAGAACCTCCTCATCCAGCAGATTGAGTTCTGCAACATCGTGTTGCTCAACAAGGCTTCGGAGGTGAGCGACGACGAGCGCGAACGCATCCGCCACATCATCCACGCCCTACAGCCCTCGGCTCCCATCATCGAGACCGACTACACAATGGTCAACCTCAACGACATCATCAACACCGGCATGTTTGACTACGAGCAAGTTGCTGGCTCGGCAGGATGGATTCGCGAGATAGAGCGCCCCGCCACCGACGAGGAAGAGGCCGAGGCCCTTGACCACCACCATCACCATCATGACGAGGAAGATGAGCACCATGAGCATCACCACGATGATGATGAGCACGAGCATCACCACGATGATGAGGAAGAACACCATCATGAAGGTGGACATCACCACCACCATCATCATCACCACGGCGAGGGCGAGGCCGAAGAGTATGGCATCCAAACCTTTGTCTACTATCGCCGTCCTGCCATCGACATCCACAAGTTTGACCGCTTTGTCGCCACCAAGTGGCCCAAGAACGTGATACGCGCCAAGGGGTTGATCTACTTCAGCCACAACCGTGACATGTCGTTCCTCTTTGAGCAGGCTGGTGTGCAAAAGAAACTGGTGGAGAGCGGCTTCTGGTTTGCCACCGCTCCCGAGGAAGAGCTGCGCCGCATGGCACAATACAACCCCGACATCCTCAAGGACTGGGACGAGACCTACGGCGACCGCATGGTGAAGATAGTCTTCATTGGCCAGAACCTCGACCGCGAGCAACTCACCCGCGACCTCGACGAGTGCCTCGAGAGTTAAGTGTTCATTAAAGTCCGCGGGGACTGACGCAGGGATTACACATTAGGGCGCGACTACATGGAAGTAGTCGCGCCCTAGTTTTGTTTTCAGCCCTTGGTCACTTGCATGACCAGTTATAGGCAAGTATTATTTCACGAGGACTTTCTTGCCTGCGTGGATGTAAATGCCAGCTGGCAGGTTGTTGCTGTCCATCTTGCGGCCCATGAGGTCGTAGTAGTTGTTGTCGACAGTCTTCTCAACATTGATAGTCTCGATAGCCGATGGGTCGCTAAGGGTAACGCTCACGTTGTCGATAGTGAGTACAAACTGGTCGGCATCGCTGATGGCGTGGATGCCAATGTAGTAGTTGCCGTCCTTTGAGTTGCCTGAAACGGTGAACTTGCCCATTTGCTCAGTAACATCATATCCACTAATCTCAACAGCAGGAATGATAGTTTGGGTCATTGCCTCAACGGTGGGCTCAGAGCCAACCATCACCTCAAGGCGCTCGGGATAGCCCGAAGCCTTAGCGTCGACCTTGAACTCATACTCAACGCCATCCTCAAGAATGAGGGCGGGAGTAATCAGCCAGTCGTCGGCAGCATTGGCGCTGTTCCACTGGTAAGACACGTTCATCGAAGTGCCATTATAGGTCCAAGTGCGGCTATCATTGTTGGCATTGATAACGGTGTACTCGCTGAAGGCAGCCTGAGTGTCGAAAGTCTCAACATAAGGAACTGTGTGGGCACCGTTGTTAGGATCCTTAGTAATGGTGATGTTGCTGAACGCCTGAACGTAGTAGATCACGCCCTTAGTGGTGTTCTGAACGAGGTATTCGGTGACGTTGGTGTAGGTGTCGGTAGTCTCGTCATAGGCAAGGACGAAGTCGCAGATGTCCTTCTGGCCCTGGGCATTAGTCTGACCACCAGCCATGTAGTTGGGACGGTTGGCAACATGACCAATGTACTGGTCCTGAGCAAATGTCACGTTATTGCCCTCACGAGTACCCTTGATCCAAGACTCGGGAACGTCGCTGAAGATACCCTGGATGTAAACATCGTTGTCCTTAACGCCCACGTTAACGTTGTACTTGAAGTGAGTGCCGTCATAACCGTTGGCCTCAAAGATGTAGGTCTCGGGCTCTACACCCTCGGGAAGCTCAACAAGCACGTCCTCGGCCTGAGTGGTGGGAACATAGTAGGTGCCATAGTCGGCAGCGCCTGCCCATTCCTGGCTGTTGGCATATACGGCGCCAAAGACAACGCTCGAGCTGGTGCCAATGAGCGAAATCTTGTCCTCGGTAACGCTGAACTGCACATTGTGGGCATTGTTGCGAACCTCAAACTCCTCGTAGTCCTCGTCATAGTCGAGCACTGCAAGAGTGATAACCTGATTGATCTCGCTATCGTAGGCGATGTTCTGGCCCATAGGAAGGGTGATGGTGGTGCCATCGTCACTCAAGGTACCCTCAACCCAAGAGTTGATCTCGAGTTTCGACAGAGGCTGCTTGAAGTAGACCTTGTTGTCCTCGCCAAAGACGATGTCGATAGTGCCGGTTTGTGCACCGCGACGAATATTCTCACCGCTGTAATAATAAGCATAACCTGCACGGTCATAAGTCTTTAACTCGCCAGCGGGCTGTTCCATAACGATGCCGTAGTCGCTAGCACTCTGCGCCCAAGCGCCAATAGCCATAACGGCCATTGATGTGATAAGTAATAGTTTCTTCATGTTTTGTTGTTTGTGAAATTGTGTATTGAGCCTTAAAACATTCTCATACAACTCGAAAGGCTCATTAGTTCGGGTAGTATTAATTTTTATGTTGCAAAAGTAATTATAATTTGCTCATAGCGGTTTACGAGACCCACTATTTTTAAGGATTATTATACAAATATGGTTGATGGTTTATTGTTTATAGTTCTCTTGGTTTATGGTTTATTGTTTATAGTTTATGGTTTATGGAAAACAGTGGCGAGATTAGTTTATTGTTTATAGTTTATGGAAAACAGTGGCGAGACTAGATGCACTACAATCTCACAATCGGTTGGCAGGTCGCAAGGCACCGCCTTGCGAAAACAACTGATAACTGATTACTGACTACTGACTACTGACAGCTACCTCATGAGCCATCGGGCGATGCGTGCTGAGCCGCGCTTGCCGCGGACGATGCGCTTGAAAAGCCGCGGCATGACAACGCGGTAGGTCCACTTGCGGTTAAGCACCGAGTAGGCCTTCTGCGCTGCCGGCTTTGCAAACTCGGGATGCCCCTCTCGCTGATACTGCGCTGCCAGCACCAGGAGGCGGTAGTACAGCAGGTCGTAGTAGCGCTGCTTGTTGAGCAGCGAGGAGTTCTTCACGTCGAGCACCATAGTGCGCAACGACAATTCCCACTTGCCATGATTGGCAGTAAAATTGGTGCCAGTGATGGAATTCTCGCCACCATAGATCACGTCGACACGTGGTTTCCCTTCAAGATAGCCTATCACAGGCTTGGCGAGCAGGATTCTGAGTCCATACTCAAAGTCGTTCCAGTGCGACAGGTTGTTGTTCCACTCAATGTGACGAATGAAATCGTGCCTTGCACAAAACGCCTGCGTTGCCAGCACGCTGTGCAGGATGTGGTTGGCTATCAGGTCTTTCTTGTAGAGAGGCATCGCCTTTTTCTCTCCCATGTCGTCAACCTGGTTGCGGCGGCAAATCACCACGTCGACCTGCTGTGGCGACGACTCAAAGGCGTCGACATACTTCTGCACCAGCCTGCGCTCCATGAGGTCGTCGCTGTCGAAGAACATCAGGTAGTCGCCAGTGGCAAACTGCATGCCGCGGTTGCGTGCGGCGCTTGCCGTTTGCTGCTTCTCCTGTGTGACGATGACCTCGAAGTCGGGGGCGTTGTTGTCGATTTTAAACTGGTTGAGCACCACAAGCGAGTCGTCGGTCGAGAAGTTGTCGACGAGCACCACCTGCAGCGGCCTGTAGGTTTGCTCCAGCACCGTCTTGAGAGTGCGCGGCACCAGATTGGCACGATTATAAACGGGTATTACTATTGAGACAGTTTTCATATTGAGTCCAAAATTAGTGCAAACCGAGATAAATACAAAATGAAAATCAAATAATTTTCATTTTTATTTGCGAGGTGCAGCCTAATTTATCGAAAATTAGTGCAAACCGAGATAAATACAAAATGAAAATCAAATAAAAATAAAAAAAACTTCGTTTATTATTTTGTTCTGCTCTCGGTTTGCACTAAATTTGCATTGCTTATAGTAAAAAATGCTGCGATGAAGATACTGTTCGTTGGCGATGCAAGTAATATGCACAACTGCCTCGCCCAAGCCTTGAGAGACTTGGGGCACACCGCTGTTGTCGCCAGCAACGGTTCGCACTGGATGGACACCAGCCGCGACATCGATCTCAAGCGCGGGCCAGGCAAGATGGGCGCAGTGAAATATGTGCTCGATGTGCTCAGGGCGTTGCCACGCATGCAGGGCTTTGACGTGGTGGTGACCTGCGGCAGCATCTTCCTCGACCTCAAGCCGCAGAAGGTGCGCCGGGTCTTTGACTGGCTCAAGCGCCACAACCGCTCGATGGTGATGAGCGCCCTGGGCACCGACTATGTGTACTTCCATGCCTGCCACGATGGCAAGACCTATCGCTACAACGACTTCATGGTGGGCGAGCACCCTTCGCCCTACGCATTGTCAAAGGAATACCAAGCCAAGCACGAGGACAACTGGAAACTGCCGCTCATGCGCCAGCACAGCGAGCACATCGTAGGCAACATTGATGGCGCCATCTCGTGCCTGTGGGAGTATCACGCATGCTACAAGCCGCTGCTGGGCGACCGCCTTGCCTATGGCGGCATACCCGTCGACACCAAGGGCGTGGAGCCACACTTGATTGACCGTGAGCCCGAGAAGGTGAAACTGTTCATTGGCATTCAGCGCGACCGCAACATCCTCAAGGGCACCGACCGGCTGCTCGAGGCGGCGCGGCGCACTGTGGACCGCTACCCCACCCTGTGCGAACTCAAGGTGGTAGAGAACGTCCCCTACGAGGAATATGTGACACTGCTTAGCCAGTCGCATGTGCTGCTCGACCAGCTTTACTCCTATACCCCTGCCACCAACGCCCTGCTCGCCATGGCGCGCGGACTGGTCGCCGTGAGTGGCGCTGAGCCTGAATACTACGACCTGATTGGCGAACGCGACAACCACCCCATCATCAATGTGAGTCCGCTTGTGGAAGGTGACATCGACGCCAAGCTCGAATGGCTTGTGCACAACAAGAACCTTCTGCCCGACCTGAGCCGCCGCAGCCGCGAGTTTGTCGTTAAGCACAACGACTCACAAGTCGTAGCCCGCCGCCACTTGGAGTTTTATGAGAAGATATTAGACAAGAAATAAGATTCTATTTTGTAATAGAATTTGCACAGTTCATATTTTTGTACTAATTTTGTACAAAATAATTACAACCTATACATTAGTATTATTATGACAAACACTATTGAACTGACAACAACCGAGTTCCGTAAAGAACAAAAAAAATGGCTCGACTTGGCTGCCAAAGGCACATCAATCTTGATATGTCGCGGCAAGGAATTGTTTTTGCTCAACAAGGTGCCAACATCATATAGACTAGACGATGAAACATTACAAATTGTAGAAGAAGGTTTGCAAGAATACCAAGCAGGCAAGACTACATCAATTAAAGATGCTGATGAATTGAATAAATTCCTTGACTCGCTATAATTATGTACAGGATAGAAATTACTGATAGAGCGAAGAAAGAAATAGCTGCATTCAAAAGATCGGATATTGCTTCTTATAAAAAGATTGCAAAGTTATTATCAGAACTACAGCAACATCCTCGCATTGGTACAGGACATCCAGAACCATTATCACACGGTAATGACCAATTGTACTCTAGGTGCATAAATAAAAAATACAGGCTCATTTATACAATTTTTGATGAAGTGGTCACAGTATTGGTATTAACAACAAAAGGCCATTACGAGGACAAATAATCCAAACAAGTTAATGACACTAGAGATACTCATATCGACCCTTGATGAGGGAATAAACAGCGTTCCTGCCATGTTGCTTGAGCAGCGTGAGGGAATAGGCTATGTGGTGTCGTGGCAGCACAGCGAGGGAAAAGAGATTGCGATGCCCAGCCAGCTCAAGCGCGACGACGTGAAAGTGTGTGACCTCGTCGGGCGAGGCCTGAGCCGCAACCGCAACAACGGCCTGCGCAATGCCACTGCCGACGTGTGCCTGATTGCCGACGACGACTGCCGATACACGCATGAGAGACTGCAAACAGTAATCGACACCTTTGCCCAAAATCCCGAAGTTGATATCGCAACTTTCCAATTTGAGGGAGCTGGTTCCACAAAGACATTTCCCAAAAAGACTTTCAACCTTTCAACATTTCCAAAAGGCTATTTCGTGTCATCTATCGAAATCGCACTTCGACGCAAGAGTGTTGTTAATAAAATATGGTTCAATGAGAATTTTGGACTGGGCGCTCAAGTGTTTCATTGTGGCGAAGAGCACATTTTCATACAAGATGCCCTGTCGCAAGGACTCACTTGCATGTTCTTTCCAATAACAATCGTTAGTGAGAATGACTCTACAATTAGCATTAGTCGCGATGTTGAGAGCGGCACATTGATGGCCCATGGCGCCATGATGCATCTGTACAATCCCAAAACCAAATACTTGCGAGTGCTTATCAAGGCCTATAGACTATGGCGTAAAAGAAATGTGCCATTATTCAAGGCTTTAAGGCACATGAACAATGGCATTAAGTATATAAAATCACATCCTGAAATGATGAAAACTACTTCATCATCAACATAAAGTCCTCAAAACGTCGCCAGCAGCCATCAATCATGCCAGAGTTGAGTTCTTGATCTATTCCATCAATCATCGCAAACGGACTCATTCCCGACAAAATGTTCACACAAGCTGTGCCCGAGATGCGCTTCGAGAACTCGATATAATAATAGTCGCCTTTCTTGTCTTGACACAACTGCAGGTGAAAAATGTCGCTGAACATTCCATCGTTACTGGGACAAGCCGCTTTGACAAACTCCGTTACATGCATTGCAAGTTCGCCCTCGAGCGGCAGCAGCTTGATAAATCTGTCATAGCCATTCTTGAGTGTCACCTCACGTGGGAATATATACATTTTCTCGTCGTCATAACGCAGCACATCAACCACATATTCATGGTCAATGTCAATCTTCTGCATCACGCAAGCATTGTCAAGGAACTGGATGTTGCGCGAGCCTGCCGACATGCTATTAGGCTTAACACAAACGTTGGTTAATGAGAAAGTCTCTGGAACTTTTATAGCGCAGGTTGCAGTCGCTCGAGCCAGCAGTTCGTTCATGTGCTGCTTTTTGTAGTAATGTGGCTCGATGCAAGAAAAGCGGTGTTCTGATGCCACTTGTGTAGCCACAGGATTGGACTGGCGAGTGAGTTCGTCGGCGGGGAATATCACAGCCTCTCCTGCCGAAAGCATTTCAAATGCCTGACGGTCATGAATGAGGCTCACCTGCGGGTGACGCGACACAATGTGCTGGAAATCCTCATCCAGGTCGCTCAAGAAAAGACGGTGCTTTGCGCCGGTGGCATCCACATAGTGCTCAAAAAACAACTCGGCACTGAGTCCTGCCCTACTGCCTGATTCAAATACTACAAAGTTCATAGTCATTTTATTATACGCTGCACATAAAACATCTCGGCATATCGGCGACCGCACTCAAGGCCTCTCATTCGAGCCAGAGCCCTTATTCCCTCTTCGTTTAGTGGTGAAGGCAATGTCTTGATTTGAGTCTCATAATTATAAAAAAGTCTCACTTTTTCATCGATATGCTCTTCAATGTCATAATAGAACAATCCACCAGGAATCTTGTCTCCACTATTTACGAATGGATATTCATATAGTGCAAAGAGCGAAGGCATAACATTTTCTTTTAGCCTCATGGCAGCCTTAGTGCATTGATACATCACAATATGGTCTTGATGATGCGAAGGATAGTTGACAAAAACCTCATCGGGAAGGAACTCACCAATCACCTTATCGATTGCTGTGGTTATCTCCCTGGCGGGGAGAGTATCCATCTCGGCATCTTTATTGTGATAGAGAATGTCGTAGCTATAACCTGTTTCACGAGCCACTTTATCAACTTCTTGAAGCCTGCGCTCAAGTGGTTGGCGCACATCACAACCTCCTATGGTTCCAAACACGACATGAACTTGAGCACCTTGCTTGATTTGGCTCAACATATATCCTCCACAACCTAATATCTCGTCATCGGAGTGTGGAGCTATTATCAAGATCTTTTTCATGATTTACCCTAATAATCAATTATAAGTATTTAGTGAGTGACGCCTCGAGTTGCTCGATATTAGCCACTTTCTCCACTATCTCGCCCTTGCGGTCGATGATGAAGATGGTGGGGATGCTGGTGATGTTGTAGGCACCGGCATTGCGTGAGTACTCGCCGTCGGGGTCGCGCATCACAATCCATGGGAGCGAAGCCACTGCTTGCATCCACTGCGCCTCATTGCCGTCGAGGCACACCTGGAAAATCTCGAAACCGCGAGATTTATACTTGGTGTACATCTCGTTGAGCAGCTTGTTGAGCGCTGGCGAGAACGACTGGTCCTGCATGGTGAAGTTGAGCAGCACCACATTGCCATGCGACGACACTTCTTGCAGGCTTTGCATCTTGCCCTTCTTGTCCTGGAGCTTCACGTCGATGAGCAGAGCCTGTGTGGCAACGATAGTGTCGCGGCTGGCAGTGCTCATGCTGCGTCGCTGGCTCAGTCCCTGCTTGAAGTTGTCGACCATATAGGTAGTGCGAGGGTCGTTGGGACGGAAGTTGGCAAAGGCATTGGTCACAGCGCCTATTATCTTGAAGTCCCGGTTGTCGATGGGGTCAAAAAGAGGTTGGTTGCCAATGTATTTATTGATGAGATAGAACGAGACGATGCTTGCTGGATCTTTCACCAGGTCGCGGCTGAGCTGTTCTTTCCATTTCTTATAGGCATCGCTGCTGGTGTCGCCCGCCTTGCTGAACTTTGCCGCCTGCTTGTCGATGTTCATCACCTTCACAGCATTGTCGCTGCCACTGAGGGTGTAGTCCTCGTCAAACTTAGCGAGCGAGGTCTTAATCTCAATGTTGTCGATGCTGTCGATGGGGAAATAGATGTTCTTGTCGCGGTAACCCAGACGGTAGATGTTGGGGTACTCGGCAGCATCCTCGGTAAAGGCAAACTTTCCTGCGCTCGTCTTCACGCTGTCGACAAAGAGCCAGTTGCCATTGATAGTTGTCTCAAGATAAAGAGTGGTGGTGTCGCCGGCACCTTCCACAGTGCCGCTCACCTTAAACTTGTTGCCGTTGCAAGAGCACATCAGTGCCACAAGAACAGCCAGGAGCATTAATTTCTTCATATATTGTTATCTTACTAAAATCTAATTATTTTAAACTAACCAAAAACATCAGAATGACTACCGGTATCAATAAACAACAAGGTCAATTCCTCATCATTTTGATCCCAAATTAATAACCAGTCAGGTGAAATGTGGCATTCTCAAAGTCCGACATACTTACTAACCAATTTATGCGGTCAATAAATAGCAGGCAAACATCCAGACTCTTCTAAAATCAAGATGATTGTCTTTAATTTACTCATATCAAGCCCTCTTTTTATACATTTTTTTAGGGCCTTATCAAATCTTTTTGTTGTACTTACCTTATATTTCATAAACCAAGAGCATTAAACATAGCTTCGGCGCTTTCATAATGAGTCACACGTCCTTCTTTCACATCTTCGAGGGCCTCATCTAAACCACATTTTTTAGTTTTCTTGTGCCTAACTATTGTTATGCCCTCGATAGAATTAAGTACGCGTTTCAAACTAGGTAAAATACTTTTGTTTTCAACGTTTATGATTATCTGTTCCATAAATCTGAATATTATAATCTACAAAGTTACATAAAATATTTATTTATTGAACAAAGGATCTAATATTTTTCTCTAAAATCCCATGATGATACCGGCGGTGAAGGGAGTGAAGGCGACAGCGTGGCGCTCCTGGAGCACGTGGCAGGGGCTATAGCGCACATAGGCGCCAATGAACTTCCACTTCATGCCTCCCATGATGTCGACTGTCACAGGCACAGGGTGAATTTTGCTGCTCGACTCCTTGACTTTCTCGCCATTAAGCGTGTAGATAGTCTCGACGCTGGCATGGAGGTTGAAGTTCACCACTGGCCCGGCAAAGATGTCGACCGTGCTGAACAGCCGCTGACGCACCAGCACCGGCATCGTGAGCGAGAACACCTTCACGCGCGACGACTTGGGCTGTGCCCCATCGGGATAGGGAGCAACCGAGAGATAGTCATCATTTTGCATGAAGCGCACGTCGTTGCGCAACTTGTAGTTGCGCCAGTCGATGCCAAGTCCAGCTGTGATGCGCTGGCCATACCTGGTCTTGAACTTTGCGCCAATCACGTTGAGCCACCCAATGTCGATGCTGCGGCCCATGCTCACGTCGATGCCGCTGGTGTTGTTCCAGCCAATGACGAACGCGCCAGTGTATATGTTCCACCCCACGCTGTCGGTGCACAATGGATACCAGTCGACCTGGATATACTCATCCTTGTCGCCAGCCCACGATGCAAGAGCTGTAACAACACATACAATAACTACTAATAATTTCTTCATGGTGCAAAATTAGTGCAAGCCGAGTGAAATACAAAATCAAAAACGAAGTTTTTAGATTTTTATTTATTAGTGTCCGAAAAAAATGCAAACGTCACAACCATTGCTATTGCGAGTTGGCCGTAGGCCAGAGCGTCCCCGAAGGGGGCGAAGTGAGCAGCCCCACGGCGCGTACCCCGGAGGGGTGCGTGGCGTGGGATATCGTGATTTTTTCCCTTAATCTGAGCCTCGTAGAGGGTCAACAACATACATCATGTGATAGCGTTACTCTACTGTGTATCCATGCCTGCAAGTGTTGGCCCCCTTCGGGGCCCTTCGAGTGGATGGATATGCTCAAACCTCACGGCACGCACCCCTCTGGGGTACGCGCCGTGAGGTTAATTCACTTCGTCCCCGTTGGGGACGTCCTGGCCTACGGCCAGCCAGCCTCGCAGCCCCTCGCTGGGGACGCTCTGACCTATGGCCAGCTAGCTCATGGGATTAGTTGTCTCCCAACATGATATTATATATCATAGTGACATCTACACTGGTGATGTTGCCATCGCCGTTCACATCACAAGTCTCGAAGAAGGTCTCATCTCCGTTGAGCAGATAGTTGTAAACGCAAGTCACGTCGACACTAGTCACCGAACCGTCGCCGTTCACATCGCCAGGCACAACGTCGGGCAACTCAGCAATGTTGTAGTAACTCCACTCGGTAGCCTGATAAGCATTCTTGCTACCCTTGGGAACATAGAGAGTGGCATTCTCGTTGCTGTTGTAGAATGGCATGTCATAGTCCTCATAGTAATCCATGATTGTGGGAGGAACTTCGCTAAGGCAGGTGATAGTCTGCAATGCGGTGCAGTTGTTGAGTGCATGAGGATAAATCTCGGTTATTCCCTTGGGAATGGTGAGTGATGTCAACGACTTGCAGCTGGCAAACTGGCCATCGTTCAGGTAATAGGGGCTGGAAGGAAGTACAACCTGAGTGAGTTTAGTGTCGGCAAACACCTGCTCGTCGATGAAGTTGATATTGTCGGGACCATCAAGATTGATTTCGCTCAAGAGGCTGCTCTCGAAGCAAGCATAGCCCAGGGTAGTGAGGTTCTTGTTCAGAGTGATGCTCTGCAGCTGGCTGCCCCAGAAAGCACCGCCAACAATACCAAGGCAGTTCTCGTCTACCACATGGTTGCTAACGCCAGTCATGGGAGCCATTTGAAGCAAAGTCTTGTCGGTAGTGTATAGCACGTCATTGACCATAACAAATGAGGTGTTGGCTGGATCAAGGGTGATTGTGCTCACGGCAGAGTTGGCAATAGCGCTCTCACCAATGGTTGTCACACCAGCGGGAATGTTGATGGCAGTGAGCGCCTTGTCGTTAAGGAAAGCCTCCATACCAATCTCCTCAAGAGTAGAAGGCAGGGTGATGCTGCTGAGTGAAGTACAGTTGTTGAAAGCGCCATCGCCTATTTTCTTCAAGCCCTCGTTGAGAGTCACGGTCTCGAGTTTGCTATAGAGAAAGCAAGTAGAGCCAATCTCCTCGGTCGATGCAGGGATTACAATGCTGGTGGCTGCCAGTTTGTAGAACGCTGCATTGCCAATGTGCTTAACGCCATTGCCCAGGTCCACCTGAGTGAGGCAAGGCTGGTAGCTTGAGTTGTGCTGGTTGTAGAACGCGCTGTTGCCAATCCACTCCACGCTGTTAGGCAGTGTGAGGGTGCTAATGCCCAGGCTGGAGAAAGCATAGTCGCCAATGTACTTCACGCCGTCGCCAAAGGTGACGCTGGTGAGGTCGCTGTAGTAGAAAGCCTGAGATTTGATTGTCTCAACCGAGCCAGGGATCACCACCGAGACGAGGTTGCTCCACTTGAAAGCCCCCTCGCCAATGGCTTTAACGTCGTAGGTCACGCCCCCGTTTTCTACAGTAGAGGGGATTTCGATACTGGTGGCAGAGCTTTCCACACCGCTACATTCAACAGTGTTCTCGCCAGTGACAGTGTAGGTAATTTGACCAGAGGTAAATGATGTCTGGGCTTGCATGCCCAGGGCAAGTAATGCCGCAGCGGCTGTCAAAAGGTAATTTCTTCTCATTCTTTTTTGCGTTTAATAAGTTCGGAAAAAATAAGTAAATAGGTATATGTTTAAATTTTGGTTCAGAAAATTAATGCGCAAAGTTATGAAAAAAATCAATTCCCACAACCAATCTGCCACTTTTAATAGCCTGCGATATCCAAAAAAAATATCCACAAAAGCCCCTTTGACCCAATGTTACACGACCCCAAAACACTTGTTGCAGGCGACAAAAATTGCCAGGTAAAGCAGTGAGAAAAATTTTTTTGCATAAATATTAACAAAATTGTTAGAATTTTCTTGCACAATTCAAATTAATGTGTTTACTTTGCGCCATGAAGTTTGTTAACAATGTTGTTAATAAAGAAAATTATGATAGATAATTCATTATTCACAAGACAATATAAACATGACAAAACATCGAAACAACAAAGAACATGCAATACTTGAGGCAGCTCGCCAGGAGTTTCTCGAGAAAGGCTATGATGGTGCCCGCACCACATCGATAGCACGCAACGCCGGCGTAACCCATGCCATGCTGCACTACTACTTCAAGACCAAGGAAGACCTCTTTTGCAGCATCTTTGTGGATTTCATAGCCCAGATAGGCAAAAACCTAACGAGCCTCTTTGAAGACAGCCAAAAGCCATTTGTAGAGTTGATCGAGAATGCAATGAGCATGCACTTCGACTTCATTAGCGAGAATCCCAAGGTGCCATTGTTCATAATAAGAGAGATATGGTCACGCCCTGAGCGCATTGAGATGTTGAGACAATCCATCTCATCGACAGTGGGTGGCCTGCTTGCCAGCGCACAGCAAGCAATGGATGTGGCAAAAAACAATGGCGAGATAAACAGCGACATCGACGCCATCACCCTCTTCATCGACATCCTCGCGCTTAACGTGTTCCCATCACTGTTCTTGCCCATCTACAATACTGCGCTATCACAAGATGGAGAAAAGCCATTCCTTGAAAAGCGCAAGCAAGAAAACTTGAAATTGATTCTCAACCGCTTAACACCACAATCAAAATGAAACGCACCACATTAATAATTACATTACTTGCAACCTGGGCGATAGCCGGCGCACAGCTCACCCTCGAGCGCTGTCACCAGCTGGCAAGAGAGAACTGGCCACTTATCAAGCAATATGGCCTGATAGAGCAAAGCAGCAGCTACACCCTGAGCAACCTCATGCACTCGTGGCTGCCACAAGTGAACCTGAGCGCCCAGGCCACCTATCAGAGCGACGTGCCCTCCTTCCCCGACCAAATGCAGGCAATGCTCGCCACCAGTGGCCTAGAGATGAAAGGGCTTGCCAAAGACCAGTACCGCATCCAGGCCGACGTGAGCCAGCGCATCTTCGACGGTGGCAAGGCCAGCAGCGAGAAAGCCCTCACCATAGCCCAGGATGCTGAGCTGAAGGCACAAACCGAGGTCGACCTCTATGCCCTGAACAAGCGAGTTGACGAACTCTTCTTTGGCATCATCCTGATGGATGAGCGCGTGAAGCAGACCAATCTCACCCTTGAGATGCTTGAGGGCAACCTCGACAAGCTGCAGTCGCACGTGCGCAACGGCGTTGCCACCACAGCCGACGAGAGCCTGCTTCGCGCCGAGATAATGACCATGCAACAAAACCGCGACAACATGGAGTGGGCACGCACGAGTTATCGCCAGATGCTGGAGGTGATGATAGGCCAATCAATTGCGGGGCAAGAGCTTGTCAAGCCACATGACATAGAGCCATCGACCAGCGTGGTCAACCGTCCCGAGTTGCGGCTCATAGATGCCCGAATAGGCACCCTCGATGCTCGCGAGAAGGCCATCAACGCCCAGGTGATGCCAGTGATAAGCCTGTTTGGCCAAGCCTTCTACGGTTACCCAGGCTACAACAACTTTGAGGCAATGATCAACCGCAAGTGGTCGCTCAACGCCATGGTGGGCGTGCGCGCACAGTGGAGCCTGAGCAGCCTCTACGACCGCAAGAACAACCTGAGCAAGCTGAGCACCGCGCGCCAGCAAGCCCAGCTGCAACGCGACGTGTTCCTGCTCAACAATCGCCTCGAAGTGGTGAGAGAGAACAACGAGATTTCCCGCCTGCGCCAGCTCATCAAGAGCGACGCCACCATCGTGGGACTGCGCAGCGACGTGCGCCGCGCCGAGGAGTCGAAGCTGCGCAACGGCGTTATCGACATCCACCGCCTGGTAGAGAAAATCACCGAAGAGAATGTGGCGGCACAGTCGCAAATCATCCATAACATTGAACTACTCAAAACGATATACGAACTAAAAAATACTATAAACCAATGAGACACAACTTTTTATTACTCGCTGTGGCATTGATTGCCGTCTCTTGCAGCAACGACAACGACTGGGATGCCACTGGCACCTTTGAGGCCACCGAGGTGGTTGTGAGCGCCAAGGGCTCGGGAGAGATAAAGTCGTTCAACATCGAAGAGGGGCAAGAGGTCGAAGCCAACACTCAACTGGGCTACCTCGACATGACACAACTCGAGCTGCAGAAGTCGCAACTCGATGCCAACAAACTGAACCTCGACGCCAGCCGCGCAGGACTTGACGCCACCAATGCGCAACTCGATGCACAAAAGAAGCAAATGGGCTCAAGCAAAGAGCAAATTGGCGCCAACCAGACGTCGACCATCGATCACCGGCTCGACCTCGAGAAGCAGGTGGCAAGCATCAGGCAGCAAATCGCCAACCTGCAAAAAGAAAAGGCACGATTCACCAATATGGTGAAAGACAACGCTGCCGCTCCCAAGCAGGTTGACGACATCAATTATCAGATCCTCGTTCTCGAGAAACAGCTCGCGGCAACTCAGGACCAGATAGGGTCGAGCAATCAGAGCCTTGCCAGCCAGAGCCGAGGATTTGATGCACAGAAACGTGGCGTGGATGCACAAATCGAGGGCGTGGATGCCCAGAAACGTGGCGTCGACGCTCAAAAGCGCGGCATCGACGCTCAAAAACGCGGCATCGACACGCAGAAGGCCATCGTCGACAACCAAATGACCAATGCCATCATCACCTCGCCCGTGAAAGGCACCATCCTGACAAAATATGCCCAGCGGGGAGAGTTTGCCACAACCGGCAAGCCACTGTTCAAAGTTGCCGACATGAGCACGGTGTACCTGCGCGCCTATTTCACCAGCGACCAACTTGCCGACATCAAACTGGGCCAGCAAGTGAAAGTCATCGCCGACTTTGGCGGTGGCAAGACACGTGACTACACCGGCAAGGTAACATGGATCTCAAGCGAGAGCGAGTTCACACCCAAGACCATCCAGACCAAGGACTCCCGCGCCAACCTCGTCTATGCCGTGAAAATTGCAGTGCGCAACGACGGTTATCTGAAACTGGGCCTTGCCGGCAATGTAAAACTCAAGTAACACAATGAACGACACACTCGCCATAGAAGTAAAAGGACTGAGCAAGAGCTACGGCAACGTGCAAGCCCTCGACAAGGTGACCTTTGACGTGCACCGCGGAGAGATATTTGGTTACATTGGTCCCGACGGTGCAGGAAAGACCACCCTGTTCAAGATACTCGTCACCCTGCTCAATGCCGACGAGGGCAGCGCCAGCGTCGACGGCTTAGATGTGGCAAAAGACTATCGCGCCATTCGCTCGCGCGTGGGTTACATGCCAGGCAAGTTCTCGCTCTACCCCGACCTCACCATCGAGGAGAACATGGACTTCTTTGCAACCCTCTTTGGCGTCAACGTTGAGCAGAACTACGACCTCGTAGCGCCCATCTACAAGCAGATAGAGCCGTTCAAGAAACGCCGTGCCGGACGCCTCTCGGGCGGCATGAAGCAGAAACTCGCACTGAGTTGCGCCCTCATCCACAAGCCCTCGGTGCTGTTCCTTGACGAGCCCACCACCGGTGTCGACGCTGTGTCGCGCAGCGAGTTCTGGGACATGCTCTTCAACTTGCGCGAGCAAGGCTTGTCGATACTCGTGTCGACCCCCTACATGGACGAGGCGAGCCGCTGCGACCGCATCGCCCTTGTCAACAACGGGCGCGTGCTCGACATCGACACACCACAAGGCATGGTCGACAAGTATGACAAGCATCTCTATGGCATCAAGGCAGGCGACATGTATGAGCTGCTCAAAACGCTGCGTGAAGAAAGCAGCATAGCAAGCTGCTATACGGCAGGTGAATATCACCACGCTGTTGCTGGCAACGGCTTTGACGCCGCAGCACTCAAGCAGCGACTCATCACGGCAGGATTTTGCAATGTTGACATCAAGCAACTTGCACCCGACATTGAAGACGTTTTCATCCATCTCCTGAGCAATGAGCAATAACCAATACATAATAGAAGTAAAAGACCTGACCAAGCAGTTTGGGGCATTTACCGCCGTCGACCACATCACCTTTGAGGTGAAGCGAGGCGAGATATTTGGCTTCCTGGGCGCTAATGGTGCAGGCAAGACCACCGCCATGCGCATGCTGTGCGGGCTCAGTTACCCCACAAGCGGCACGGGCACCGTGGCAGGATTTGACGTGAGGAAAGAAGGCGAGAAAATCAAGCGGCACATTGGCTACATGAGTCAGCGATTCTCGCTCTACGAAGACCTCACGGTGCTGGAGAACATGGAGCTCTTTGGCGGAATCTACGGCGTTGACAAGAAGACCTTGCGAGAACGCGCCGCCACCATGCTCAAGCGGCTGGAGTTCTATGACGAGCGCAACACACTCGTGGGCTCTCTGCCACTGGGATGGAAACAGAAGTTGGCATTTGTCGTTGCCACCATCCACAAGCCCGAGATTGTGTTCCTTGACGAGCCCACCGGAGGCGTCGACCCCATCACACGCCGCCAGTTCTGGGAGATGATTTACCAGGCATCGAGCGAGGGCACCACCATCTTCGTCACTACCCACTACATGGACGAGGCCGAGTATTGCCACCGAGTGTCGATGATGGTAGATGGCCAAATCAAGGCATTAGACACACCAGCCAACCTGAAGAAAACGTTTAACGCAGCATCGATGGACGAAGTGTTCCGCACTCTGGCGCGAGGCGCTGAACGCGGAGACTGATATAATGCTCAATGCATAATGCACAATTCATAATGCGGAATTCATAATGCGGAATTCATAATGCGAAATGCTTGATTTATAAGATTTTAATTATATAGATTAACTCATGGGAGGATTTTTATCATTTGTCAAGAAAGAGACACTGCACATCTTGCGCGATAGCCGCACGATGCTCATAGCGCTGCTCATGCCTGTGGCGCAGATTCTGCTCTTTGGCTTCGCTGTCTCCACCGAGATCAACAACCTCAACGTGGCGGTGGTAGTGCCACAGTGGAGCGAGGACATCAGGCAGAGTGTGGAGAAACTCTCGGCAAATCCTTATATCACCTACAAGGGCAGCATCACCCCTGGCGAGATAGACCAGTGGCTGCGCTCGGGCAGAACCGACGCCATCGTGGTCTTTGCCAGCGACTTCGACCGCCTCATTAACCAGTGGAAGCAAACCGGCACCAGCGAGACCGCGATGCAGTTTGTCATGGACGCCTCCAACACCAACATTGCCCAGGCGGGCGCAGGCTACTTGACCAACATTCTTGCCGGCGAACTGATGTCGAGCGCAAGCATGGTAGAGACCCACATGCTCTTCAACCCGCAAATGAAGAGCGCCTTCAACTTTGTGCCAGGCATCATGGGCATGATCTTTATCCTGATTTGCGCCATCCTCACCTCGGTGTCGATAGTACGCGAGAAAGAGACAGGCACCATGGACGTGCTGCTCGTGTCGCCCGTGCGCCCCATGCGCATCATCCTTGCCAAGATGATGCCCTATCTTGCCCTGTCGTGCATCAACCTCACCACAATCTTGCTGCTGGCACGATATGTACTGGGAATCCCCATGGGCCACAACCTGTGGATTGTGATTATCATATCGCTCGTTTACTTTGCTCTTGCACTGTCGCTGGGATTGCTCATCTCCACAATTGCCAAGAAGCAGATTGTGGCTCTGCTCGTCTCGGCGGCATTGATGCTATTGCCCATCGTGATGCTCTCGGGAATGCTCTTCCCCATCGAGAACATGCCCGCGGTGTTGCAGCCCCTGTCGGCAATCGTACCAGCCCGATGGTATATCGATGCCATGCGCAAGCTGCTCATCCAGGGCGCTAGCTGGAACCTGGTGTTCCAGGATTTCATTATCCTTGTGGGCATGACCATTGCCATCCTGGGAATTGCATTAAAGAATTTCAACGACAAACTCGAATAAGCCATGTCAACGCTCAAAGTCCTCATAAAGAAAGAAGTACTACAGTTCAAGCGCAACAGTTTCTTGCCCAAACTGGTTATAGTGTTTCCCATCATGATAATGCTCGTGCTGCCGTGGGTTACCACCATGGACGTCCGCCACATTAACGTGAGCGTTGTCGACAACGACCACTCGCAGTTCTCAGCAAGGCTCATTGCCAAGATTGACGCAAGCGACTATTTCACTCTGCACAGCGTCACAGCAAGCTTCACACCATCGATGCAGATGCTCGAGAAAGGAGAAGTGGATGCCATTCTTGAGATTCCCGCCGACTATGAGAAATCGATGGTTACCGGCGAGCCCAAGAAACTCAACGTGAGCGCCAACAGCGTTAATGCCACCAAGGGAAGCCTGGGCAGTCAATATCTTGCACAAACCATAGGCAAAGCGGTGCAAGAGTTGCGTGCCAGCCACATGCCCGTGAAGAGCAGCGAACTTGTCACAATCCAAAACCGCTACAATCCCACTCTCGAATACCGCAACTTCATGATTCCCGGGCTCATGGTAATGTTGCTGATTATTGTCACGGGATTTCTTCCCGCACTCAACTTCGTGAGCGAGAAAGAGATAGGCACCATTGAGCAAATCAACGTCACTCCCGTTAACCGTTTCACCTTCACCCTTGCCAAGCTCATAGTCTACTGGGTGGCTGGCCTCATCGTCATCACTATAGCGATGCTGGTGGCATGGCTTGTTTACGGCCTGGCACCCATAGGCAGCCTGCTCACCATCTATGCCATCTCATTCCTGTTCATCCTGGTGATTTCGGGATTTGGACTCATTGCCTCAAACATATCGGGCACCATGCAGCAGGCAATATTCTTCATGCTGTTTTTCGTGATGGTGTTTATGCTCATGAGCGGACTTTTCACCCCCACCGAGTCGATGCCACAGTGGGCGCAATACATCACCTATATCCTGCCGCCACGCTACTTTGTGTCGACAATGCGTGCCGTCTATCTCAAGGGAGCAACATTCATCGACATGCGCTACAATTTCTATGCTCTCGCGGCATTTGCCGTGGTGATGAACTTGGGCGCCGCCCTCACCTACCGCAAGCAGAGCTGACGCAAGTAAAGGAAGATTCTATAAATTGCTCGAGTCATCTTAACAAAAACACACTCATAACTTGCAATATTAGCACAATGGTTGTATCTTTGTGGGATAATTGACTATAGATATGACCAATAAAACGATAAAGGGTGTTTTGTTTGACCTTGACGGGGTGTTGATCGACACCGAGGGCATCTACACGCAGTTTTGGGAAGCCGTTGACCAGCACTACCCCACTGGCGTGAAAGATTTTGCCCGCGTGATCAAGGGTTCCAACCTGCACAACATCCTTCACACCTATTTTCCCACCGAGGCGATACGCCAAGAGGTGACTGCCATGCTCGACGGCTTCCAGCGTGACATGCGCTATGAGTATTTCCCTGGCGCCATCGAGTTGCTCGAGGAGCTGGAGAGCAAGGGCATCAAGCGCTGTGTGGTTACCAGCAGCGACAAGAGCAAGATGGCAGCCCTCTATAGCCAGAAGCCCGACTTCCAGCGTCATTTCGATGCCATTGTCACCGGCAACATGGTGAGTGAGCCCAAGCCATCGCCCGAGTGTTTCCTGCTTGGTGCCAAGCACATTGGCGTTGACATCGAGGAATGTGTGGTAATCGAGGACTCCATCAACGGCCTCAAGGCAGGGCTAGCGAGCGGTGCGAGGGTGATAGGCCTGTCCACCACCTGCAGCCGCGATGCCATAGAGCCCTATTGCCACCTCATTGCCAGCGACATTGCCAGTTTAAACACGCAAACAATCATAACACAATAATCAATATGAAAGTAAAAACATTTCTTAGCCTTGCAATTATTGCAGCAACAGCCATCATCTTCACTGCCTGCAACGGCAAGAGCGAGCAGCAGTCGGCACAAGTGTCGAGTGCTCCCAGCGAGACCATTGTCGACAACAAAGACGAAACAACATTCCTGAGCACCTTCCTCGAGAAATATATCACCTTGAGCGACAAGCAGGCACAAGACCTGGCACGCCAGTACCTCACCGAGGACTTCTACAGCCGCTACATTGAGCAGTGCAGCAACAAGGACGATGCCGTCGACCTTATCATGGAACTCGCCACTGACGAGAAAGTCGAGAAAATCGACACCATCATGAAAGGCATCGAAGACCCCAGCAGCTTTATCGTTCAGATTGAGGCCAAGGGAGTTGATGGCAAGCCATTCTCAACACAATATGACATGACAGTAGTGAACGAGAACGGCAAGTACAAACTAGGCGACAGCCAGATCAATGATTAGCGCTTCTTGGTTTATGGTTTATAGTTTATGGTTTATAGTTTATGGTTTATAGTTTATGGTTTATGGAAGGCAGGAGCGAAATTAAAGGCACTACAATCACTAAACTAAGAACTGATAGCTGATTACTGAAAACTGATAACTGAACTTAGTTTATAGTTTATGGAAAACAGTGATGAGATTAAGAGCTATGCAATCACTATAACTGATAACTACTTTACTATTCTACCACTCAACTATTTTACTGAAGACTGATAACTGATAACTGATAACTGACAACTGTCAACTGACAACTGATAACTGATAACTGACAACTATGAAACGTAAGAACTTAAACCGCCGTGAATTTCTTAAGAGGGCTGGCATTGTGACTGGTGGCGCTATGGCGATGATGGCGCTTGACCCATTCACCAGCCTGGCAAGGCAGAGTGACAACAGCAAGGCAGGAGAGAACCTCATGACCTATCGCACCCAGCATGGCAGCGGAGAGAAAATCTCGCTGCTGGGTTTTGGCATGATGCGCTTGCCACGCGACAACCAGGAACTGGTGAACCAGCTCGTAGACTATGCCATCGCACATGGCGTCAACTACTTTGACACCGCACCCATGTATGGTCGTGGCATGAACGAGGAGATAGTGGGCAATGCCTTGAGCCGCCACCCTCGCGACAAATACTATGTGGCAACCAAGATGTCGAACTATGACGAGAAACTCTGGGACCTGGAAGAGGCCAAGAAGATGTATCACACTTCGTTTGAGAGACTGCGTGTCGACTATATCGACTACTACCTGATGCACGGAGTGGGTCAGGACGGGTTGCAGACCTTCAACAAGCGCTTCATCAACAATGGGTTGCTCGACTTCCTGCTGCAAGAGCGTGAGGCAGGCCGCATCCGCCACCTGGGATTCTCCTATCACGGCAATGTGGAGGTATTTGACTGGCTCATCGACCACAACGACACCTATCACTGGGACTTCGTGCAGATTCAGATGAACTTCCTCGACTGGCGACATGCCTCGCTCGAGAAGGGCGGTTGGAAAACTGATGCCGACGCCGAGTATCTCTACAACAAGCTCGCTAAGGCTGGAATACAGGCAGTGGTGATGGAGCCCTTCCGCGGTGGAGCACTGTCGAAGATGCCCGAGAATTGCGTGGCTCAACTCAAAGCCATGCGCCCCGACGACACCGTGGCGCGCTGGGCATTCCGCTGGGTGAGTTCGCACCTCAACATCCTCACCACCCTGAGTGGCATGAACGTGATGGAGCACCTTGTTGAGAACGTAGCAACACACTCGCCACTGGAGCCTTGCACCGCTGCCGAGAATGAGTTGCTCGAGAAGATTGCCGACACCATGCAGGGCATCCCCACCGTGCCATGCACCGCGTGTGCCTACTGCATGCCATGCCCCTATGGCGTGGACATTCCCGGCAACTTCACCTTCTACAACGATGCGATGAACAACAAGCTGCTGCCACTGCCCGAGAAATCGAGCCCCGACTACGCTAAGAAGCAAAAGCAGTTTGCCGACCAATATCTGAAGCATTTCCCTGCCGAGGCCCGTGCCAACCAGTGCATGGACTGCGAGGCGTGCCTGAAGAAATGCCCACAGCAAATTCGCATCCCCAACCAGCTGAGCCGCATCAACAGCATTGTGCGGGGAAGATAAGATTATAAGTGTTAAGGGTAAAGTGTAAAGTGTTAAGGGTAAAGTGTTAAGTGTTAAGTGTTAAGTTGCGCCTGCGGCGCGACGTACGTGAAACGTGGAACGAGGTTGCGAGGAGAGGCGGGCTGAACTATTATTTACTTTATATCTAAAAATACTTCCAAAAACAAAACAATATTGAAATATCACAATGAAGGTTTTTTCGTTTTTCAAATCATTACTGCTTGTAGCAGTGCTGCTAGTGCTGCCTGCCAACCTGGTGGCGCAGAAGCTGGCAATCCTTAGCGACATTCACGTCACTCCAGGCAATGCCAACGAGGGCAAACTCAAACTGGCTGTGCAAGAGATAAACACACTCGACGTTGACGCTGTGATTGTGAGCGGCGATCTTACAAACGAGGGCAGCGACGAGCAGCTGCTGAACGTGAAGTCGATTCTCGACGGCATCACCAAGCCCCTCTATGTCATCCCAGGCAACCACGAGAACAACTGGAGCCAGAGCGCGTGCAAGACCTTCAACGACCTGTGGGGCGACGACCGCTTTGTCTTCACCGTGGGCGACCTGGTGGTGATAGGCATGAACTGCGGTCCTTTCATGAAGATGGGCGACGGCCACATCAAGCAGGAAGACCTCTCATGGCTCGACGAGACGCTCAGCAAGATGGTGAAGCCCGGCATGAAGGTGCTGAGCATCAATCACTACCCGCTGCTCGACGACCTCGACAACTATCAGGACTATGTGAATATCTTGAAGAAATATCCTGTAATCACCCATCAAAACGGCCACTGGCACCGCTGGCGCCAGTATGAGACCAACGGCATCATGGGCCTGATGGTGCGCTGTCTCGACATGGGTAGTGGCGACTATGGCTACACCCTGATGGATGTGGACCTGGGCGGCGAGTGGATTCACGTCTACAACAAGACACTAGGCAAGGAGCGCGACCTGCGTTATGCCTACAAGACAAACCTCAACTATTTTGACAGCGACAGCAAGGCCGAGCTTTTCAAAGTGCCCGAAGGCTTCAAGGTTGAGAAGGTTTATGCCGACAATGCGTCAATCTTCACCCGCCTGACGATTGATAAGGACAACATCTACTTTGGCAACTCGCTGGGCTACCTGCGGGTGATTGACAAAAAGACTGCTGCGCTCAAGTGGGAATACAAGACCACCAGCATGCTCTTCTCGCGTCCTGCCGTTGCGCAAAAGGTGGTGATACTTCCCACTGGCGACAAGCGACTCGTTTGGCTCGACAAGAAGAGCGGCAAAGTGCTGCAGGAATATCAGGCACAAGGCCCATATGTTGCCGACGGCGTGATTGCCAATGGCGTGCTCTATCAGGGTGGCTACAAGACCTTCCAGGCATGGGACGTGAACAAGAAGAAACTGCTGTGGCAATATGACAGCATCAACAACTACTGCCAGGCAGAGCCATTTGTGGGTGAAAATGACATTATTTTTGGCGCTTGGGACACCAACCTGCGCTCGCTCGACCGCAAGAGCGGCAAGCTCAACTGGGTGTGGAACAACGGAAAAACCGTCAACCTCTACAGTCCAGGCAATGTGGTGCCTGCAGTGACCCAAGAGCGAGTGGTGATAGTGGCTCCCGACCGCAATTCCACTGCCCTTGAGCGCACCACAGGCAAGCAGCTGTGGCGTCATCACGATAATGCTGTGAAGGTGCGCGAGAGCCTGGGACTGAGTGAGGACGGCCGCCGCGCCTATGCCAAGACCATGGACGGCACAGTGGTGGCGATGGACACACAGAGCGACGACTTCAACATGCTGTGGGAGACCGATTGTGGCTTTGGCTACGAGCATGCGCCATGCATCGTGCTCGAGAAAGACGGAATGGTCTATGCCGGCTCGCGCCACGGCACACTGGCAGTGATAGAGGCAGCTACAGGCAAACTGGTGTTCACCTGCAGTATGGGCAGCAGCGAGGTCAACGGCTTTGACGTCGACCCCGCTACTGGAGATATCTACTGTTCGCTCATTGGCGGCACCATCTGGCGCATCTCAAGGCAATAAAATCACTGTTTCTTTATCACGAAAGGCTCCTTGCAGTGCTTGGAGATGCGGTCTACGAGGTTCTTGATGCCGCTGTAGTCTTTCTTGGCGAAAACCAGTCGGTTTATCGCCAGTTGTGCCTTTGTCATTACGGTGGTTGCCGTTGAGCTTGGTGTGACGCTCATTGTTATCTTGCCGTCGCTGGTGTTGAGCGACATGGGCGCTGGCACATCGGCGACAGTCCATCCCTCGGGAACCGACAATGAAATCTCGATTGTCTCGTCCACCTTGGTGGGGAACTCAACGGGATTATATCGAGTTTCGCTTGCAAAGAGGCTCTGGTCGATTAACGGCACCATGAGTTGTGGCACCGATATGGTGTTGTCGCTGCAAGTGAGTTGGCTGCCGAAGTTGATTATTTCGGTAATAGGCTTCTCCACATCGTCAACGCCCTGCGCGCGATAGTCGGTGATGCTGAATTGCGATGACTGGAACTTCTCGTTGGGGCACTCATCACCGCGGTTCTTTATCGCCTGGCGCATCAGCTCGGCACCTTTCTCGTCGTAGGTGCTCACGCAAGTGGCCGTCAGTTTGCCGCTGGCGTCAATATTTCCAGTGATCTTGTGGATGGCTTTCACCACTCCCCTGTCCTCAAGGTTTATCCAGGGGGCAGCGTTGTCCTTCTTAACGACTCGCGCATTGTTGACCAGGAATTTTGTGGGCAGGATGTCGATGACAGCGTTCTCTACCGAGCCGTCAAACACCTGAAACCTGCTGCCGCGGTCAATCACCGCAATAGTAGAAGAGACATTATCCATAGTGGGATGATTATTGTCGAGCACATCGCAGTCGCGCGAACTCAAGATTGCAGGATAGGCCTTAATGCCAGCATCGTTGAGCATGGCGATGAGCATGAAGTTGATGTCGCTATTGCTTCCTGCGCCACTCTTGAGCACCTTAGAGGCAGGAGTGCCGTAGACCCCATACACGCCATTCCATTTCACATTCTCGCGCAGCAGTTTCACCGTTGCCGCAATTTTCTTGTCATCATCCTCCATCTGGTAAATGCCCGCCTTCTTCATCTCCTTCTTGAGCGGATTGCTCTTCAAGAGTTTTCCAAAGTTACTTTTTCCAAGAAGATATTGGTCAATCTCGTCCCACGTCATCGAGTATTGATTCTTAGAGTGCCTGGGCAGTGCCTCGTTGGTGATGTCGATGATAACCCGCTGGGCGTAGGCACGAGGCGAGAAGATGAGACTCTCATCATCCTTGAGAGCCGTCAAGTTTCGTCCCACAAACTCAAAGTTCACTCCCACACATTCATACTCCGAACCAGCGGTTTTTATCACGTAGGTGGGATGAATGTTGGTTCGTTGCTGGCTGATGCGGCTGCGGTTGTATTCGTTGCCAATAGTCTGGACAAAGAATCCAAACCATTCAGGAATCGACACATCATATCTTGTGTAGAGCACAGGCATCTCGCACTGTGCTTCCCAGTCTTTCACCTCGAGATAAAGGTCGCTCAGGATAGTGTATTCATACTCAATAATCGAGCCAGGCTTAACATCGGGGAACAAGAGAGTCTCGGCCCTCATTCCTGGGCCCGAAGCCGCACGGGTGTTGATCATCTCCTCCCTGAGCCGGCTTTTTTCCACGTTGCCATTAACGAGATTATAGGTCGTTGCCTTGATGTTGTTCACCAATTCCCTGTTTCCCTCCTTGCCATCGTTGTATTTATAAACGATGTCGAGGCTGGAATGCCTGGCAGCGCCTTCAGAGTTCAGAATCTTGACACGCCCCTTGACATCATATTGCACCTGAATCACATCCTTGGTGATGACATAATTCACATCGGTGGTCTTGCCAAGCACCACAGCACCGGCATTTGGGTCGTAGTCACAACTTGTCATGTCAAACTCCTGCTGAGTGGGATTTCCCCACTTAAGACCAGAACCAGCCGTTGACTGCGCCCACAAGCACAGCGGCATCAAGAAAACTGCAAATAATAATAATTTGATATTCATGCGGTTACACCCTATAGGGCAATTAGTTATTTTATCATGTGTTTCTATTGTCATATCTTCATTTTTTTTGTCATATTCTACTATCTTGATAGGATTTGCACCAACATGCCATCAATTGGCAAATTTACTACAATTACGCCTATCTATAAAATAAATTCACCGTAAAAGTTATTTTGCCAACAGAAATAATTTAGAAAAGCTTAATTGTCCCACATCAAGTTGCGGATGATGGTGTCGCTGAGCATGATGCCTTGTGGGGTGAGGGTGAGGGTGCCGTCCTTGAGGCAGAGGAGTTGCTGGTCGATGAATGGTTGAGCCTGGGTGAGCAGATGGTTGCGCGCTTTGTCGCCATAGCGCTGGGCAATGAGAGCGGTGTCGATGCCGTCGCAGGTGCGCAAGCGCACCATTACCTCCTCGTCATAGCGCTCCCACCACTCGAGATGTTCCTCTACACAGGCAGTGGCGCCATTGCCCAGGGCGGTGACATATTCCTTTATGCTCGAGGGATTGTAACGACGAGTGCTGCCGTCGAAGCTGTGGGCGGCAGCGCCGAGTCCCAGATAGGGCGTGAAATTCCAGTAGCTGGAGTTGTGGCGTGAGCGATAGCCCGGGCGGGCACACTGGCACTACCCTGCCCAGCTGCCGCATTGCCCACAGGGGTGTGCCGGGCTCATAGCTTAGGCAATAGGCCGAGATGTGCTGCACATCAAGCCCGATGGCCCGCTCCACATTGCGCTGCCACGAGTTGAGCGACTGCCCTGGCAGGCCATAGATGAGGTCGATGCTCACGTTGGTGATCCCAGCATCCTTGATGGCGGCGACCGCATCAATTGCCTGCTGTGCCGAGTGGCGGCGGTTGATGGCTTGGAGTTCGCCATCGTTGAAGCTCTGCACCCCCATGCTCACGCGGTTCACGCCCAGTGCCACGAGCGCCTTGACGCTGGCAGCAGTCACATCGTCGGGGTTCACCTCGATGGTGAATTCCTCCAGGTTGCTGAGGTCGAACACCTCTTTCATGCCCTCGATGAGAGTTGACAACAGGCTGATGGGCAAGACCGACGGCGTGCCGCCTCCCAGGTAGAGAGTGCTGACCGGCTCACCTTCAATCTCGCCATGTCGCAACCTTGCCTCACAAAGCAGCGAGTGCACATATTGCTCCATCGTCTCAACCTGCGGGGTTGAATAGAAGTCGCAATAGATGCACTTGCTCTTGCAATAGGGGATGTGGATGTAGATGCCCGCCATTTTTTTAAAGAGACTGTTGCAAAACTAAATAAACCACCGATTTTTCAGATTAAACAGATTATATGTTTTTCTATCATTCTATATTTCAGTCGATTAACAAAAAAAATCAGATTAATCTGTTTAATTTGTGGTTTTATTTCTATTGGAATTTTGCAACGCCCCTATTGTGATTTATGAACTGAGTCCACTTGAAAAAGTCGTATTATTGTGCCTACTCAAGTTGTCAAACGATTAAGTACGATTAAAAACTTTTGAATATCAACAATATATATATTGCGAAAAATGCTCAAAATTAGTGGTTTTTACTTTTTAAAGTGGACTTTGAACTCAAGTTTCGAAAGTTAGTTCCCCCTCTAAGATAGAGGGGGTTAGGGGGAGTATGAACACTTGCGACAGAACGAACGATGAGGTGAAATTCGACAAAATCATCATACTCCCCCCCTCTAAGATAGAGGGGGAGTTTGTCTCCTGATAATTAGATAATTAGGCATTGATGCTGTCGATGGCGGCTTTGATGTCCTCAAAGATGCCGTCGATGGTGCCAGTACCCTTGATAGCCTTGTAGAGACCTTTCTCCTTGTAGAACTCCTGAAGTGGCGAAGTCTGGTTGTGGTAAACGGCAAGGCGTTTCTTGATTGTCTCCTCGTTGTCGTCACTGCGTCCGCTCATTTGTCCACGTTTCACAAGGCGGTCGATGAGTTCCTCTTCAGGAACCTCAAGCCCAACAACTGCGGTCACGCTGGTGCCACGCTCGTTGAGAAGTGTCTCCAGAGCCTCGGCCTGTGGAATAGTGCGTGGAAAACCGTCGAAAATGACACCTTTTTTTGCGGCCTCTTTATTATCGTCTATCACTTGTGCCAAAATGCCTATCATGAGTTCGTCGGGGATGAGTTGACCCTGGTCGATAAACTCCTTGGCAGTCTTACCAAGGTCGGTACCGCGCTTGATGTGGTCGCGAAGCACGTCGCCAGTTGAGATATGGAACAACTCATAGTGAGCAATCAAGTTCTCGCTCTGTGTGCCCTTGCCCGAACCAGGGGCACCGAATATTACTATATTCAGCATAATATATTGATTTTTAAAAGTTAATGTTTAATCTTTTTTCTTGAGAACGTAAACATCTCGAAGACCCCTCATTTGTTCGTCCAGGTCAAGACCATAACCAACAATGAACTTGGGAGGAATTTCAAATCCTACATACTCAGGAACTTTGCCCACCTGCAATGATTCTGGCTTGTAGAGCAAAGTTGCCATCTTAACGCTCATAGGATTCATAACCTCAATATCGCTACGCAAAGCATGCGCAGTAAGGCCTGTGTCCACAATGTCCTCAATAATAATCACTTCGCGTCCTGTAACATTGTCATTCAGTCCCAAGATTTTATTCATCTCGCCTGTCGATTCGGTGCCTACATAGGACTTGTAACGAATGAATGCTATTTCGCTCTTAGGCATGTTGATTGTACGGTACAGGTCGGAAGCAAACACAAATGCGCCCTTTAAGACGCACACAAAGATTGGGGAATCGGTCACGCAGTCACGCTTAATTTCGGCAGCCAAGCGCTCAACTTGTTTAGCTATCTCTTCTTGTGAGATGTAAGGTTCAAAAGTGAGACCTTTTATTGTAATTTCAGCCATGAGTGGAGGATTTTTGAAAAAGTTGGCGCAAAGTTAGTAATTATTTTGCGTTTTATCAAGAGTATGAACAAAAAAAGATGCACCCCATTTTAAGGATGCATCTTAGTTCAGTCGGGGACTTAAAAGTCCTGAGACTAATTATTCAGTAACGTTTATGTCAAATAGACATTTCGATGTTCCATACGAAGGCTCGCAAACCAAGTTTAGGAGTAGCGAGGTCCATCTCGTGAAGTTTCTCAAGAACGGCATCAACACGGTTGGCCTCAACCACGGTGAGTATTCCCTGCACTAGCGAGGGCCATGCGTGGGTGCCATAGTGAGGGTCACCTGTGTGGCTGCCACGTCCCACCACATCGTTGAATGCAGTAAACCCACGGCATCCGCTCTTGTGAAGCATCTCGACTATTCTCTCATAGTAGGCCTGATCGAAGGCAATAAAAATAGCTTTCATAATCTATGGGGCAATTAATTGAGTTCTTGTTGTTGTTTCTTCTTAGCAGCCTTCTTGTCATAGGCCTTGTGCAGTTTCTTGCGGGTGCGCTTCATGCCGTTATAGGCAAAGATTGTGTACATGGTGGGCACAAAGAGCAGTGTGAGCACTGTTGAGAAGGTTAGACCACCAATCACAGCAACACCCATGGGGCGCCACATCTCGGCACCCTCACCGTGTCCTATTGCCATAGGCACCATACCCAGGATGGTTGTCAATGATGTCATAAGCACAGGACGCAGACGCGACTTGCCACCGTCGATAACAGCGCGACGCACACTCATGCCACGCTCACGGTTAAGGGTGATGTAGTCGATGAGCACGATACCGTTCTTCACCACAATACCAATAAGCATGATTGCACCAATCATTGACATGATGTTGAGGTTTGTGCCGGTCAATAGCAGAATGAGCACAATACCCGAGAACGCAAACAAGATAGAACTCATGATAATGCCTGGATAGGTGAACGACTCAAACTGTGCCGCCATCACGATGTAAACCAAAATGATAATGAGTACTGCAAGAATTCCCATATCACCAAACGACTCCTGCTGTTGCTCGTAAGAACCACTAAGTTCAATGGAGACACCGCCAGGAAGGTCTAGTTTGTCAATCTCGGGCTGAGCATCGGCAATCACCTCACTCATAGGTCTATCTTGAACAACAGTAGAAACGGTAATAATACGTTCGCGGTCTTTACGCTCAATGGTGGGTGGAGTGAATCGCTCAA
Source organism: uncultured Prevotellaceae bacterium (assembly GCA_900318065.1). Lineage (GTDB taxonomy): Bacteria > Bacteroidota > Bacteroidia > Bacteroidales > Muribaculaceae > Sodaliphilus. The sequence continues at coordinate 45,886 of ONIY01000013.1, forward strand.
CCACTTTGCCCACTTCCTTAAGCTTAATGCCATTGCCCATGGCATTATAGAGCGTAATGTTTTCAATATCCTCAAGCGACTGACGGTGAGCAGGATCATACATAACCTTGATGTCATACTCGTCACCATCTTCGCGGAAGTAACTGGCTGTGCTACCATTGATACGATTGCGGATATAGGTTGCTGCAGTTGTCAAGTTAAGTCCATAGAGAGCAAGTTTCTCGCGGTCGAAGTCAACCTGGTATTCTGGCTGGTAATCGCTACGGCTAATGTTAATGTCGGCAGCACCAGGCACTTTCTCTAGGATGCGTTTGAGTTGTTGCGCAACGCTATCGGTGATTTCAAAATCGTAGCCATAAATCTCATAATTCAAAGCCGACTGTCCGCTCATGCCACCACCACGCTGGCCACCTACATTCACGAGTGCCTTCTTCAATTCGGGATAATTCCTGAGATCCTGTCGCATGAGTCCCGCTATCTCGGTGATGCTTCGGTCGCGCTCACCAGGACTCACTAGCCTGATATTCATCGACATGATGTGTGAACCATTGCTCTGCATCGAACCAAATGTATTGTCGCTGCTGGCCTGACCCACAGTGTAGTTGAACACTTTAATCTCAGGATATTTCTGGGTCCATTCCTTGTAAAGTCGCTCGCACACGTCTTTAGCAACGTCAACGCGGGTGCCAATAGGCAACTCTAGATTCACTCCCAAGCGGCTGTTATCCATGGTTGGGAAGAACTCGCTACCCACAAACCTCATCAAGAACATTGATGCCACGAAAATACCAAGCACAGCAGCCGATGTTATCCAGCGGTGACGCACACAGTGCGTTAGAAGCCATGCAAAGCCATCATCGAGTTTGTCAAGGAATTTCTCGATAGGACCATAAAATTTAGTGAAGTATTTGTTCTCGGTACGTTTCAACCTGAGCATGCGGCTACAAAGCATTGGGGTGAGCGACAATGCAGCGGTTGTAGAGATAATCATCATGATTGTTACCATCCAGCCCAACTGATTGAAGAACACACCTGTCATACCCTTAATAAGGGTCAACGGGAAGAACACCGCAATAAGTGTCAAGGTCGAGGCGATTACCGAGATGGCCACCTCGTTAGTTCCATGCACTGCCGCCTGTTTGGGCTCTGCTCCTCGCTCAATGTGAGTTGTAACGTTCTCTAGCACAACAATAGCATCGTCAACTACCATACCAATAGATATTGACAATGCCGAGAGCGATAGGATGTTAAGTGAGTTGCCCGTAGCATAGAGGTAGACAAACGAAGCGATAAGCGAGATAGGTATGGTCAGCACGATAATGACTGTTGCTCTCCATCGTCCCAAGAAGAAGAACACCACAATCACCACAAAGAGCAATGCAAAGAGCACTGTCTCAACAAGTGATGCGATAGTGTTACGAATGTTGTCGCTTGTGTCGACGATATAGTCTAGATGTATATCGGCAGGAAGATTCTTTTGAAGATGTGGCAACTGTTTTTGTATGCGGTTTGAAATCTCTACCGAGTTAGCACCACTTTGCTTTTGAACGATAATCATCGCACCTCTAATACCGTTCGTGAATGTTTCCTGAGCACGCTCCTCTAGCGAGTCATCGATGCGTGCGACATCGCTCAAGTGAACAGCAGCGCCATTGGAAACACCAACTACGAGATTAGCAATTTCACGTGGATCATTAAACTCACCTTCCACACGCAATGCATAGGTCTCATTTCCAATATCGAAGGTACCACCGGGTATGTTGCGGTTTTCAGCTCCAACGAGTTGTGCTATTGTCTCGATTGTTAGGTGGTAGGCCTCAAGTTTTAGGGGGTCTACATAGACGTGAACCTCACGCTTGGGAGCACCAGCAATCGATACCGAACCCACACCATCCACACGGGCCAGTGAATTAGCCACGTTCTCATCAAGTATTTTATACAATCCCGGAACGCTCTCCTTGGCTTGAGCCGAAAGAAGAACGATTGGAATCATATCGCTTGAGAACTTGAAAAGGATTGGAGTGTTAACATCATCGGGAAGCATACTTGACACCATGTTCAACTTGTCACGCACATCATTGGTGAGATCGTCAATGTCGTAACCATACTCAAACTCTAGCGTTACAATCGAGATGTTCTCCTTAGAGTTAGACGTGATGTGCTTCAAGTGCTCAACCGAGTTGAGGGTATTCTCAAGTGGTCGAGTCACGTTCTGCTCAATATCTTCGGCACTTGCACCCTGATAGCTGGTCATCACCATGATGGTGTTAGTCTCAATATCGGGATACAAGTCGATAGGCAATTTCTGAAGTGAGAACAGACCAATGATGACCACTGCAACAAAAATTAGGATGGTCGTCACCGGACGTTTCACCGAACTAGAATAAAGACTCATAAATGTCTATCTTGTTTTTGATTATTAACAGTAGTAATAAAACGCTGAATGATTATTTCTTCTGTACCTGGACTTTCGCTCCATTAGTAAGACGTGATTGACCTGCTATTACAACCTGGTCACCATTGCTCAATCCACTGAGCACCTCATATCGGTCGCCCATGCGCTTGCCAAGTTTCACCTCTACATAACGCACGGTGCCGTTTGGTTCAAGTACATAAACGTAGCGAATGCCAGCGCCCTGCATTTTCACGATTGCCTTGTCAGGAACAACGATGTGACTGGCCGAACCGTAGTTGAACTGTACTCTTGCAAACATACCAGAACTAATTTTTCCGCCACCATTACCTATTGTAACCTCTACCTTAAAGGTGCGAGTGGCCTGGTCTATCTCAGGATGAATGAGATGAACAGTTCCAGTGAAAGTCTCGCCTGGGACTACATCAAAGGTAACAGAGACAGGCATTCCTGTCCTAATCTTGGGGAACTCTTCCTCATTGACGCTAACAACCACCTTCAATGGACTAAGTTGTTGGATGGTGAGGATGGGACCAGTAGGAAGATCACCAGCAAAATAGTTACGTGCTGTAACAACACCGCTGATAGGGCTGCGCAATGTGGTGTTCTCTTGAACGGTCTGCATCTGTCTGCGACTGGCACCAAGAGAGGTCTGGCTGGCACCATAAGATGTGTGGCTTGCCTCAAGAGAGGTGCGGCTTGCCTGGAGCGAGGCCTTGCTTGCCTCCAATGCGCGCTTGCGGGCCTTCAGGGCCTCAAGGCTGGCATCATAAGCAGCCTGTAGCTGATCAACTGTCTGTTGTGTGCCACCACCTATTCTCACCAGTTCCTTGGCACGGTCTAGGTCTTTCTTCTGGCGAGCGATGTTGATCTCGTCGGTCTTGAGCGCAGCCTCTTGGCTTGCGAGAGCGGCGTCTTGGTTGGCTACCGAAGCCCTCTGGCCTTCGACCTGTGCACGCTGTCCTTCTACTTGAGCGCGTTGGCCAGCGATAGCACTCTCTTGATTAACCGATGTGATGTTGTCAAGTATCACCACTGCCTGCCCTGCACTCACATGGCTACCCACATCAACGAGGATTCGCTTGATGCGGTTGCCTGTGTTCGACATGATGTTGTTGGTCTTGAATGCCTCGACTGTTGCTGAATAGTCGCTAGTCTCGGCAACGTTCTCGGCAAATACGCTTTGAACTTGCACCATAGGAGTCTCATCGGTGTTTTGCATGCCTTTCTTGTCCTTGCTTCCGCATGATGACAATAAGGCGGTCACCAAAATGAATGTTGTGATTGATTTAAAATTTTTCATTGCTGTTATTTTGTTTGTTTTGTTTCGGTGTTAACGCCATATTTACTCAATGGAGCATTGCCTAGAAGCAGCTCGAGGTCGCTTTGCGACACAAGCAGGTTGTAAATGGCTTGATAGTAAGACAGTCTCGCTCCTAGCAGGGCATTTTGGGTGTCCTGTATTTGCAGGAACGTACCCACTCCCAGTTTGAAACTTTCCTGAATGATACGGTCCGATTTCTCGGCGAGTGCCACGCTGGCGGCATTACTCTCAATCTGCTTGAGATTGCTCTTTATTGAGTTGAGTTGTGTCTGCACTTGAGAGTTTAGGCCTCGAGTCAGGTTCTCGCGTTGCCATTTCATCTCGCGAACGGCAATCTCGGCTTGTTTTTGCTTATAGTAGCGCTGACCGCCCGAGAACAGGTTCCACGTCAATGCCAGGCCGGCTTGAGAATAAGGGTTCCAGTTGAAGTTCTTGAATGCGCTACCGTTGCTCATCGAGTTCCACATGTAGTTGATGGTTCCATTGAGATTAGGGAACCATGACATCTTCTGGACCTTGAGCGCCTTTTCAAGGTAGTCGGTCTGCAGGTCAAGTTGACGCACGTTGGTGTTGTTGACCAGCGAGGTGTCAACGTTGAGTGTGTTCTCATACATCTGTGTCTTGAAGTCGTCAAGTGTTTCAATGGGGTCAATGTCAACATCCACATCCATGCCCATCAGCACCTTGAGTTGGAGCTTGAGGGCTGTGATTGAGTTCTCGGCCTCAAGTATCGATGGTTCAAGTGTTGTTGCTGCCACGCGTGCACGTGTCATGTCATACTCACTTGCAACACCTATCTCATACTGCTTCTTGAAGATATCGGCAGTGAGAAGTGCAGTCTCGTGATTACTCTCAATCACGCGCTTAGTGTCGCGGGCGAGAAGCAATGCATAATAGGAATTTTTCACCTGGTTGATGAGCGACAAGCGCGATGCACGAGCCTTCTCAATATTCTGAAGAATTTGATTGTCGCTAAGTTTAATCGACTTCCACAACGCAGGCACAATAATTGGTAGTGACCCTTGGAATCCCACACTGTGCTGGTTGTCGGTACCCACCTTGAACTCCTGGTCCATCATCACCATAGTTTGCTTGGCGAGGGTGCGGGAGTAGTTGGCTGTGAAGTTCACTTGCGGGAACAACTGTCCTAGTGTCTCTTTTCTAGAATAGTCAACTCTTTTTATCTCCATGTCGGCAACAATAATCGTGGGATTATCGTTGAGCGCGATGCGTATGCACTCGTCGAGAGTGACGTTGAGCGCCTGGGCGTTGCCAGCAAGCGATGTTGCCACAGCAGCCACAAGCACGAGCATCGTTTTGAATAAAGAATTGTAACGCATATATGATATAGTTTTAATTATTATCTTTATTAAGCAGTTTTACCACATAATTCTCAATAATGTCCTGTCCCTCGCGAGTTGCGATGCCCCGCATGAAATTGAGGAAAGCCCCGTCGAAGACCTCGGCGGCGCTGTACTCAGTAAAGGGAAGCTCTTCCATGTAGTGGAGGCTCTTGATATTGTTGGTGAAAACAAAAGCAGCAATCTTGCACTTTATTCCGGGCAGTGCGAGCCCTTCTTCTTTAGCCTTAGCAATAATCTTGGCAAGCGATTCCATGTGCTGCTCTTCATGCTCCTTGTACTGATAGAACACCTCGGGGTAAAGCCGCTTGAGGTCGGACACGAAGACTGGCGACATTTTCTGAATAAACTGCCGCACCAGGGTGTATACCCCCAGCAACGCCTCAAAACTATTGGACGACTGTTCAAAGATTTGAGTAAAACGGGTGTTCATGAGTTGCTGGTTATAATCTATAACACAGCTAATTAGATTGTTCTTATTGGGAAATGTCTCATAGAGAGTTCTCTTCGAGATGCCGCAGTCACGTGCCACCATGTCCATCGCCACCGATTGTGGCCCAATGCGCATCATCAAGTTCATTGAAGTGCTTAAAATTTTCTCTCTTAAATCCATGTTTAAATAGTTGTTTTACTATAATAAAAATCCTTCTACTGGAATTTGGCTGCAAAGTAAGTAAAAAACTTTCAAAACTCCAAAAGTTTTCTTGGTTCATTTTTCCTTTTTTATAGAAGAAATTCATTTTGTCCAAAAAATGCAGATTTTTTGCTAACTTTGCACATCGAAAAAACACAACAAGACAATGAAATCACAGTGCAGAATAAAAGATGTGCTTGACTTCCTGCGGTTGCTGGGAGCCAACAACGACCGTGCCTGGTTTAAGCAGCACAAGGAAGAGCTCTACGACCCCTTGAGAAAGGCTTGGGAAAGTGACGTGGAGAGGTTGATATCGATGATGGCGCAATGGGACGAGAAGGCGCGTGGCCTCGACGTGAAGAACGCCGTCTATCGCATCTACCGCGACATTCGCTTCTCGCACGACAAGCGCCCCTACAAGCAATACTTCAGCGCGGTGATTGGGCGCGGTGGCCGCCACTGCGTGTCGAGTGGCTACTACATCCACTTTGAACCCGACCACCTGATGCTGTGCGGTGGCGTGTGGTGGCCCGCCAAGGACAAGCTCGATGCCCTGCGCCGCCTTATCGACGCCGAGCCCGAGGAGTTTACCCGTCTCGTCAACGACAAGCGTCTCACGGCACACTTCGCCTTTGAGGGCGAGACACTCAAGAATGTACCCAAGGAATACCCCAAGGATCATCCCCTGGGCGAGTATCTCAAGCGCAAGGAGTTCATCCTCGCCAAGCACGTCGACGAGGACTATTACGACTGCAGCGACTGGGTGGAGCGCGTCAACAACGACTTCAAGGTGCTGAAGCCCATCCACGACTTCCTCGACTATGTGTATGACGAATAGATCATGCGACACTGAGTAACATACACAAAAAAAAGGTGTTTATGAAAAGCAAACCGAAAAAACCGGGACGCGAAATTTAATCGCGTCCCGGTTTTCACTTACTCGCCAGTTTAATCGCTGCTGGCGTAATCTTGATGGAGATTGTTTTAATTTGCGATAAAGCCTTCAAGTCCTGGCTGGTCGATGCCTGTGGGAGTGTAGGCTCTGGCAAATTGCTTGAGGAAATTGACAGTAGAGAGCTTAGGTCCCACCTCAACTTGCTCCTCGTGTGTTTCAAATTTTAATTCTTCGGTGTAGTTTTCTTGCATAGGCAACCTTTCTTTAAAAATCATACACCTTTATAACGCACCTAACCGCCTATTATTATTTTAAATACACAGTTTTTTTCAAAAAAGTTATTAACAAGAGGGAAAAGGTGGAACGTGGGGAATGCACAATGCACAATGCTCAATGCTCAATGCACAATTAATTCCTCGAATGCTCGACATCCGATCCTCGATCCCCGATCCTCGCGCTGCAGGCGCATTTACGGGAATTGCAAGTTGTTCTTGCGGAACAGGTCGATGTCTTGCTGCTTGAAGCCGCAGTTGTCGAGTGCGCGATACTCGTTGTGGTCGTTGATGTAAAGGCGCTTGTGGGGCTTGAAGCCCTTGTTGCTCAGCGCCAGGACATCTTTCTTGTAGGGAGTGCTGATGCCACTCAGGTCGAGCAGGGTGTGGAAGACGACCATGTTGGTCGACACTGGTACCGAAGAGTGTGCCTTGAGTTGCGCCACTGCTTCGGGGTGCTGCTGGGCATAGCCTTGCGATGTCCACACCAGCAGCGGCACGCGAACCTGATAATAGGTGGGAATGGGCGAAGCGTGCAGGAACCGTCCTCGCTCATCGTCAAAGATGTCCTCGCCGTGGTCGCTGGTGAAGATGACGGCGCTGTTCACGCCCTTGGCGTCGACCTGGCGTATAATGCTCGAGAGCACCTTGTCGGTGTTGGCAATAGTGTTGTCATAGGCATTGATAAGTTCCTTGCGGTAAACCCTCTCGGCCGAGATCACATTGTCGGGCTTGAAGTGGGCATCTTCCTTGGGATAGCGGTCCTTGTAGTTGAAATGCGAGCCATACATGTGCACGACGATGAACAACTTGCCGCCGTCATACTGGTCAAGGCGCTTCTTGACGCAATCAACGAGCTCGTCGTCAAAGTTGGTGCCATTCAGGTCCATGAGCGAAATCTTGTCCTTGAGGAACTTCACCTCTTGCGCCTCGCTGCCAAAGGCATCGATAAACGAGTGGTTGCGCTGCTGATTGCTGTAGAAGGCAGTTTTATAGCCCACCTCATTAAAAGCGGTGATGATGCCCTTGCGGTAGTAAAGACTGTCGTAGGCCTCGCAGCCAGCACTCGACATGAGGGTGGGCACGCTCTTGTGGGTGGTGTTAGACATCGTGATAGCGTCGCGGTAAACCACCAGGTTGCTCAGTGCCTGTGTGCCGGGGTTAGTGTTTCGCTCATAGCCATAGAGGCTCCAGTTGTCGGCACGCGAGGTCTCCCCTATCACGAGCACATAGATCTCGGGCACTGTGTCACAGCGTGTTGTGGTGGCATGATAGGTGAAATCCTTAGATGTGCTCTCATATTTCGACTGCTTCACCACGCGCTCAATTGCCAGACCCATGTTGTAGGTTCCATTGATGGGGAACACATCGTCTTGAGCCTTGAAGTTCTTGTCAACGAGATAGTTGGCACCCAGCAGCACCAGTCCTGTCACCATCAATGGGATGCTCCATAGTCGCTGCTTGCGGCGGAACTTGTCGCTGAGCGAGGTCTTGGCACGCAGCGATACAATCGACATTGCAATGCCCAGGCCGTAAAGCCCAATGACAAAGATCACTGCCACCAGCAGGTTGGCAAGCAACTCGGTTGCCTCACCGGGATTAGTGGTGAGAACGTTTAGGAACATGTCGACGGCGATGGGCGACTCGCCATAGAGCCACAACAGGACGATTTGGAACGCGTCGACAAACATGAACCAGAACAGCCACCAGAACATCTTGCCTGGCTTGCGCGCCCAGGTCAACGCCCAGGCATAGAAGCCCAGCGGCAGGATAATCTGGATAATGCGGGTCAACAGCGATGTCGACTCGGTGAAGAACATGAAAAATCCTGGCAGTGCCGCCATGAAGAGGAACAGCCAGTAGATGTATTGCTGATTGGTGAATATGTCCTTAAAACGCTTCATTAATTCCAAAAATAAACGCACTCTCACCATTGCGGCCAAGGCCGAAGTCCATCCTCACGTTCACATGCTTGCGGAATGCCCACCTGAGCCCAATGCCGGCATTGGGCAGCACGTGTATCGACTCACTGTTGTGAAACACAGAGCCTGCTCCCGCCCAGGCTGCCATGCCCAGCCACTTCCACAAGTGCTGTCGCAGCTCAACAACTGCGGTCATCATGTGCTTGTCGCGATAACGACCGTGATAGTAGCCTCGCATGTTGTAGCTGTCGCCCATCAGTGCCATAGTCGCCCATGATGGAGTGCCATAGTTAAACAATGCTCGCACGTCGGCAGCAATAACTGCTCCACGCCATGCTTTCTTATATATTGAGAACCTGAGATCGGTCCTCGTAAATCCAAAATTCCCGTTCCACAAAAAACGTGGAAAAAACACCTGGTTGATGTGCAGATACACACCCCGAGTGGGCACGGTAATATAGTCGCGCGTGTCGTAGTCGACAGTAAGCCCCACTCCATAGTTGCGCTGATGCAATGGCTGGTTCTCAAGCAGCTCGGGCTTCTCTATCGAGTCGGCACGGTTAAACTCCCAGTGAATATATGGTCCCACATAGAGCCCCTTGGCAAGACGGAAGAGCACATTGGTGTTGAACTCAAATCGCAATTGCTTCATGCGCGTCTTGTTATCTTCGTTACGCCCATTGCCAAAGCCTATTCCCCAGTAATAGAGCGGCATGTATTCCACCTTGAGCAGCGAGTTCACGCGCTTGCTGTCGCCGTCGATAATCATGTTGTTCAACGCCTCCACTGTCCAAAACTTTGCCGTAGAGATGTCGCCCTTCACCGAGAGGTTGGATGGTGGCAGTGGCGCATGGCAGTCCTTGAGCCTGTAGCCATAATTGCCCACGATGCCCACTCCCAGGCGCGTCATCGAGTCGTAGTGCGGCCCGCCAATGATGCTCAACCCTGTCGTCGCCTTCTCGTCGGGGGCATCGAGGTCGCCAGAGATGTAGCCTGCAATCTTCCTGAAAAAGCCAGGCTTGGCGGCAAGAGTATCGGTCGCGGCAACCGCCACAGTGTCGTGTGGCGTCGCTGCATCAACCGAGCCTGCAGTGATGCACATCAATATGATGATTAGCAATATTCTCAAGTGTTGTTTATCCACAAAGGTGGGTTCTATATATTCCTAAAAACTTGCAAAGTTAAGAATTTTTCGTCAAAAGCGAGCAATGGTTGAAAACTAATGTGTAATTTTGCACACTCAAATTCATAGCACGAATGAAAAATATATACTTGCAGTTGTTGCTCACGTTCATGAAGATAGGCGCGTTCACCTTTGGCGGTGGATGGGCGATGATCTCTATCATTGAGCGCGAGATAGTCGACAACCACAAGTGGATTGAGAAAGACGAGTTCCTCGACCTGCTCGCCATAGCACAGGCCATGCCCGGCATCCTGGCGGTGAACATCTCGGTGGTGATAGGCGACCGGCTGCGTGGCGTGAAGGGCAGCATAGCAGCCGCCGTGGGCACGATATTGCCGTCGTTTGTCATCATTCTTGCCATCGCCATCTTTCTCACCCCCGAGACCATCAAGAACAACGAGGTGCTGAGCCGCATCTTCAAGGGCATCCGTCCGGCTGTGGTGGCACTCATCATTGCTCCAGTGATCACTACAGCCCGCGCTGCCCGCATCAACTGGAAGACCATCGCCATTCCCGTGGCAGTGGCACTGCTCATCTACTCGGGGCTGCCTGTTGTGTCCAACCCCATCCTCTACATCATCCTGGGAGGCGTGGGAGGCTACATCTACTACACCCACGTTACCCTAAAGCGAAAGGAGGGCAAACCATGAGCGTCTACCTGAAACTAATATGGGCATATCTCAAGATTGGGCTCTTTGGCTTTGGTGGTGGCTATGCCATGCTGTCGCTGGTGCAGAACATCATCGTGGAGAATGGATGGCTCAGCAGCCAGATGTTTACCGACATCGTTGCCATCTCGCAGATGACCCCAGGGCCCATAGGCATCAACAGCGCGACCTACATAGGCTATGTGTCGACCGGCACCGTGTGGGGCTCGATAGTTGCCACGCTCGCTGTGGTGCTACCACCCTACCTGCTCACGCTCTACGCGAGCCACTACATCACTCGCCACAGCGACAGCACCCTCATCAAGGGCGCTTTCATGGGTCTCAGGCCTGTGGTGGTGGGGCTGATTGCCAGCGCTGCCTTGCTGCTGATGAACAAGGAGAACTTTGGGCTCGCAGGCTCGAGCGACAACATTATCTCAATCATCATTTGCGTGGCATCGTTCTGCGTTGTGTTTTTCACTAAGATCCACCCTATTGTAGTTATCATCCTTGCAGGCATCGCAGGATATTTTATATTTTAGGTCATACTCCCCACTGCCCCCTCTATTTAGAGGGGGAGCTACGAGAAAACTCGCTTTTGACACACCATCACCTATCACAGAAAAATCAATATTCTAACAATGAAGTATCAAGAAACCATAGATTTCCTCTACAAGCAAATTCCCGCCTTTGAGCGGCAGGGAGCAAGCGGTTACAAACCTGGACTGGGCACTGCCATAGCCCTCGACGACTGGCTGGGCAATCCTCACCGCGCCTACAAGTGCATCCATGTGGCAGGCACCAACGGCAAAGGCTCGGTGTCAAACCTGCTTGCCGCCACCCTGCAGGAGAGCGGTTATCGCGTGGGGCTATTCACGTCGCCACATCTGGCTGACTTTCGCGAGCGCATCCGCGTCAACGGCGAGATGATCGACAAGCGCAGCGTGAGCCGCTTTGTGGAGCGATACTTCAAGAGCGGCTTGACGTGTGAGCCATCGTTCTTTGAGTTGACCACGGCAATGGCGTTTGAGTATTTCAAGCAGCAAAAGGTGGACTATGCCGTGATTGAGGTGGGTCTGGGAGGCCGTCTCGACAGCAGCAACATCATCACGCCCATCCTGAGCGTGATTACCAACATTTCCATCGACCACACCCAGTTCCTGGGCAACACCCTCGCCCAGATTGCCAGCGAGAAGGCAGGCATCATCAAGCCTGGAGTGCCAGTGGTGGTGGGCGAAGCCTCGCAAGAAGAGGTGCGCCACGTCTTTGAGCGCAGCGCCCGTGAGTGCCACTCCCCCATCACCTATGCCAGCGACGAACCAATAGTGGTCGATGCCGTCAAGAACACCGATGGCACGCAGACGCTTATCACATCAACTAGTAATTCTTACCTGTGCCAATTAGGTGGTGACTATCAAAGAAAGAATGTCAACACAGTGTTTCACTGTATCAACCTGCTGAAAAAGATGGGATTGAACATAAAGAGCACCGCCATCAAGAAAGCACTCAAGCAAGTGAGCCAGCTCACGGGATTCGTGGGGCGATGGACAGTTGCCGGCAAGGACCCAATAGTGATTTTTGATGCTGGCCACAATGTGGGAGCGTGGGAAATTCAGTCGCAGCAACTGGCTGGACTGAAATGCGACAGGCTGCACATGGTGCTGGGCTTCTCGGCCGACAAAGACATTGACACCGTCTTGGGAATGATGCCCAAAGATGCCATCTACTACTTCACTCAAGCCCAGTCGGCACGCTCGATGAAAGCTCCCGACTTCCAGGCACTTGGCGCCAAGCATGGATTAAAAGGAGAATGCTACACAAGGGTAACCGATGCCTACAAGGCTGCACTGAGAGCCGCCAGTCCCAGCGACGCCATCTTCGTGGGCGGCAGCTTCTATGTCCTGGGCGACTTGTTCAAGCACATTGCAGCCCTCATCAATAAGCAATAAGTTATACCCTCATGTGAGGGTGTTGCTAAACTCCAATAAAGAGTCTACTCTATAAAGTCGAATTTTTGTGTCGACTCAAGTTGTCAAACGATTAAGTACGATTAAAAACTATTGAATATCAACAAAATATAATTGGCGAAGTCGGTTCCTTATTTCCGTTTTCGGAAAAAGGGGTCGGTTCCTTTTTTCCGTTTTCGGAAAAAGGGGTCGGTTCCTTATTTCCGTTTTCGGAAAAAGGGGTCGGTTCCTTTTTTCCGATTCTTGAGGCTGTCATACTCCCCCCCAGCCCGCTCTTTCAGTATCAATGGGCTGCGCCTCACCAATGTCAAAACAAGTTTTGACGCTGGCTTCGGCTTGCACCATTGGTCTATCTTAGAGGGGGAGTTTCCCCTCGGACAAAGGGGACGTTCTTTAATTGTGCATTATGCATTAAAAAAAGCAGTGGAGCTGTAAGCCGGGTTATGTGGTCGCTGCCCTTGGGCAGCGCCGCTTGTCATTTATCTGTCTGGACGTGTTGCCACGCCAGTATAGCAGTCTACCCCCCGCCAATAGACGAGCAGCCCTGACGGTATACTTGACCTTGCAACTCGCAGGTGGTGCGGCGCGCCATGTCGCCGTGGCGCCCGGTGGGCTCTTACCCCGCCTTTTCACCCTTACCACCGAGAGGTGGCGGTTGTTTTCTGTCACCTTAACCCTGAGGTCACCCCCAGCTTCCCGTTAAGAAATGCGATGCTCTGTGTTGCCCGGACTTTCCTCTCGTGCTCCTGTGGCACGAGCGACAAGCCACTCCACTGCTTTAGCGGCTGCAAAGGTACAAAAAAAGTTCCACAAAACCGCAACTGTGCCTGTTGTAACAACATCGTAACCCGTTTTTTTTCATTATTTGCCCCATTGCTAATACCTTTGCCAAGAATTTTAGCCTACACATTAGTAACAAACAGAATAATGACAGAAACACCAAACTACATTTTCCTCACATTTGAGTTATTAGGATCGCTGGGACTGCTCATTTTCGGCATGAAAATGATGAGCGACTCGCTGCAGCGCATGGCAGGTCCACAACTGCGTCACATCTTGGGAGCCATCACCTCCAACCGCTTCTCGGGCATGCTCGTGGGAATGTTCATCACCTGCGCCGTGCAGTCGTCGTCGGCAACAACGGTGATGACGGTATCGTTTGTGAGCGCCGGATTGCTGTCGCTGGCACACGATGCAAGTGATGACGGTGCCTATGGCAAGGAATATCAATATTGTGAGATAACTGCTAGTGTCGAACGACGAGAAGAACGAGATCACTTGCTCGTTGTGCTCGAGGTCCATCGACTTGCCGGTAGCGCTCAGCAGCACCAGCGAGAAGAACACAAATGCCACGCCATAGAGCAAGTCGCCAGCAAACCTGAATCGCTTATTATAAATAAGGAGTAGTCCCAGGAAGAAGGCGGGGAACACCACAACGGTGAGGTCGACGTTGTAGCCCAGTGACATGATCCATGCCGTGAGCGTGGTGCCTATGTTGGCGCCCATGATCACCGAGATGGCGAGGGCGTCCCCGAGGAACATCTGCCCCACCTCTTTGAACGGTTCTACCGCATCGACACCGGGCGCAGCCGCTCGATGGGAGGCACAGGACTGGGACTGGCAATAGTGAAAAATGCCGTGCTGCAACACGGTGGCAACATCACAGTGAGCAACAAGAAGGATGGAGGGCTTGAGTTCATCTTCACTTTGAAAAAATAACACTCACATGCAACTAAAACGAAAGACCAGCACAAATCGCATTGACTTGTGCTGGTCTAATTCATTAAACCCAAATTGGGTAATCTAGGCGAGTGATTTACTTCACTGCTTTAGTAACGATGCGTGAGCCGTCGTTGAACTGGGTGATGACGATGTTCACACCCTGGAATGGCTTGTCGCTCACGACACCAGTGGTGCTCACGTAGCTAACCTTGGTCACCTGCTTGGCAGCGTCGAGGTTGTCGATAGCGGTAAGCACATCGGCGCTCACGGGCATGATGGTATAGTTGGTGTAATAGTCGTTATCGCCGTAATGCACCTTGGGTGCTATAGCCTTCATTGCCTTGCGCTTGGCAGCCTTGAACGAGCGCTCAGGAGCAGCCTTTCCGTCGCTCTCCCATGGCTCGTTAACCTTGAACACACAAGTGAAGATGTAGCGAGTTCCCTCAACGAGCTGGTTTTGCAAGTCGGGATTCAAGCCAAAGTCGAGGCGCACCTTAACAGTGTCGAGAGCACTGCACAGGTAAGACTCGCCGTCAATGACCTTGAACCACCCCAGTGCCTGACCCATCTCGTTGCCCAGAGCCTGGATCTTGTCTTCGCTAAGATCATAAGAGTAGATGTGATAGTTCTCGAAGAGTGGATCGGTGATGGCAGTGGGAGTAGACGAGAGAATGAGACGAGGATTGGTGCTCACGTCAACCATCTCGCCCTTAACGGTGTTAGGAGCGAGCACTTGCATCTGGTTGATGGCGTTGAAGAGCTCGGTGTTGTCGCCACAGTCGAGTGCAATCCATGTGGGATACCAGTCCTGATACCAGGTGTAGCCCCACTCGGCATAGGTGTCGACGAGTACCTCGGTGGCATTGTCGGTGACAAGGATTTGGTTGTCGACCAGTGGCATTACCACATAGAGCGAGTCGGCAATCTTCATGTTGCCTTCAAGACCCTCGTAGGTCACCTTCCACAGGCGGGTGCCTGGAGCCTCCTCAATAGTGATTGGGTAAAGCTGGTAGTTATTGTTGTAGATGGTTACCATGCCGTCGATGTTGTAGCTCTCGGCGGGGTCAACGGCGGGATAGTCGATGCCAAACTTGTTGTATCCGGCAAGAGTGACAGTGATGTCGTTGCCATCGGCATCGGTCTCATTGCTTGTGATGGTGAAGTTGCCATTAGCGTCGATTTCGCTCAAGGCGATGCCGTTGAACTTCACGCGCATGTTCTCATAATGGTCGGGCTCGATATAGCTCATGTAGCCAGTCATGTCGAAAGGTGCGGTGTAGTCGGCACTGGTCATGCTGGTGGCATTGTTGAAGTGGGTGGGATTAGTAATCTCCACAAGACCTTTGTAGGTGGTCTTCTTGCCAGTCCATCCTGCGGGAATGATGGCACCGATGGGATATTCACGGCCCACGTTGCCATAGACCATTGAGGCATAGGCGTAATACTCATCGTCGAGCTGCATAATCCACAAGTAGTCGCCCCACTGATACTGCACAAAGGCCTCGGAGGTGAACTGGAACTCGGTGCCGTCGTCAAGGGTATCGAGATTGGCGAGCGAGTCGAGCTTGGTGATGTTGGGGTCAACGGGATCGGGGTCCTCGCCGCCAGGTTGGTCGGTGGGGTCCTCGTCGCTGGTGGTAACCACCACAGTAGCGATTTGAGCATTCTTGCTGGTGGGGTGAGAGAAAGTCACGCTCGATGTGCTTCCTGTCCAGGTGCCCACACTGCCCGATAGCGAGTAGTTGCCCACATTGGCAAGCAGGTCGAAATTGCTGGTGCTGGCGGCATTGATAGTCACACCAGTGATACTGCCGCTCCCCACGGCAAAGGTGATGCTGCCGTTCTGATATACGCGCAGGGTGTAGCTGCCTTGCGAGTTCCACACGCGGGTCTCGGTGGAGCCATTGGCTGCAGTAAGGTTCACACCATCGACGGTGATGGTTCCCACATCGGTGAGGTTCACGCCATGGCTCTGCTCAGGAGCAGTGATACCCATAGCACTAAGCCCTTCGACGGTAGAGAAGTCGAAGGTAACAACATTGGCACATGCTGCCACGGCAATTACCGCCATGACAGCCATAGATAAAAATCTTCTCATAATCTCTAATTGTTCTTTAAAAAAATATTTGTTGTTTGTCTAGAAAGCCTTGAAACTCATGTCTAGCGACTTCACGCTGTGGGTCAATGCTCCCACCGAGATGAAGTCGACGCCACACTCGCCGTAGGCGCGCAGCGTGTCGAGAGTGATGCCACCGCTCGACTCGGTCTCCACCTTGCCGTCAACAATCTTCACTGCCTCGCGGGTGAGCTCGGGGGTGAAGTTGTCAAACATAATGCGGTCAACACCGCCAGTGGCAAGCGCCTCGCGCAGCTCGTCGAGGTTGCGCACCTCAATCTCAATCTTCAGGTCCTTGTTGTTCTCGCGGCACCAGCGTTTTGCGCCCTCGATGGCGGCAGTGATGCCACCGGCGAAGTCCACATGGTTGTCCTTCAAGAGAATCATGTCGAAGAGGCCAATGCGATGGTTGCATCCGCCGCCTATCTTCACGGCATCCTTCTCCATAAGGCGCATGCCTGGAGTGGTCTTGCGGGTGTCGAGCACACGGGTGTGCAAGCCCTCAAGTTCTTTTTGATAACGTGCTGTGACAGTGGCAATGCCGCTCATGCGCTGCATGATGTTGAGCATGAGGCGCTCGGTTTGCAGCAGCGACTGCACCTTGCCCTCGACGATGAAAGCGATGTCGCCTGGCTTGACATGGGCACCGTCGTTGATGTAGGTAGTCATCTTGAGGTCGGGGTCAAATTTCTCAAAGACCCTCTTTGCCATTTCCACCCCGGCAAGGATGCCTTCCTCCTTGATTATCAAGCGTGAACGCCCCATTTCATCGGCAGGAATGCTGCACAGTGTGGTAGCATCACCATCGCCAATATCCTCGGCAAACGCCAAGTCGATCAATTCGTCAATCAATTCGTCTCTTGTTTTCATATCAAATAATGCGTAAAGATTAATTTTGGCACAAAGTTAGCACTTTTTCATGAACCTGACTCGGTTTTAGCCCATAAATTATTCGCCCAGCAGGATATTATAGACGGCAGTGATGTCGGCGCTTGTAACAGAGCCGTCGCCATCTACATCGCCAGCATCAAAAAAGATATTGCTAAGCAGCATGTCATAGAGGGCTGTGATGTCGGCACTCGTCACCTCTCCATCCTCGTTAACGTCGCCCACAACGGGATTCTTCATGCTTTGGGCTTTTTCGTAGGCATTACCTTTGTAAACGAGCTCTCCGTTCTCATATACCGCCGCAAGGCTTGCCATGGGGTTAAATCCTGTAGTGTAAGTCCTGTAAGGCACAAGCAGGTCGCCAAAGTTACAGTCAACACCTATGCCTTCAATGGTTTTAAACGAGTCTTCTTCACGGTCGATAAAGTAACCTTTCCTCACGGTTTCGCCAACCTCCACATCAATTAAAATGTATTTTGAATCGTAATCATAGGGCGTTTGGCCAAATGCCTGCGACGCCTCATCGGGCAAGAACATTGGTTTGCTAAAGTCGTAGAGTGTCTTTGGCAGCCACCACCAGTAGGCAGCAAAATAAAAATATTCGTTCTCGTCTTCAGCGTTATTACTGTATACAGTGACAACCTTGTTATCTTCTCTTACAAAGGCAACAAGATATGGCTCTTGAGGATTGCACTGCCTGTCATAATCGGTGCGAAGCATTCTATGGTATATTTTCCCGTCAATAGTTTCAGCGCCATTGAATTCAAGGGTATAAAGTGTGTTAGTGGGCGAGAAATAATCCAGTTGGCGAAATCCCACATACTCCCACACCACTCCCTCGCGCACAAGGGGAACGTAGCTGCTCTCGACAATATTCAAGAACTCGTTCCATGGACTTGTGGCCTGATAAAGCGACAACGTGCCCTCGGGGACATAAAGCGTGCACGACGATTTATCCACGCCGTCAAACGCCAGCCTGCCACAGGCAACATACTGAGGCAGCAGCATTGATGACTGTATCGATTTCAAGCGCGAGCAATTCATGAAGGCTCTTGCACCAATGCGCTGCAGGTTTTCACCCAGATTGATCGACTCAAGCTTAGAGCAATACAAGAAAGCGCAACTGTCAATCACGTTGACCGACCGGGGGATATTGATTGACTTTAGCGAATTGCAACTCTCAAAACAGTTCAAACTGATATATTGAATGCCCTCGCAAAGCCGCACATCGTGCAACGCCGAGCAACCCTCAAAGGCATAGGCGCCAAAGTAAGAAAGCTGCCCGTTGATGGACACCTGCTCCAGGGCGCTGCAGCCTGCAAATGCCTGATAGCCAATCTTGGTTACCGATGCCGGGACTGTCACGCTTGTCAGCCCACTAACACCCTGGAATGCATGATCGGCAATCGCTTCGACGGTGGCAGGGACAATTGAACTGCCGCACCCAACAAGCAACTCATTGGTCGCAGTCTTGATAAGGGCATTGCAGTTGTCGCGCGAGTCATATACCGTGTTGGCAGGATCAACCCATATTTCTTGCAGTTGATAACACTCTGTCAGGTTGTAGTCACCTATTGTTTTTACCGAACTGGGAATCTTCACTGAGAGCAAGTTTGCACAAGCAGCAATCGCCGAGCTGCCTATTGATGTCACTGAGCCTGGAATGGTGATTGATGTGAGGCTACTACAATGATAGAAAGCCGAGGCCCCTATCATAGTAATGGTGTTAGGAATCTCTATTGACTGCAAATTCTCAGCATACCTGAAAGCTTTGTCTGCAATGCGCACAACCTGATAGTTGTGGCCATTATAAGCAACTACACTTGGAATCACTGCATCAACCAAGTTCTCATAGTTGTCATTGCCACTCGATTGTTTCACGACGTTCACTCCACCACTTGCAGTCTGGTAACAAATGCCATCTATGGTGAAAGTCACAGCCTTAGCGCTCAAAGCGAGCACCGTCAATAACATTAATGTGATAATTCGTCTCATAGTTTTTCCATTTTTGCTGTGGTGACAAACCAATAATGCGCCACAAGGTTAGTGATTTATGTTCTTTTTAGTCTCAGTCGCAAAGTTATATCATTTTTTCCCAATGTCCAAAATAACTTGAGCAATATTATGGGGGGTACAATCTAAAAAACATCTAAAAAACATCCTCAAAAGAGCTGGCTCTTTGAGGACACATAAGTTGGGTACATTTTTTACTCGTGGTGGTAGGGCTCGCCGCGCAGGATTGTCATGGCGCGGTAGAGTTGCTCGGTGAAGATGAGCCTTATCATCTCGTGGGAAAAGGTCATCGACGAGAGGGAGATTTTCTCGCTGGCGCGGGCATACACCTCGGGCGAGAAGCCGTAGGGGCCTCCCACCACAAAGACGAGGCGGCGCTGCACGGTGCTCATCTTGCGCTCGATGTAGCGCGAGAACTCCATCGACGTGAACTGCTTGCCATGCTCGTCGAGGAGCACCACCTGGTCGCTCTTGTCGAGAGCGGCAAGGATGTTCCGCCCCTCGGCAGCCTTCTGCTGGTCGACGGTGAGGCTCTTGGTGTTCTTGGCATCGGCGATATACTGAATCTCAAATGGCACATAGTGCTTGAGCCTTGAGGTGTACTCCTCAATGCCCTTGCTCAGATAGCCACCTGCCATCCTGCCTACTACTGCCAGAACGATTTTCATAAATTAGTTGATTAGTTGAGTAGTTGAGTAGAACTATTTTACTATTTTACTATTTTACTACTTTACTATTTTACTACTCTACTTTTACTGCACCACTGTTTTTACACAAAGAACTTAATACCTCCTGGGTGGCATGTCACTGTCATGTCGCTAATCATCGACATGGGTTCGCCGTCGATGTGGTAGACGCGTGGCAATGACGCGTGAATCTTCACCTGGCGGGCACGATAGGTGTCGACATGGCGGTTCTTGTCGACCGTCTTGGTAAAGAGACTGCCGCCCACGATAGGACTCTCGAGAGGGCTGAAAGGCTTGATGATTGTGACATCGAGCAGTCCGTCCTGCAAGCTGGCGTGGGGAGCGATGAACGCATTGTTGCCATATTGCGAGGCATTGGCGCATGTAATCACAAAGACGTCCTCGTCGATGACCTCGCCATCAATGTCGATGGTGCAGTGGATGGGTTTGTAGTGCGCATACACCTGGAAAGCGGTCTTTACATAGTTGAGCGCTCCGCGTTTAGTGCGCTGGGCATAGCGGTCGGCAATGTCGGCATCAAAGCCCATTCCGGCAGTGCACACAAAGGTGTCGTCGTTCAAGGTGCAGTAGTCGCACACCTCCACATGGTCGCGGTTGATGACCTCGATGGCACGGCGCATGTTCATGGGAATCTCGAGATGACGCGCAAGCCCGTTGCCCGAGCCACACGGGATGATGGCGAGAGCCACATCACTGTCTTTCAACGCCGTGGCGGCACCATTGACCGTGCCATCGCCACCCACGGCAATAACGCCATAGTAGCCCTCTTGCACAGCCCTCGCCGCGAGGTCGCACACTCTCAAGTCGCGGGTGACCAGGGCAGTCTCAACGTCAAACCTGCTGTGGTCGATTATCTCGTCTATCAGTTGTGGCACCTTTTCCTTCTTGCTGTTGCCCGAGAAGGGATTGATGATTGCCATCAGTTTCTTGCGATCTTCCATGCCACAAAATTACAAATTAAACTCAAAACTCACAAATGTGACGCACAAATAGTTCACTAAACGAGAAATATGAAACACCAGAACGGAAAAAACGGAAAAAGGGGTCGGTTCCTTTTTTCCGAAAACAGAAAAAGGGGTCGGTTCCTTTTTTCCGTTTTTATTTGAGGCAGTCATACTCCCCCCACCCCCCTCTATTTAGAGGGGGAGCTTCTCCTCGGACAAAAGGGTCGGTTCCTTTTTTCCGAAAACAGAAAAAGGGGTCGGTTCCTTTTTTCCGATTTTTTTTGCGGGGACGCTGTGGCCTGCGGCCACTTGCCCACTCACAACCTCGGACAAAAGGGGGAAACAAAGAACCACTGCGGCTCATCACAGAGCTACAGTGGTTCACATTCTTTTACTTGCCTTCAGGAAGAGATTATTTCTTCTTGCGGTTGCCGTAGCGGCTCAAGAACTTATCAACACGACCAGCGGTGTCGACCAGCTTCTGCTTACCAGTAAAGAAAGGGTGAGAAGAACTGGTGATCTCAAGCTTTACCAGAGGATAAGTCTTTCCATCCACCTCGATAGTCTCCTTGGTGTTGACAGTAGAGCGAGTGATGAAAATCTCTTCATTTGACATGTCCTTAAAAACAACTTCGCGATAGTTGTCAGGATGAATACCTTGTTTCATTTTTAAATATATATTTAATATGTTATACAATAACAGTGCTGGTAAGACACTGGAGGTGCTGCAAATGACCTCAAAAATTGTAATGGCGCGCAAAGGTACAAACTTTTTTTGAACTGGCAAAATTTTCTATAAAATAGAAGTTGAAAAATCAAAAAAAATCCCTTACCTTTGCAATGAAAATGCACTTGACCGAGAAAATACTGCATTTCCCCATGTTGTGGCTGTTGCTCTTGATGGCCACGACGGTGTTGTCGTGTAACCGCGGCAACATGAGCAACGATGTGATAGTGGAGAACGAGGACTACACCGTCACTGCCGACAGCGTGGTAAGGGGCGACTACACCGCCTATGCCCCCAACGACTACAGCATCGTGACCAACTACACATCGCCCGCCAACGACTCCCTACCCAATGTGATAAGGGTGAGGCTTAGCGTGGGCGAGCGCGACAACGAGCTGCCGCCGGCGCGCTACCACCACATTGACCTTGACCAGTGTAGCGACCAGGCAACGGTCAAAGCCTTTGTCGCCGACAGCATCACGCCCAAAGCCACTCACAACATTGCACCGCGTGCCAATGTGCGAGTGATGGTCGACATGAGCGAGCTCACCAGCAGCCTGCGAGCCCAGGGAAAATATGTGACCCCCACCCACGACACCATCTACCAGCACGACTATGAGCGAGGCAAGGTGGAAATGACAGTTGACCTGGGTCACCGCCACGCCCCGCTCAGGCTGCGCATCGACGAGATGACTACCCCCGACGGCAACTACGTGGTGACCCTGCCACTAAAAACCCTCGCTAAGCAGAATGACAAATACCACAACTGGCAACTTGCCCAGGAGCAAGCCATTGCCAGCATGCCGCAGTATAGCTCCAAGCAGCGCCTAGTGAACGCCATCTACAACATGTCGGTAGAACAGGTTACGACCCATCATGAGAACCACTCGTCGCTCCTTGCCAGCGAGTGCTATGACATAGCCCTGTCGCTCGCCTATCTCCAGCCCGAGCAATCGATGGAACGACTCCGGGCGATGGTTAGAGACAGCGTCATCACCATTGAGCAAGACAAGCGAAGCTACACCTCGCTTGCCAACGACCTGATATGGGCGCAAGCCGCATGGAGCGTGTACTGCGCCACCGGCGACAAGGCGTGGCTGAGCTATGCCCACATTGTGATAGTAAACAGCCTAAACCAGTTGAGAAGCGTGGCCGAGAGCCATGAGACAGGACTGTATCACGCCCTGTGCCCCTACACCTCGTCGCTGTCGCGGCAATACTATCCCACATGGGCAACCACCGTCGATGCCTTTGAGACCCTGCCCCTGGTAGGCAACATCATGATAGAGCACGCCTACCGGCTGCTGGGACAGATTGCCGACGAGTTTGAACTCAACAAAGACTATGACGTGCAGGCCGACCGCATAGAAGACGCCATCAACCACCGCCTGTGGAACGAGGCACGAGGATGCTACACCCAATACCTCTACGGCGGCGTGACACCGGTGATGTCGCCCTGCGTCGACAATATGGGCCAGGCACTGAGCATCTTGTGGGACATTGCCAACGATGACCGTGCCGAGACCATCATCAATGAGACCCCTGTAACCACCTATGGCCTGCCAGTGCTGCACCCCAACCGCGACAACGCCGGCACTGGGCTCAACAACACCATCGTGCCAATGGTTCAAGCCATGTGGAACCTGGCAGCCGCCAAGAGCGGCAACATGAGCATGCTGCGCCGTGGCATGGGAGCACTCATCGCCCAGCAAGCCCTCACCGCCTCTTGCTCCTACTGCTGGAATGCCTCAAGTGGCGAAATGATACCGTGCGACAACCCCACGGGCAATGCATCGGGCAACATCGCCATGGTGCTGCGAGTGATAGCCGGAATGAACTTTCTGCCTGGCGGCATAGAACTGAATCCCCGAGTGCCCGTGTGCTTTGGCGGCAACAAGACCCTGAGCAACTTCAGGTATCGCAACGCCACACTCACCATCACCATCAAAGGCACTGGCGACGACTACAGCAAGATCACCCTCGACGGCAAGGCCATAGAAGGCAACTTCATTGCAGGCGACCTTCAGGGCGAGCACAAGATAGTGATTACGATGAACGGCAACTATGCCGGCTCGGGCGTGACCACCATAGCCCAAAAGATGAAAATCCTGCCCGACGCTCCACAGTGGATGTGGGACGGATACTACGGCACCAACTACAGCTATAATCCCAACCTGGGATATAAAATCCTGATCAACGGCCAGCCCACCTATCCCATGCGCGACTCGGTGATGGGAACCCGCGACACTGTGACCTATCGCAACTACAGCATCGTGGCAATCAACAAGTATGGCCACGGATACATCTCCAAGCCACACTACATCACCTCGAGCGCACGCTGCTACCCGCTTGCCAAGAGCGCCCCAGCACTTGCCACCACCATGGCGCTGCCGCCACAGTATGGCCATCGCCCCATAGAGCTGAGCAGCGACAGCACAATGGTGCAGGTGCCCGTCACCACCAATGCCGCCGGCGACTATATAATAGATGTGCTCTATGGCAACGGTAATGGCTCGCCGTCGATGACAGCCCCATGCCAGATGATAGAAGTGCTTGCCAACGGCCACCCACAAGGCGCTGTGGCAGTACCCCCCACCGGCATCGAGCAATGGCTGCACATGGGCTACAGCAGCCACCTCAACATCAAGTTGCTCAAGGGCAGCAACACAGTGCAACTGCGCCTCGCCTCCACAGGAATGCCTCACTCCACAATCCTGCTGAGCCACTTGAGAATTATTAAGGTGGGTTCTAAACAATAAGAAACAAGTAAAGTATGAGACAGTTGTCAATCCCCCATAACCGCATCACCATAACGTTACTGACAGTGCTACTCGCCACTGCCCTACTAGCCTCGTGCTCCAGGGGCAACGAGAAAGCGCGAAGTCCTGAACTCGTAGAGGCCGACAGCATAATGGAAGAGGCCTACACCCACTACGACAACGCCAGTTTCGTCAAGTCGATAGACATGTGCCGCACTGCCATGGAGACCTATCGCAGCCAGGGCGACTCGGCGTCGCTGAGCGATGGCTATTCCCACCTCTCGGCGTGCTACCAGCGCATGAGCATGAACGACTCGGCACTGAGCAACTGCTACAACGGACTGAGGATTGACTTGAAACTCAACGACAAAGACCGCCTGAGCTCGACCTACAACAACATGGCAGCCATCTACATGAGCGTGGAGCACCCGCGTGAGGCTAAAAGCTTCATCAACAAGGCCATCCAGATAGAGAAAGAGAGCAACGACTCGACGAAACTCTCGGTGCGGTATGGCATTGCTGCCGAAGTGTACCTGAAACTCAACGATACCGACTCGGCACTGTACTGCATTGCCAAGTCGCTCGCCATCGACTCTACCGCCCAGGACACCGTGCACCTGGCACGCCGCCTGGCAGTGATGGGCGACATCTACAGCGCCAGGGGCGACAACAGCAAGGCCCTCGACAGCTACCATCGCGCCATAGAGCAGCTCACACGCAATGGCGACAAATACTCGCTCATGCTCACCAACAAAAACCTGGGAATACTTCACAGCAAGATGGGCAACCGCAGCCAGGCGATAGAATGCTTTGAGACAAGCGCACACCTTGCCCAGGAGTGCAAAGCCCGCCGCATCATGCAGCAAGACTATTACCTGCTGGGCAACATGCTTGCCGGTTCCAATCCGTCAAAGTCGATAGAATACCTGAAAATGAGCAGTGCCCTCAAGGACAGCATCTACAACGATGCCACCACCGACCTCACTGCCCACTACTCCACCAAGCTCGAGTCGCAGCAAAAACAGCTCACCATCGAGGAGCAGCAGCACTCTCTCACCACCCAGCGCATTGTCATCATCTCCACGAGCATCGTCATCCTGCTGCTGTTGCTGGTGTGCATAGCGCTGTTCTTCATCAACCTGCTCCGAGCCCGTGCCCAGCATGCCGAGAAAAACGCCGAGCGCATGAAGAACATGTTCTTCACCAACGTCACCCACGAGTTCCGCACCCCGTTGACAGTTATCCTGGGCGAGACCGAGAGTCTGCGCACCAGCGATACCACCCCCTCCAACCAAGTGCGCTACAACGCCATCATCAACCAGGGCAAGCACCTGCTCGACCTGGTGAACCAGCTGCTCAACGTGTCGAAGGTGAAGAGTTCGATTGGTCCTCTCGACTGGCATCACGGCGACATCTCCATCTTGACAAAGATGATTGTCGAGAACCTGAGAGTGAGAGCCGAGAGCGAGCACAAGACCATCGAGCTTGAGTGTGACTCACAAGACTACAACATCGACTTCGTGCCCGAATACTGCCACAGCATCGTCAACAACCTGATAGGCAACTCACTGAAGTTTACCCAGCCCGGTGGCGAGATAAAAGTGAGCATTGCGCGCGAGCACAACAAGTGCACCCTCACCATTGCCGACAACGGATGCGGTATAAAGAAAGAAGACCTGCCTCACATCTTTGAGAACTTCTACCAGGGCGCCAACGTCAAAGCGAGCCTGGGCACCGGCATAGGCCTGTCGCTCGTGAAGCAGATGACCGAGGCGATGAACGGCAAGATACAAGTGACCAGCGAGGAGAACCAGGGCACAACGTTTGTGATCACCCTGCCGGCAAGCCACGAGAATGGCGGCTACCCACAATGGGTTCCAAAAATGCTGTCGCAGCCCTATGAGCCAAGCGAGCAGGACGCGAGCGTGATTGTTGACTCGCCCATCACAAGCGACGACAAGCCCATTGCCCTCGTTGTTGAAGACAACAACGACGTGGCAAGCTATATAGCCCACGTGCTCGAAGATAAATACTGCGTGGTGCACGCCGCCAATGGCCAGGAGGGTTTGAGCAAAGCACGGCAGATTGTCCCCGACATCATCATCACCGACCTGATGATGCCCGTGATAGACGGCTATGAGCTGTGCCGGCAGATTCGCGCCGACGAGTTGCTCAACCACATCCCAGCCATCATAGTCACCGCTCGCAGCAGCGACAAGGACCGCCTCGAGGGACTGATGGTGGGCGCCGACGCATTTCTCGTGAAGCCTTTCAACAACGACGAGCTCAAAGCCCTTGTCCAGAACCTGCTCCACAGCCGCAACATGCTGAGGGAGAAATTCCAGCTGGAGATGAAACTCAAGAGCAGCGGCGAGCACAGCACCGCCGAGCCAGCGGCAAACACCGCGACAGCAAGTTCGGTTAAGAATACCGCCTTCATGGAGAAAGTGCGCAAGATTATCGTTCAAAACCTTGCGAGCGAGAACATGAACTCGGTGTTTATCGCCGACAAGATGAACTTGAGTCAGCGGCAGCTTAACCGCAAGGTAAAGAGCGTGATAGGCATCGACACCGCGAGCCTGATTCGCGACGTGAGAATCCAGGAGGCAAAGCAGATGCTCACTACCAGCGACGACCCCGTCACCGAGATTGCCGAGAAGTGCGGATTCGACTCCGGAAGCTATTTCTCAAAGATTTTCAAGCAATACACCAGCCTCACTCCCACCGAATACCGCAAGGCATATGGCAGGTAAGTGATAAGTAGCGCCTGCGGCGCGGGGGACGTGGAACGAAGTAATGTGGAATGCTGTTGCGAAACTCAGATTTTCCCACAACTCCCCCTCTAAGATAGAGGGGGAATTGATACACAGCTGTTTAACTACTCTAATCATTACAATAGAAACTTAAATTACTAAT
>ONIY01000003.1 GCA_900318065.1 uncultured Prevotellaceae bacterium
GGCACGACTCATGCTTTTGAATCTCCCCGAGCACTGCGTGGTTGCATGGTGTTACTAATGAATAGCTTCTTCGAAGCATTTGACCTCTTCGAGGTCGCCACTCAACCTTTTGATACACTTTCATCTCCCTATCTTAGGGGAGCAGCTGAAACACAGCAAGTTATTTTCGTCGAACTCACGTCAGTTTATTTTCCCGACGTTAACCTGATGTTGTAGCCCAGTGTGATCATTATCGACATGCACGACGAGCCCTGGAACGGGTCGGTCTTGTGGTTGCGGAACACATCGTTAAGGCCGTAGTAGAACCGCCCCTCGAGGTTGATGGAGTGCTTGGGAGCAACATTCACTTCCAGGCCCAGACCTGCCGAGATGCCGTAGTCAAACTTGCGGTGCACCGGCAGCGTGAATTGCTCTATCTTGCGGAAGTTGGTCTCAAAGTCGGGATTGCTGGCGGCATTCTCGTAGTCGAAATTGGAACTGGTCTTTGACCCTATCATCACGCCTATCTCGGGACCGGCGTTGAAGAAGAAGCGCGCCTTGTCGCTGCCAAAGTAGATGTGGGTGAGCAGTGGCACCTGCACATAGGTGAGGCTGCGGCTGTAGCTGTAGCCCTCCAGTGGCTTGAAGTCTTCTTTCCAGCCTCGCTGCTCAAGGTTTACCTCGGCGATGATGCCAAAGTGTTTCTCCTCGATATACCTGAACGATGCACCCAGCACCATGCCTGGCAGCATCTTTTGTGGCACCGACGACTGGAAGTTGACCCTCGACAGGCTCGCGCCGCCTTTCACTCCCACGCTAATGTTGTGACTGCTAAAGTCGATTGCTACAGCGCTGTGGGCTGTAGCAATCGTGAGAGCAACGACGGCTGCATATTTCAACAATCGGTTAATCATTCAAGTCGGTGATGAGGATTTCTTTCTTGGGTGTCAAGTGGATGATTCTCACTGAGTGGTTGATATATCCAGCCCAGTTGTTCACGCGCTCGAAGTCGAAGTTGGTCTGCAGGCCCTTGTAGGCCGACTCTTTGCTGCCTGGCAGTGTGCCGTTGATGAAGGCGTTAGCAAGGAACATACCCACGTCAAAGCCAAAGATGCTCATGTTGGGGGTGCTGTTGCTGGCCTTCTCGCCATAGGTGGCTACATACTTGCTGTTGACGTCTTTCACGCCCTTGTTGTCGGGCAGGTAGAAGCGCGAGTAGATGTAGGTGTCCATCGACATCATCTCTTCTTTGTGCTTCTTGAAGTACATGGTGTACTCGGGATGGCCCAGCAGCAGCAGTTCGCAGTCCACGCGGGTGTTCTTGGCCTCGATAAGGCCGGCGGCATACTTGTTGAGCAGGCTCTCCTTGCCGTTGGCAGGGATGAACAGATAGCTGGAGCCTGGCTCGAGATATCTCGACAGCGACTTGCCGGTGAGTGGGGTAGCGATGGTCAGAGTCTTGCTCTGATGCTTGGTCTCGCTGGCATGCTTCTTGATTTCGTCGTAGATGTCCTTGTTCTCGGCCTCGGGGTCGTCGAGGAACACGAGCACATAGTCCTTGAAGCGGGTGTCGAGCAGCTCATTGACGCAGGCGTTGAGGTAGGGCGATGGAATGTTGACCTGCATCACATGGCTGTTGTTGATGTAGTCGGTGTTGGGAATCGAGAAGCAGTTGAGCACGTCGATGTTGTTGGCCTTGCCATAGTTGAGGATGCGCTCAAGCTGCTTGGGTTCCGATGGAGCGATGATGATGTCGCTGCTCTTGAGCTTCTCTATCTTGAGAAGGCTGTCGGTAACATTGAGGTTGTGCTTGGTGTCATACACGTTGAGGTTCAAGGGCTTGGTAATCTTGCTGCCCACGCTGTCGAGGGCGAGCAGGAAGCCGTTGTAGAACTCCTCATAGTTCTTGGCGTTGGCAGTCTGGTTGCTCATGCCCAGCTGGAACGGCAGGATGATGCTTATGTCAAAGCTGTTGTTGCGGTTGGGCGAGTGCTTGTCGGCATAGATGTTGTCGAGCTTGTCCTTATAGGTCTCCTCGAGCTGTTTCTCGGTGAGCGCCGAGGTCGACACCACCTGCTTGTCCACTGCCTTGCGAGGGATGTAGATGGTCTTGCCTTTCTTGGCCTTCTTCATGTCGGGGTTGGCGTTCTTGAGCAGCTGCACGTCGATGCCATTGGCACGTGCGATGGTCTCAAATGTCTCGTCCTTGCCCACCACATAGGGGGTGAACTGGTAGATGTCCTTGTCGAGCACGATGTCGTGGCTGGCGTTAGGCACAATCCTTATCACATCGTCAACCCTGAGGGTGCTGCCCTGGATGCCTGGGTTCATCTCGATGAGTTTCTCGATGGTGGTGTTATACTTGCGGGCAATGCCATAGAGGGTCTCACCGCTCTCGATGGTGTGGTAGATGTAGCTGCCGCTGGCGTCGTTGATCACCTTGGCGGGAATCAGGAGCTGGTCGCCGGCGCTCAAGCCACTGGCAAGCGATGGATTGGCGTCGAGCAGCTCGCTCTCGGTGATGTTGTAGGCCTTGGCGATGCCATACACGCTCTCGCCACTCTTCACGATGTGGGTGGCGCCGTTGTTGAGCGTCGACACGTTCACACGCTTCTCCACGGGCTTCGACGTGTTGTCAAAGTCCTTCACAGGAAGGAACAGCAACTGCTTCTTCACCACGCCGTTACGCGCCGACGGGTTATACTTGATAATGTCTTCCTTGCTCACTCCAATCTTCGACGAGATATCGTAGATTGTCTCATTCTTCTTTACCTCATAATAGTAATATGACTCTTTGCCCAGTTTCTTAACCGGCAAATTAAGCTTCGCGCAAAGCGGACTCGCAACTGCAGTCAGCACTATGGCAAGCGCCAGAAATTTCTTTATAACCATTTGTATATCAAATTGTAATGTGTATTATTCTTTTATAAGCAACAAGCAGAAATACAATCATCTGCTTCTATACCAGTTGCAAAGGTATAGATTTTTTTTATAAGTAAGATAATGTTGTGAATAAAATATCAAAAAAAAGGAGCTACACTCAACTCATCAACTCCCCCTTGAGGGGGAACTCTCTTTCGAAACTTGAGCGTCACTGTAGGGACAACGCGTGCGTTGTCCGAAAGCAGCGAACCTACTGATTACCAAACGTCTGCCTCTAGCGGACAAGGCACGCCTTGTCCCTACAGAATGAGAATTCTGTGAGTTTTGCAACAACCTCAGTTGTCACTAGTTTCAACCTTTAGCAACACGCCTGCCATATCCCTTACCAGTCCTAACGGTCTTTTATCGGACACCAATTATTTAAAATTTCCTCTTTTGCCGTCTTAAATGAAATCTTTTAGTTATCTTTGTAGCATAAAACAAGATGATAGTATGACCGAGAAACAGCAGAGGAATGCAGCGCGTGAGTTTGCCTCACAGTGGGCGGGCCGCGGCTATGAGAAGGGCGAGAGCCAGAAGTTCTGGATGCAACTCTTGAGCGAGGTGTATGGCGTGGAGCATGTCGCAAGTTTCATTGAGTTTGAAGACCAGGTGATGCTCGACAGCACGTCGTTCATTGATGGATACATCCCTTCTACCAAAGTGCTTATAGAACAGAAAAGCCAAGGCAAAGACCTGCGCAAAGCTATCAAGCAGAGTGATGGCTCACTGCTGACGCCCTTCCAGCAGGCCAAGCGCTATGTGCTGGGACTGCCGCTGAGCCGTCATCCACGATGGGTTGTGGTGAGCAACTTCACCGAGTTCCTGGTATATGACATGGAGCAGCCCAACGGCGAGCCTGAGCAGATCCTGCTTGAGAACCTCGAGAAGGAGTATTACCGACTGCAGTTCCTTGTTAACGTGAAGAGTGAGCACATCTCCCGTGAGGAAGAGGTGTCGATGAAGGCTGGCGAGATAATAGGTGCCATCTACGATGCCATGCTTAAGCAATATGGTGACCGTGACCCTGAGACGCTGCAGCAGCTCAACATCCTGTGCGTGCGACTTGTCTTCTGCCTCTATGCCGAGGATGCCGGAATCTTCACTCGCGACCAGTTTCATGACTATCTTGTGAAGCATGACACCGAGATGATGCGCACAGCATTGCTTCAGCTCTTTGAGGTGCTGAACACCCCTGTCGAGCAGCGCAGCAAGTTCTTGCGTGACGATCTTAAGGCATTCCCCTATGCCAAGGGAGTGTTTTCCGAGCACATCGACATCCCGCAGTTCACTCCTTCACTGCGTGAGTTGCTGTTGCAGAAGGCGTCGCTCGACTTCGACTGGAGCGAGATAAGCCCTACGATTTTCGGAGCGATGTTTGAGAGCACTCTCAACCCCGAGACTCGCCGCAGCGGTGGCATGCACTACACGAGCATCGAGAACATACACAAGGTCATCGACCCCTTGTTCCTTGATGACCTGCGTGCCGAGCTCGACACCATCCTTGAGGAGAAGGTGGAGAAAAAGCGTCAACAACAACTCGGTGCCTACCAAGATAAACTTGCGAGCCTCACATTCCTTGACCCGGCCTGCGGCTCAGGCAATTTTTTGACCGAGACATACCTCTCGCTGCGCCGACTTGAGAACCGCGCGGTTAGTGCCATGACTCACGGACAGGCATTTATCGGCTTTGAGGAGTTTTCTCCAATTAAAGTGAATATCAACCAGTTCTATGGCATAGAGATTAACGACTTTGCCGTAACTGTCGCCACTACTGCGCTCTGGATTAGCGAGTCGCAGATGCTTGCCGAGACAGAGCAGATTATCAAGCACGATATCGACTTCCTACCACTAAAAGCCAACGCCAATATCCACGAGGGCAACGCACTGCGCATAGACTGGGAAACGGTTGTGCCGAAAGATGAACTGGACTATATTATTGGTAATCCGCCGTTTGTTGGGTATTCAAACCAAAACAAAGCACAGAAAGAAGATATCTTGAGTGTTTTTGTTGACAAAAATGGAAAGCCATTCAAGACCGCTGGAAAAATTGATTATGTTGCAGGATGGTACTATAAAGCAGCTCAATTGATGCTTGGCACTAAAATTAGAGCTGCTCTTGTGTCAACTAACAGCATCACTCAAGGCGAACAAGTAGCATTTATATGGAAGCCTTTAAAGGAACTTTTCGATATCCACATTGATTTTGCCTACCGCACTTTCCGTTGGGATAGCGAGGCAAGCGATAAAGCTCATGTTCACTGCGTTATAGTTGGCTTTAGCAATGTGTTGAATACAAAAAAGTTCATTTTTGATAACGATAAGAAGAAAGAAGCACAAATCATCAATCCTTATTTGATTGATGCGCCAGAGGTGTTTATTGAAAGCAGAAAGAACTCATTATGCCATGTGCCTGTAATGATTTATGGCAGTAAACCCACTGATGGAGGTTTTTTGTTCTTGACTGAAGAAGAAAGAAAAGAAGCTATTGCAAAAGAGCCGAAGCTAGAGAAGTTTATTAAACGTATTCTTGGCGCAACTGAATTTATCAATAATAAAGTGCGATACTGCTTATGGCTTGTTGATGCTTCTCCCAATGATATAAGAAATTCTTCCTTTATTAAAGAACGTGTTGCTCAAGTAAGAGAATTTCGACTCTTAAGCCCCAAAAAGGCAACTCAAGAAAGTGCTAACACACCAGCTTTATTTCAAGAGATAAGACATCCTAAAAATGATTATCTTATAGTGCCTAGAGTCTCTTCAGAAAGAAGACACTATGTTCCTATGGGATATGTGTCAAGTGATGTAGTAACGAATGATGCTGTACAAATCATCCCCGATGCGTCATTATATCACTTTGGCATTTTGGAAAGCAATGTTCACATGGCTTGGATGAGGGCAGTGTGTGGTAGATTAGAGTCAAGGTATCGCTACAGCAAGGATATTGTCTATAACAATTTCCCGTGGCCGGTATCCTGATTCAAGTCTTGCCGACCTTTACGACGAACTCACCATGCCTCCCGAGCTGCGCAAAGCGCATCAGCAAAACGACCGAGCAGTGATGGCCGCCTATGGCTTCCCAATCACCATGACCGAGAGCGAATGTGTAGCACGCCTCTTCGAGCTTTATCAACAGTTGACCAGCCAAAATTGATAGGCGTGATATTGCCTCAATGTAGGGACAACGCGTGCGTTGTCCGAAAGCAGCGAACCTACTGATTACCAAACGTCTGCCTCTGGCGGACAAGGCACGCCTTGTCCCTACAAAAAGGGAAGATCGCCATAACCAGGTTTTTAAGGCAAGGGTCGCCATAGCGTGTTTTTTTAATATCGCTCTCAAGCACCAGATAGTTTACCTTTGCGCACATGAGCTCGAACATTAAAATACAAAGGACAAAGGACGAAGGACAAGGACAAAGGACAAAGGACGAAGGACAAGGACAAAGGACAAAGGACGAAGGACAAGGGACAAAGGACAAAGGACAAAGGACGAAGGACAAAGGACAAGGGACAAAGGACGAAGGACGAAGTACAAAGGACAAGGGACAAGGGACAAAGGACGAAGGACAAAGGACAAAAGGACACGTTCCACTTTCCACGTTCCACTTTCCACCTGTTGTGAGTCAGGTGAGTCAAGTGAGTCGTTCCACCTTCCACGTTCTACGTTCCACCTTCCACCTTCCACGCGCCGCAGGCGCATCCCCTTTGTAATGGTTTGCATTGCATTTATTTATTATAATAATGTAATAAGGTAGTGTGAATTGAATAATTTTTTGTAAATTTGCACCTTAATTGAGTAATTACACAATTTTGAAGGCGTAAAAGCCTATCATTAAGTCTAGTAAAACAATGTTAGACCTCTTTTTTGAGACAAGCTGGGAAGTTTGCAACAAGGTTGGCGGCATCTATGCGGTGCTCTCGACCAAGGCCAAGACTTTACAGACACAATATAAAGACAAGGTGATTTTCATTGGTCCCGACTTTGGCGACAATGAGAACAAATTCTTAGCCGAGCAGCCCACCGTGCTCGACGAGTGGCGCACACAGGCGAAATTCCCTCCCGGGATGACGGTGAAGACCGGCCGATGGCTGGTGCCTGGCAAGCCCCTGGCAGTGCTGGTGAACTACACCTCGCTCTACATCTACAAGAACGAACTCTATGCCGAGATGTGGCGCCGCTATGGCGTGGACTCGCTGCATGGCTACGGCGACTACGACGAGTCGTGCATCTTTGCCTATGGCGCAGCGCTGGTGATCGAGAGCATCGTGGCTCACAAGAAGGCGAGCAGGGTAGTGGCACACTTCGACGAGTGGACCACCGGCATGGGACTGCTCTATGTGAAGTCGCGACTGCCACAGGTGGCAACGGTGTTTACCACCCACGCCACCAGCATTGGGCGCAGCATCTGCGGCAACGGCAAGCCCCTCTACGACTACATGGCAGGCTACAATGGCGACCAGATGGCGCAGGAGCTGAACATGGAGTCGAAGCACTCGCTCGAGAAAAGCGCTGCCCACGAGGCCGACGTGTTCACCACCGTGAGCGACGTCACGGCGCGTGAGTGCGAGCAGCTGCTCGAGCGCAGGCCAGTGGTGACACCCAACGCTTTTGAGCAAAACTATGTGCCCCGTGGCGCAAAATATACCGCCACACGCAAGGCGGCACGCAAGCGACTGCTCGACGTGGCAAGCGCCATGGTGGGCGACAAGATGGGCGATGACACCTTGCTCATTGCCACCAGCGGCCGCTGCGAGATGCGCAACAAGGGCATCGACCTGTATCTCGACACGATGAACGTGCTGCGCAACATGCCCGAGACTGCCCTCAGCCGCAGGATTGTGGCGTTTGTGCTGGTGCCCGGATGGACTCATGAGGCACGCTATGACCTCAAGGACGCGGTGGAGAAGCAGATGGCAGTGGGGCTGTTCAACCCCATCATCACCCACACCATCCACAACGAGGACAGCGACGCCATCTATGGCAAGATGAACTACCTGGGATTCCGCAACCAGCAGGGCTGCCAGGTGAGCGTGATATATGTGCCCAGCTACCTCAACGGCGACGACGGCATCTTCAACATGACCTACTACGACCT
This sequence comes from uncultured Prevotellaceae bacterium, assembly GCA_900318065.1. Taxonomy (GTDB): domain Bacteria; phylum Bacteroidota; class Bacteroidia; order Bacteroidales; family Muribaculaceae; genus Sodaliphilus. The sequence goes on from ONIY01000003.1 coordinate 7,998, forward strand.
GCTCACGGGCTTCGACCTCTCGATTTTCCCGTCCTACTACGAGCCCTGGGGATACACCCCGCTCGAGAGCGTGGCAATGGGAGTGCCCACCATCACCACCAATCTGGCTGGATTCGGACAGTGGGTAGAAAAAGAATTGGGCAGTGATGAAATGAAAACCGGTGTGAAGGTTATACACCGCACCGACTCCAACTATGACGAGGCGCTGAGCCAAATCGTGGACAGCGTGGTGACCGTCGACGCACTCAAGCCACGCGAGCACGACAAGCTGCGCCGTGCCGCCAAGGCCACTTCAAAGCAGGCTACATGGGATAACTTCATGAGCTACTACACCAGTGCCTATGAACTTGCCCTGAACAACGCGCAAGCACGAAACAAGTAAATTGACTCACGAAAAATATATTCAACTATTTATATATGAAAATCAAAGTTAGTAATTCCAATTCTCCAGTGTGGAGAAATCTTACAGTGAAAAGTGAACTGCCCGCCAAGCTCAGAAAGCTTGACGAGCTCTCAAAGAACCTGTGGTGGGTGTGGAACAGCGAGGCTAAGTCGATGTTCCATCATCTTGACCGCGAACTCTGGCGCGCCTCGGGCGAGAACCCCGTTATGATGCTCAACAAGATGTCGGCATCAAAGCTCGAGGAACTGAGCAACAACGAGGAGCTGGTGGCTAAGATCGACACTATCTATGCCCACTTCAAGGAATATATGAAACAGCCTAACCGCAAGGAGTTCCCATCGGTGGCCTACTTCAGCATGGAGTATGGCTTGTGCAACGCTCTGAAGATTTATTCGGGCGGCCTGGGTATCCTCGCTGGTGACTATATCAAGGAGGCGAGCGACCGCCGCATCGACATGACAGCAGTGGGTTTCCTGTATCGTTATGGATATTTCACTCAAACGCTCTCGATGGACGGACAGCAAATCGCCAACTATGAGCCACAAAACTTCAACCACCTGCCAATTGAACCAGTGATTGACAAGGACGGACAGCAGATGGTGCTCGAGGTGCCTTATCCTGGACGCGTGGTGTATGCCAACATCTGGAAGGTGAACGTGGGACGCATGAAACTGTACCTGCTCGACACCGACATCGACAAGAACAGCGACTTTGACCGCTCTATCACCCACCAGCTCTATGGTGGCGACTGGGAGAACCGCATCAAGCAGGAATACATGCTGGGCATTGGCGGTATCCTCATGCTCAAGAAGCTGGGCATCAAGGCACAGATTTACCACTGCAACGAGGGCCACGCAGCGCTGCTCAACCTGCAGCGTCTGGTCGACTACGTTCAGGAAGAGGGTCTGAGCTTCCAGGAAGCTCTCGAGGTGGTTAGGGCTTCGTCGCTCTACACCGTGCACACTCCAGTGCCCGCCGGCCACGACTACTTCGACGAGGGTCTCTTTGGCCGCTACATGGGCGAGTTCCCTGCTAAGCTGGGCATCACCTGGAACGACCTGATGAACATGGGCCGCGAGAACCCCGACACTCAGGAGAAGTTCTCGATGAGCGTGTTTGCACTCAACACCACCCAGGAGAGCAATGGCGTGAGCTGGCTCCACGGTGAGGTGTCGAAGAAGATGTTTGCCGGCGTGTGGAAAGGCTACGCTCCCGAGGAGTCGCACGTGGGATATGTCACTAATGGCGTGCACATGCCCACATGGGCAGCGTCGGAGTGGAAGGAGTATTACGCTAAGGTGTTTGGCGCCAACTACCTCGACAAGCAGGAAGACATGGCTACATGGGCTCCTATCCAGCACGTGCCCGACGAGGAGATTTGGGACCTGCGCATGCGCCTGAAGAACAAGTTCATCAACTTCGTTAAGCGCGACTTCCGCGCCACATGGCTCAAGAACCAGGGCGATCCCACCCGCATCATGTCGATTGTCGACAAGATCAACCCCGACGCGCTGCTCATTGGCTTCGCACGCCGCTTTGCCACCTACAAGCGCGCCCACCTGCTCTTTACCGACCTGAATCGCCTCTCGCGCATCGTCAACAACGAGAAGTTCCCCGTGCAGTTCATCTTCGCCGGTAAGGCTCACCCCGCCGACGGCGCTGGCAAGGACCTGATTAGACGCATCGTGGAAATTTCTAAGATGCCAGAGTTCCTGGGCAAGATTATCTTCCTGGAGAACTATGACATGACAGTGTCGAAGCGTCTCATCACTGGCGTTGACATCTGGCTCAACACCCCAACCCGCCCACTCGAGGCTTCGGGTACCAGCGGCGAGAAGGCCGAGATGAACGGATTGCTCAACTTCTCGGTGCTCGACGGATGGTGGTATGAGGGTTATCGCGAGGGCGCCGGATGGGCTCTTACTTCGCATCGCACCTACACCGACCAGGGCATGCAGGACAAGCTCGATGCAGCTACCATCTACTCGATGCTCGAGAACGAGATTATCCCTCTCTACTTCGCCAAGAACAGCAAGGGTTACTCACCAGAATGGATTCAGTATATCAAGAACTCCATCTCTCAGATTGCGCCCAACTACACCATGTCGCGCATGATGAAGGACTACATCGACCGCTTCTACAGCAAGGAGGCAGCACGCAGCAAGAAACTGCGCGCCAGCAATTACGCTCTCGTGCGCGAGATCGTGGCTTGGAAGGAGCATGTTGCCGAGAACTGGGACAACGTGGCTGTTGAGGACATGCAGCTGAGCGACTCGTTCTACGACATCTCGCAAAACAACGGCAAGGTTGAAGCCACTATTAAGCTCAACACCGCAGGGCTGGGACGCAGCGTGTGTCTCGAACTGGTTGTGTACCACAATGTTGACGGTGAGACCAAGTTCCACAGCACACTACCCATGAAGGTAGTTGCTGAGGATGGCGACATTCTCACCTATCAACTCAAGGACCGCATCAAGGACACCGGCATCTTCCGCCTCTCGTTCCGTGCCTACCCATGGAACAACAACCTGCCTAACCGTCAGGACTTTGCCTACATGAAGTGGTTCTAAACCATAACAGCATCGACATCTCAATCAAGTTATTGCAAAAGATATAATCAAGTGACAACACCTCCCCTAAACTAGGGGAGGTGCCCGAAGGGCAGAGGGGTATGGCAATTGCGAAATTGTTATTACTTGAGTACATCATACTCCCCCTTACCCGCTCTTTCAGCATCAATGGGCTGCGCCTCACCAATGCCAAAACAAGTTTTGCCGCTGGCTTCGGCTTGCACCATTGGTCTTCTTTTATGTTGATAATAAAGCTATTAGCTCTTCTTGAGCAATTTGAATTGCTCGCCAAAGCGGTTATTAATCAGCCTGCACATCTCCAGAATGTTGCAACTCTGCATCTCATCGAAGTCATCGCCACCAAGGCCAATTCGGCTGCTGAAATATTCTGAAGTGGTGGTGGGCCACATGTCTTGTATGTCCTTGATACGGCCATTTAACTTGCTGGTGTCGATGTCTTTGCCCTTAGAAACGGCATCAAACATCTCCTCAAGATATACAAACCACCGCTGAGCATAATAGGCCGAGAGCAATCCGCCCCAGTTGCGGCAGGCATAGTCGTTGAGGTCGCCGCCCCAGGTGGTAACGAGCCTGCGAGCATTCATCTCATAATAGTCTTTCACCTCGGGTGCTATGCCCAGGTCACGCGCTTGCTCAATCCACTTTTGCACGGTGCAGAATGGATGCTTATCATTAAGGACATCCATGTAGGACAGGATGGTAGCCATCTCCACAGCCATCTGCTGCATGGTCATGTAGTCGCGGTTGTGATAGGCGTTGTCTAGGGTTCGCTTGTCAATAAGGAACAGGTCACCAAGCAACTGTCGCCCAATCCAAATCATGTCGATGGTCATGGCGTCGGTGGTAATCTCTCGCTGCTCGAGAAGGCTGTTCCATGCCTCGAGCAGCATCTCGGGGTTATAGCGGATGGCACACCTGCCATGTTCCTTGTCGAGCTCGGGATACTGGCAGGGTAGTGGTCCGCAGAAGGTGGTGGGGCGAATGTTGAGCACGCTGTCGTAGAGCACTTTCCAGGCATGACGCACCGCCAGCGACTCGGTGCCGGCATGGCGGTCGGCAAGTTCGTTGACCACCTGATCGTCGGTCTTCTTGAAGTCCCAAGCCTTCTCAAAGATGTATTCATAGGGGAACTGCTGCACCTCAAGGCCCTCGAGGGTGGAACCAATGCCCACGAGATTGCTGCCGCCTTCTTTGAGCGCCGCCTCAAGCTTCTCGCCAGCCTGCTTAACGTTGCCCTGGATGTTGCTGTTGCCGCCAAAGTTGCCCAGGTAGCACCAGATGTAGGGCTGCCCAAAGAACCCGTCAAGGTCGCGCCACATCTCCTTGTACTCGCAATAGTAGTCGAGCATCGTCATCTTGCCCTTGGGCACGCCAGTGAGCATGGCACGGGCACGCTCGGGAGTGTAGTCCTTGCGCTGGTAATAGAGGAACCATCCCATCTGCAGCCATTCGGCCTTAGGGTCAACGGCTGTGAGACTGGAATAGATGTGACGGCTTATCTTATTAAGGTATTCAGGCTCAAAACTGGGTGGATCCATCTCGTTGAACGGGTCGATGCCATAGATATGGTCGGTGCCAAACATGCGGGTCTGCTCCTCGAGAAACATCTTCTGGATCTTGGCATAGAGAGGGTCCTCGCTGTTAAGGAAGAAAGTGCGATAAGGCTCCTCAAACTCATCCCAGGTGCTCATCGCCTTGATGTCGGCGTTGGGGTACATTTCCTTGAGACGGCGCGGCACATGCCCAGCAAAGGCAGGAAGAACTGGCCGCATGTTGAGGGCACGCTCGCGAGCAACAATCTTCTTCTGCAACTCGGCCTGCCCATCGAGCCATTCCTTGGGCAGCGGTCCGCACCAGGCGTCGATGTTTGCCATGCGGTGCCAGGGCAGGTAAACGGGCCCAGTGAAATAGCCTCGCACTTCTTCATCGGTCATCCCCATGCGGGTCCACACATTGTACCACACAGCCTCCTGACCAGTGATGGCAAGCGGCATGTTGATGCCATTGAGCGCCATCCAGTCTATGAAGCGCTCCCAGTCGGCCCAGTCCCAGAATGGCATGGTGTAGCCAAATGTGCAATAGTTCAGGAAGAAACGCTGTGGCACTCGGGCCTCAACAGTTTCCCTGGCTGGCACATCGGGTAGGGTAGAGGGCAAGTCAACGGCAATGTCGCCATACCACGACACCGTGGTCTTGCAGTAGCGGTTAAGGTAGCGGTTCAATCCCACCGCCATGGAATTGGCATTGTTGCCCGCAATAACCACCTTGGAGCCTTGCGACTCAAGAGTGAACACGTCGTGGCCCCCAGCGGTTGATGGAATCAGCTTAAACGTGACCTTTTGCGCCAGCCGTGGCGAGATGCGCTTAGCGAGATCGCTCGCCTCGGTGATATCACTGGCCTCGACAGCCATAGCTGCCATTAAAGCAATCGCTAATGCGATGAAAAAATGCTTCATATCTATTTTTCGTTAGAGTTATCGTTCAATATGTCAAGCTGTTGTCTAACCGACTCCTTGTGAATGGACTGCATGATGTCCTTGATGCATTGCTCGTCGATGCCCAGCTCGCCAGCCAGGGCGATGCGAGAGCGCAGGATGGAGTCGTAACGACCAGTTTGAACCACTTGTATCTTATTGGATTTCTTGTACTTGCCTATCTCACGGCATATCGCCATGCGCTGTGCAATGATTTCGAGCAACTTGCTGTCGCATTGGTCAATTTGGCTGCGCAAGACGTCTAAATTGTCTTCAACAGGAGTTGAATCTCTGATAATGAGCGATTTAAGAATATCTTTGAGTTCTTGAGGACAAACTTGTTGACTTGCATCGCTTAGCGCCTGCGACGGGTTGCAGTGAGACTCAATGAACAGTCCATCAAAACCCATGTCCAGGGCTTGTTGCGATAGGGTAGGGATGAGGTCGCGTTTTCCTCCCATGTGTGATGGGTCGCACAAGATGGTGAGATGGGGAATGCGGCGATGAAGTTCGATGGGTATCTGCCACTCAGGATTGTTGCGCAAAAGACGGTGCTCATAGGTGCTGAAACCACGATGGATGGCACCAACTCTTGTTATTCCCGCATTGTAGACACGCTGCAAAGCGCCTATCCACAGGTCGATATCGGGATTGACAGGATTTTTCACAAGTACGATGACATCGCTATGTCCCTTGAGAGCATCGGCAATCTCCTGGACAGCAAACGGATTGGTAGTGGTGCGGGCGCCTATCCACAGGATGTCGATGCCCGCCTTGAGAGCAAGAGCAACGTGCTCCTGAGTTGCCACCTCGGTAGCAACCATCATCCCGGTTTCTTCCTTCACGCGCCTGAGCCATTGCAGTCCAGCGGTGCCAACTCCCTCAAACGCCCCCGGCATGGTGCGAGGCTTCCACAATCCAGCACGAAAGATTTTTATTCCTATCTCGTTGAGCTGGCGAGCTGTGGCAAGAGTTTGTTCATGGGTCTCGGCACTGCAAGGACCAGCAATGATAACAGGCGATTGTCCTAATAATGATGACTGAAGGGAAGTGAAATCCATTTTTGAAATTTTTTGTTACTGAAATGCAAATATACACATAATATCTCATAACCCCAACATTATTTTGTTCTCTTTTATTCTGCAACCTGAATTATGAAAGATTGAGATAGAGGAGTGGAATATTTAGCGACTCAATGGATGTTCTCAAATATCCACACATCTTATTTAACATAATACTGATTATAAAACAAAACAACATTAAAATAACACATGAGAGCGCAATGCAGCTGTGCAAAGGCAGTAAAACACATAAAATCAGCTTAAAATTTTGCAGAACGAATAATTAGAATTAATTTTGTGGTTAATAAACCCAACTAGTTGCTAATGCAATTTCTGAATTACATATTCCTATTGCTCATTGCCCTGACAATCACAACACCTCCTTGTTATTGTCAAGATCGCTCAGACACATTATCAGCCACTGGAATAGCTAAACGAGAATTGAATATTTGCGACACCTCTTGTACAAGTGTTGAGATATTCAATGCTAAACAGCTCATTCTTCCAGGTGCTTTGATGGTCACTGGAATAATTGGAGCCATTGACCATGACAACAATCTGAATAAGTCGGTGAGAGATGCAATGACCGGACTGAGCAACGGTAAGCAATGTAAAATCGACGACTACGTGCGATTTGTGCCTTCGGCGGCGCACTTGCTGCTGGGCAGCCTGGGTGTGAAATCAAGGCACAACTTCAAGGAACGTTTCCTCATCTCGGCAACAGCCCATGGCTCGATGCTCATCTTGGGATATGGAACAAAATATGCCATTCATGAAACTCGCCCCGACATGAGCAATAATCATTCCTTCCCCAGTGGACACGTGGCTATGGCATTCACAGGCGCCGAATTATTGCGCACAGAATACGGAACCACCTATGGCATAGCAGGTTACGCAGTAGCCACAAGTGTCGCTCTACTGCGACTTTACAACAATAAACACTGGCTTAACGATGTGCTGATGGGCGCAGGAATTGGAATACTTAGTGCAAGAATTGGTAATTGGTTGCTTCCCTTTGAGCGTAAGTTGTTTAAAATCAACCAGAAAAACAACTCATCTTCAAGTATTGCTATAGCCCCGTCCTACAATTCTATAGACAAGGCTTGCATGATGACACTTCATGCTGTTTTTTAGGCAGTTACACCATCCAACCGGCATGGCACTACCCTACCAGCACTACTCTACTCCCCGCCTCTATTTCTTGAACATGCGATCCATGGCACGCTTGTCCTCACGTTCCTTTATCGACTGACGTTTGTCATACTGCTTCTTACCACGAGCAATAGCAATGACAAGCTTGGCATAGCCCTGCTCGTTGATAAACAACCTTAAGGGGACAATCGAATAGCCAGGTTGCTGTGCTGCCTTGGCTATCTTGTTGATCTCTTTGCGGTTAAGCAAGAGCTTGCGGTCACGGTGAGTAGAATGGTTATTATAGGAGCCATAGGAATACTCGGCAATGTACATGCCTTTAACCCACAATTCATTGTTCTCGACCATACAATAGGTGTCGGTAAGGCCTGCCTTGCCTTGCCTGATCGACTTAATCTCGGTTCCGGTTAATACAATTCCAGCAGTGAAACTCTCAATTATCTCGTAATCAAAAGTTGCACGACGATTCTTTATGTTGATGCTTGATGTAGCCATTTCTATTGAATGAGAAGTAAATAATGAGTATAATCACCTGTTAATGAGTGATTCAAGAATAAGGCCTATGATAATGGGCAGCACCATCATCATCAATGCCGAGATAATGAAGAACTTTGTCCCTTTCTTGCCACTAAGCCCCAGAAACTCAAGCGCATTATATGCCATGTAAGGCATATACAAGAATAAGAAAAACAGCACCGAGAGCTGAGCGTTGAGCACGTTGATGAGCACCGAAAGTATCACCATGAACGACAGGTTATAAATAATATAACTGTTGAGCTTAGACATGGCGATGTGGCTGCGTGAGAACTCGGGACAGAAACCCGAGAGGAGATAGCTGCAAAGGAAATAGGTGAGCATAAACTTGGAGAACGCCACTATTGCCTTCATCAGAGATGACGAGATGGTGATAGTGCTGTCATATATCATGGGCACAAAGCAAGAAACAGCAAGAATGGCGAGCAACGGGAAGAAGATGCTCGACAGCACTCGCTGAGTGGAATCACCACTATCGTCAATATACAGCCAACCAAGTTTTGGCTTTATGATAACTATCAATAATTTTCTTAGCATTGTGAGTGATTTGTGTTTTGGGGTGCAAAATTAATAAATTGGACAATAAAATAAAACTAAAATTGCAACAGAAGACAAAAAAATAAGTATTTTTGCAAATTATTACCGTTTCACACAAGCCAGGAGAATGAGATTTGAGGTATTCATAGCATCAAAATTGAAATTGGGCAACAACGAGAAATCGGGGTCGCCCAGCCTCAACGTTGCCCTCATTGGCATCATCCTCGCCATTGTGATTATGATACTCTCGGTGGTGATAGTGATGGGATTCAAAAAGGAAATCACCACCAAGATCAACAGCCTTGACTCACACCTCAAAATCTCCAACGGCGCTATCGGCATCGACGACAATTTCTCTAAAGTCGACTTCAGGGAAGTGAGCAATGCCTTGAAGAAGGACTCGGAGCTGTCGCAAAACATTTCCTCGGTGTCGCTAATCGCCGAGAAACCTGCCATCCTCAAGACCGACAACGACTTCAAGGGGCTGCAGTTTAAAGGAGTGGACGCCAACTATGACTACACTTTCCTGCAGAACCACCTCATCGAGGGGCGTGTTCCAAGCTATGAGAACGACGACAGCACTCAGGAGATAATCATCTCATCTACAATTGCCAAGCAACTCCAGCTCAATCTCAATGACAAGGTCTTCACCTATTTCATCGACGACAAGGTGAAGGTGCGCAACTGCCGGATTGTGGGAATTTTCAACACCGATTTCGACACCTTCGACAAAGCATTTATCGTGGGCAACATAGCGTTGCTCCAGAGCGTCAACAACTGGAAAATGCATGAGGGAAACTACGTGGGCGTAAACTTGAACGACTTGTCCAGCGTGAGCAAGGATGCCTATGACCTGTATGGCAAACTCGCCTTGCAGTCGATCAACGACAATGACAACTCCACCGTCTACAATGTGACTAATACCCGCCAGAACAATATCTCCTATCACACCTGGCTTGGGATGCTCGACATGAATGTGGTGATTATACTTGTGCTCATGGTGATAGTGTCGGGCTTCACCCTAATATCAGCATTGCTCATGGTAGTGCTCGAGCGCATCAGGATGATAGGACTCATGAAAGCCCTGGGGGCCGAGAACAGCTCAATTAGGCGCATTTTCATTTTCCTGACCCACAAAATAATCTTCAAGTCAATCATCATAGGCAACGTGGCGGGAATAGGACTGGCACTGCTGCAGAAGCATTTCCACATCATCAAACTCAACCCCGAGGCCTATTACATGAACTACGTGCCCATCGACATCAACATCACATCACTCGTGCTGCTCAATGTGGGAATCCTTCTAGTCTCATACCTCACACTAATAGGTCCCTCCTACATCGTCTCAACCATCAAGCCCACCTCAAGCATGCGATTTGAATAGAGCAACCACCGCCATTACTTTAGAGGCTCGGGGTTGTGGTAGGTGTCGTCGTCGAGGTGGTTCAGGTAGCCTTCGTCAACTAGCATTGCCACCATGTTGATGATTTCGTCTTGTGGGAAGGAGAGTGTTTTGACAAAGTCGCTCAATGTGCGTGGCTTGAGTTGTGCCATGTAAAGTATTCCTTGCTGCACATCTTGTGGGGTGTGGTCGGTGCGCTTGCGTTTATCGATGCATGTGTCGCAATGTCCGCAAGGCGATGTGTCTTCCTCGCCGAAGTATTCCACCAGATACTGTTCGCGGCAGATGTTGTCGTCGTAACAATAGGTGATCACCGAGTCGATGCGCTGCTCCATGCGGCTGCGCAAGTCTTCATACACGCTCTTGGGGATGAGCACGTGTGCGGGCTCCTCGCGCGAGGTGGTGTAGATGATATATGGAGTGCGCTTGCGCGGCACATAATGCAGCAGATGCATGCGGTTGAGCTCAAGAAGCGACTCGTATATGGTCTCGGGCGAGAGCTTGTAGCGATAGGATATCACGTCCTCGTTGATGAAGACATAGTCGGCAAAAAGGCCTGAATAAGTGCGCAACACTGCCTGCAGCACGTCGTCGGCATGAGGGGTTATAGTGGGGATATTATACAGTTCCTCTTTGTTGGCTAGAATCATGACGCGCGACTGTGTCTCAATTTCCTCGACAAACTGTATATAACCAGCCTGCGTCAAAATCCTCAATGCATTGTGAGTGGGCAATACAGGCATATTGAAAGTGCGGCAAAAGAGGTTGAAATTGAAGTCAATCATCTGGCCATATCCTTCGCCAATGGCAACCTCAAGAAAATTGCCCACCCTTTCATATACCTTGCGAATAAAGTCCTTCTCGGGGAAAGCCTCGCTCAGATGCCTGCGGAGCACAGCCTTGTCGGTCGACTTAACGAGCATCACGGCATAGGAGCGGTTGCCGTCGCGCCCTGCACGGCCCGCCTCCTGGAAATATTCCTCAAGAGAATTGGGCATGTCGACATGCACCACTACCCTAACGTCGGGTTTGTCGATACCCATACCAAAGGCATTGGTGGCAACCACTACCCTTATCTCATCGTTTTTCCACTTGTTTTGCTTGTCTTCTTTCTCCTCAATGCTCAGTCCCGCATGGTAATGTGTTGCAGCGATGCCATTGCGCAGCAACTCATCGGCAATCATCTTGGTGCGCTTGCGGCTGCGCACATACACGATAGCCGACCCCGCCACCGATTTCATGATGTGCACGAGTTCGTCCATTTTCTCGGTGGTGTGGCGCACTACATAGGAGATATTGCTCCTCACAAAACTCTTCTTGAACACATTTCGTGCCCTGAACTGGAGTTTCTCCTGGATGTCGTCGACCACAACACTCGTGGCTGTGGCTGTCAATGCCAGCACGGGAGCGCCGGGAAACACTTTGCGCAGCTTGCTGATCTTGAGGAAAGAGGGTCTGAAATCATATCCCCACTGCGATATACAGTGCGCCTCGTCAACGACAATGAGGCACACGTTAAGACGTTTTATCCTGTCGATGAAAGAGTCGCTCTCCAAGCGCTCGGGCGACACATAGAGGAACTTGTACTTGCCATTGGTGCACTTTTCCATTACCCTGCGATGCTCAGCCATGGTGAGACCGCCATGCAGATAGGTTGCCTTGATGCCACGTTCAACGAGATTGTCAACCTGGTCTTTCATCAATGAGATGATGGGCGTCACCACAATGGCAATGCCTTCCATCACAAGAGTGGGAATTTGAAACGTGAGCGACTTGCCGCCTCCTGTGGGCATAAGCCCAAGAGTGTCGCGTCCGTCAAGGACCGACATTATTATATCTTCCTGAAGCGAGCGAAATTGCTTGTAGCCCCAGTACTTCTCCAGAACCTTGTAGATATCACTCCTGGCCGACATCTTCGCTCATTCTAATTCCCTTGATGAGCAACTGAATAGATACCGAATTGTGGTGGCGGTTCTCTTCGACGGTGTAGATGATGTCGAATGGCTTGCCGCTCTTGACAAGGTCGTACTGCTCGCCCATGCCAAAAGCGATGCCGTTCATCATCTTGCCCGACTTGCCGTCGACCACATCAAGCTTGATGTGCTCCATCTTCTTGCCCACCAACTTGCTGGTACCTGCATCACGGCAATTACGCGTCATGAACACGGGCTTCTGGTTCTCAGGGCCAAAAGGATTGAACAGCTTCATGTAGCGCACAAAAGAGTCGTTTATCTCATCAAAGCCCAATTCGCAGTCAACGTCAATCGACGGCGTAACCTGCTCATCCTCGATGTGCGCTTCGACATATTCTTCAAGACGACGCTTGAACTCTGGGATGTTCTCTTCCTTGAGCGTGAGTCCCACGGCATTAGTGTGCCCGCCAAAGTTCTCCAGCAGGTCGCGGTTGTTCTTGATGGCAGTGTAGATGTCAAAGCCTCTCACCGAGCGTGAAGAACCGGTAGCAAAACCATCGTTGCTGTAGGTGAGCACTACCGATGGGCGGAAATACAATTCCGACAATCTCGAAGCCACAATGCCAATGATGCCCTTGTGCCAATCGCGGTTATAGAGCACGATAGGCTTCTTCGAGCCCATTTCCTCCTTATGGTTCTCGATGATGGCGTTGGCCTCCTCGGTAATATTTCGGTCGAGCTCCTTGCGGTTCTGGTTGTAGCTGTCGATTTTTTTGATAATCTCGTAGGCCTGAGAAGAGTTGCGTGTTACCAGCAACTCCACCGACTCCTGCCCCGACTGCATACGTCCCGAAGCATTGATAAGTGGGCCAATCTTGAAAATAATATCACTAATGGTGATTTCGCGGCGCTGAAGCCGGCACAGCCTGAGAATGCTGCGCAAACCCACACACGGGTTGTTGTTAAGTCGCTTTATTCCATAGTGAGCCAAGATGCGGTTCTCGCCCGTGAGAGGCACCAGGTCGGCAGCGATGCTCACGGCAAGAAGGTCGAGCGAGTTTTCTAGGTCATACATGTTGTCGATGCCATTGCTCTTGGCAAAGCCCTGCATGAACTTATAGCCCACACCGCATCCCGACAATTCCTTGTAGGGGTAATTGTCGTCACTCAACTTAGGGTTCAGGATGGCAGCCGCCTGCGGCAACTCATCGTCGGGCACATGATGGTCACATATAATGAAGTCAATGCCCTTCGACTTGGCATAGGCAATCTCGTCAACAGCCTTTATGCCACAGTCAAGCACTATAATGAGTTTTACACCAATGCTCTCGGCATAGTCTATGCCCTGCATTGATATACCATAACCTTCATCATCCCGTGTGGGTATATAGTACACCACATTGGAATAGAAGCGTTGCAGATAGCGGTAAACCAGTGCTACCGCTGTTGTACCGTCTACGTCATAGTCGCCATAGACCATTACTTTTTCTTTTGCCCCCAAGGCTTGGTTGAGCCTCTCTACAGCCTTTTTCATATCCCGCATCAAGAACGGGTCGGGCAGCTGGCTTAGCGATGGATAGAAGAAGTCTCTCACCTCCTCGGGTGTCTTCACTCCACGCAACACCAGTAGCCGAGCAATAGAAGGGCACTCGGGGAACTGGACCGCGAGACGCTCCTCTATCTTCTTTTCTTCGGATGTAAGGGGTAAATAAATCCATTTACTTGTCATTTATGTTGTTCTTTAATTGGCATGTGGTGTAAGTGGCTGGCGCTCTTGCCATTCGCCACCAGGGAGTGAGGGTATAGCATTAAATACCAAGTGCTGCAGGTCATGAGTTGACAACATGAAAGAGCGACAAAACATTAACATTTCTTTACAATGATATGCAAAGACCCAAGCCTTATCATGAGGCGTGTCACCCAAGTGGCAGGAACCACTCTACACGGCATCACCTCAAATGGCTTTTGCTCTCATAGTCAACAAGTTCACCACACATTTTTAAACAATTACATCAACTGTCATGTGCTTCAAAATGTGAACAATTGACCTAACTTAATATTTAGCACACAAAATTAAATAAAATAATAGGTAAATCAAAACTTAAATTGAACTTTTTTTCATTGGACAGCAAAAAAAAGTTAATTTATATTTAATAGATTAACTTTTGGGTGTCAACATTAATAAAAGAAACTATTTCTCGCCGTTGAGCAATAAATTATATAATCGAGTGACATCGGCGGCATTTATTCCATCATCACAATTCACATTGGCACGTTGCACATGAATGCTCGACGAGCCCAGAATGATGTTATAGACGCAAGTCACGTCGGCCGCTGTAACAGCGCCATCGCCGTTGACATCACCGCCAAGGCGGCGTAGCAGATACTTTATGCCAGCATCAATATCCAGTTTTCCATAACCCCACTTCTTGGGTGAGCCATTCTCAACATAGGAGTCGCGATAGCATGTGGCCTCCATCAACTCACGCAACTGGGCAGTAGTCAATGTGGGACATATCTCAAGCCACAAAGCTATTGCCCCTGCCACAACAGGAGTCGACATCGACGTGCCTCCTTCTAGGCCATAAGGGTAGTCAACGCCATCAACAGTTACCATGTCAAAAACATTAGCCAAGTCATTAAACGCCTCACAATACCTGCTCACCGACGATGCGACCTGATATCCTGGAGCCACAAGGTCGGGGCGGCGCTTGTTGAGAAGGTCGGGGCCAAACGCCGAGAAATAAGCCAAATCGCCTGGTGTGCAGCGAGAATAGGTGACAGTGTCGCCACTCATCATCACGAATGATGGCGTTGAGCAATAGGCACCCACCGAGATCACACTATCGGTTGTTGCAAGGTCGCTGATAGTGTAACTTTTCGATCCATTATTCCATCCATCCAGTCCACAGTTTGAATACACCACTTTACCGCCACCCCAGCCAATGAGCGTCTCACCCTTAGGTGCCTTATTAATTAATCCAATGCGGTATTTACTCTTATCAACGCTGGAGTACACCACATCAACAATCGAGTGGAAAAGTCCGTTGTCCTCTACCGCACAAGCAAAATTCAATTCACCATCAAAATACCGAGCAAACACCGAGTCGGTCTCACTAGTCACGGTGTACACACTGTCGAGCTGGGCATCACGTGGCACATCGAGGCGATGCACAAGGGTGTCGGCCTGAATATCCCAAATCACCAGGTCAACCGTGTGACGCTGTTGCGACCTTGTCCACATGCTGGAATAACCTATCATGGGTTCACGGCTACTCCAGTTGGTCAAGAAAGTCGCAAGCGAATCACTCTCCCCCATCTTCTTGCGAACGTTAAGCGGCACATGGCCATCATTGCCAGCCGACACCACACAGATGCGCCCCGGTGCCGACACCTCTTTAAAGAGCTGGCATAGCGGTGAGGTGCCATCATGTGCTCCATCCTGGCTGCCGATGCTCATGTTGATAACAGCAGGCAACCCCACCTTGTCGGCATAATCAAAGATGTATTTGATTGAATTTGCCACATTAAAATCGGTGAGTTCCTCGTCGGGCATACCACAAGCAACAATTTGCGCACCTGTTGCCACGCCATGCAGCCCATTGTCCATAAAACTTCCAGCAGCAGTGCCAGTGGTGTGAGTACCATGATAATAGGTAGAGTCGTCGGTGGTAAGTGCAGATATCTCGCCGGGAGTGGTGTACTCACTTCCAGGCAGTTCCTCTCCCCCCACCACAGGATGTGTGCCTGTTGAGTCGCATGGCATGTACACCCTCACTATGCGCAACTGTCCATCCTGGTCACGAAAATTGATGTGATTGAAGTCAATGCCCACGTCAATCATGCCCACTACTATCCCATTGCCACTATAAACATTATGATTTACACCGTTATAACTATAGGTCATAGCAGGAAAGCATGACATTTCCAGAGCCGTTACATTGCACAAGTCTAAATGCCTCTCAAGGCTTATGTTTTTCACGCCATCCACTCTTGCAATACTCCCCATGCTGCTCAACGATGCTGTCACAGCCGCCATGTTGCCAAAGCTGTAACACACGTGAGCGCCATTACTCTCCAGCTCACGTAGCACAACAGGATTGTCGACGGTCACAAACATGCGCAGTTGACGATCATCATTCTCAAGTTGTTGATTTCTCATCTTGTCAACAGACTTGTACTTGGCCAGTTCTATCCTGGTGCGAGCCGAGAAAACTGCCGACTCACACACCATAGAGCCAAGGCAAATCAGCACTGAATATAGAAACAACTTCATTTTCATGATAATCGGAGATTTGAGTTTTTGCAAAAATAATAATTCCCTTTGAAAGTTGCAAATAAAAACATCCCGATGAAAGAATTGCTCTCTCATCGGGACGTTAGTTCAACTAGATTGTATTATTGCTGTGGTTGATTCAGGCCCTCAACATACTTGCGCAATTGCTCGTTGTTGGGGTCAAGCTCAAGCCACTTGGTGAAGTAGGTCTTCGACAAGTCGTTTTGACCTTGCTTCAGGTAGTAGTTGGCCATGTAACGATAGCACAACTGCAAGTAATAGTTGGCGTTCTTGTTATCCTTGTTGGCCATCACAGCAGTCTCAAGCTTCTTGTAAGCCTCCAGGGCGGTGCCGTCAAACTCGGCAGTCTCGCCCAGGTTCATGATGCGAGAGAGCATATAGTAGTTGCTCACCTCGTTGGGCTGCTTCTCAATAACCTCCTCGATAGCCTTCTTGCCCTTAGCAACGGCGTCGGCCTTAACGGCGGCGTCGGTAGTGTTCTCTGCCAGACGGCTGTAAGCATTGGCGAGGTTATAAAGGTCGTTGATAGTATAGTCGCCACTGGCAATCACATCCTCGCGCAACTTAATGGCCTTGTCAAACTCTTTATTCTTGGTGTAGATATTAACAAGCTGGTTACGGATAGACTTGTCATCGGGGAAGATAGTCATCGCCTTCTCAAATGCCTGCACAGCCTCATCGGCACGGTCGAGCTGTGCCAGAGCAGTTGCAAAGTAAGAATAGTCGGAGGCGAGATAGAGTGAGTTATATTGATCGGGAAGAGCGAAGAACTGCTTTCCAGTCTCAAGAGCACCCTCCCAGTCCTCCTTAGCGCACTGGCTATAGAGCTTGAGGCGGTATCCAAAGAACTTGTTGTTAGACTCGTCATCACTTGCTATAAGACCGTTGCAAATGTCGATAGCCTTGTCGTTCTCCTTGTTCATCCACAGCAGCTGAGCATAACGCACCTCATCCTTTGCAAAGTGGTTAGGATTATCATAGTACTTGCCATAGTTCTCGAGCGCCTTAGCCACATCGTTGTTCTCGTAATACTTCTCGGCGAGCTCACGTTGCACAAGAGCATTGTTTGGAACTTCCCTGAGCAGGTTCTCAAGACCCTGGATGGCCCTGGTGGGATTCAGGAAGAAGTCCACGTTGGCAGCCTTCACGCGGCTCTCGATATTGTTGGGCTCGTTTTGATAAGCAAGCTCATACTGTCCGAAAGCCTGTCCCCATTCTTTCTTGTAACCCAGGTCATCGCCCTTGAAGATATAGTAGTCGGGGTCGGCAGGGTTCCACTTGAAAGCGTTGTCGGTCTGCTTCTTTATTTGTTTTGCATAAGCGTTAGCGTCGGCATAGTAGTAAGCATTGGCAATTGCGATAGCAAGCTTTGAATTCTTCTTAGAGCATTTCTCGCCTTGCTTGAAGAAATTCTCGGCACCCTTCACATCACCTTTTTTGAGAGCTACTGCGCCTTTACCCACATAGTTGAAGCCATATTTAGGATTGATTTGAATACCCTTGTCATAGTAAGACTGTGCAAGCGCTAAGTCCCCCTTGTGGTAAGCAATCTCACCCAGGTAGTAGTTAGCTTCGGCCTTATTGGTACCGGCATCGTCAAGATACTTCTCGAGGAGGATCTTGGCATCGTCGAGTTTACCAATCTTGTAAAAATCAATTCCATCCTTGTAGCCTTGTGCGTTGACTACAAACGATGCGCATGCTAAAAGCATGGTTGCGAAAAAGAATTTAGTTTTCATTTCTGTAAGTATTAAAAGTGTTTATATAAAATTTTCTTGTCACTGTGCTCTCGCCTTCCTCCCTAAGGAGAGAAACAAGCGCTTTAAAGGTTATTATTCTCCACCACCCACATTAACAATTCTCACAGGCACGGCAGCTGGAGAGATGCCGGTTTGAAGAATTATCTTTTGGCCAATGCTTCCTGTTAGGAACACGAAGAAGTCATGGTCATGAGTGCCTAATGGCGATGCGTCGATAGCAAAGATCTCACGGGTCAACGGATAGGACCCGTCATATATGTAGGCCTGATAGGGCTTATAGTCTTTCAAACTTTCCTCGGTGCGGATACCCAGCACCTTAATCTGGTCGGTGAACTTGGTCTCCATGCTTGAGCTTCCTGTCTCGAGCTCGGCATATTTTTCCTCAACGGTTTTGGCGGTCGATTTCATGTCGCTTGTAATCCAGCTCACACCTATCACGCCAATGGCATTGCGAGTGGTCTTTACTGCGTCAAACACCTCTTGCGAGCTGCCTTGAGCGAAGAACTCGATGGGCAGGTCCTTGCCGCCGTTGAACTTATCTTTCATGTAGTGAAGCACACCCGAGCGGTTCTTGTCAAACACCACCTTAATGGGCTCATTCTTGAGCGCTGTGGGATAAACCTCGCCCCACTTGGTTGACTTGCCAGTCATGATATCGGCAACGTCGCTCATCGACAGGAAGTCGATATCATTGGCATTGTTCACAATAAGTGCCACAGCATCTACTGCGATGCGACGAGAGCGATAGGCACGGCCTTGGCCTTTGAGAATCTTCTTCTGGTTAGGAGTCAAGTCACGATAGGTGATTATGACATTGACCTTCTCGGCCAGCAGCGAATCAAGCGCAGCACTCTCGTCCATGTATCGTGCCAGCACATTGCCCTCTTTGTAGGTGTATTCAAAGACCTCTATCTCATCGTCAAGAATGTTCTTGAACGACTCGTCGCATATCACCTTGCTCATGCCACTCACGCTGGCGGCTTTCTTGCCACCCTTGTTGCAGCTTGTGATTGTGCAGCCCAGGGCCACAACAACCATCAGTAGTAATATTTTATTTCTCAATGTCATAGCGCTCATCTAATAAATGCTGGTGAAAAAAAACACTGTACTTAACACTAGTTATCTTGTTCTTCGTTTCGCTCTTCCAGGTCGCGCAGGCGATAATAATCGGTGCCCTTGATCTGCCTGTAACAGCGATATACTCCATATAGTGCAAAAATTATGCCAATTCCATATCGCATGTAAGTCCAAAAAGGCTCGCTCGACCAATCAAAGAAATTTATAAACAGCAAGTAGGCCATGCCAAAGTAGACCAATATCATAAATATTCCAAAGAATATTCTAATTGCTTTCATTATGGTAGATGCTCCTGCCTTCATTATTTCAAATTCTTCAAATTTTTACCTTAGACGCGACAATTGTTAATAGGTTTATTAAACAAAAACGAAAAATCAACAAATATAGTATCTTTTTGTGCTTGTAAAGTTACTAAAAATTGATGAATAATCTCAATCTTGTAACAACATATTATAATATCTTAACTAATTGGGAGTGTCCTGCACTTTATCCATCGATAGTTCAACAAATCTAAAGTAGCTGTCGACAACACCCCGGCCCTGCATCAGCGATGTTGTAGCGGCACTGCCATCATTGCGCCAGAAGTGGCGGGTAACGGTGAAGTTGAGTGAGAATTGGGGCTGCTGAGAAGCGTCAAGGCTCTTAGCAACGTCCACGGCAAGCGAGGCAAAGGAGATGGAGTCGATGTCGCTCTCACGATAGGCATTGAAATATTCTCTCACGTCGTCAAGGCCTGCCGAATGCTTCCCCATGAAGTCGCGCATCTGGGAGTTGCACACGCTCGTCATCGCAGGCAAGCTCCAGGACTCCAGTCCAGCAAGGAACTGCTGCACCGACGATTTCACTCGCTCGCGCTCCTCAACAGTGAGCTCGGCACGTCGCAGTTCCTCAAAGCGGCTGCGCGCTTCGCCTATGTGCTTGCCGCTTGGGAACTCTCTCATGTAATCCTGAATTGCCAGCCGGCTATTTTTCTCGAGCACACTGTTCCACATCACATCGTCGAGCAAGTCCTTGGCCTTTGCCAGGTATTTGCTGTCAGGGTGATTCTTGATGAAAGTGCGCAGCTGGAACTCATCGTTGCTCGACTGCACTTGCTCCCACATGCCCTTCTCGTTGATGAGAGTGGTATACATCATCTTGGCGTCGGCATAATGAGCGCCATCGGGGTACTCGTCCATGTATTTCTTGTAGTCGGCAAGTTCTTTAGATTGCTCGCATTGAGCCCATAGCGATTCTTCATCCTGATGCGACATTCCCAAGTACAGCGCTCCACCCACAATGGCAAGCGCAGCAATAACGGCAACAGCTATAATAAGCCAGCTCTTGCCATTGCCATCATCGTCACGATGATTGCCAGTTCTATAATCGTCATGATAATTATCGGGACCACCATAGCTGCTGTCCTGTCGTGGACTCATGGTGTTGTGCTCCGTGGCACTATTGTGATAGTAAACCTTAGCTCCACAGTAAGAGCAATAGGTGTCGCCAGGCGACAGTGGTTTTCCACAATTGTTACATCTCATTGGCATTCTTAATTTAATCACGCAAAATTAAGAAAGAAAACACAAAAGTGCAAGAAAATAGCATAACAAAACAACAAAAAGCCGCAGGCTTGAATTGCCTGCGGCTTTCTAAATATAAGTATTTCAGCGATTGAAATACCCTGGGAAATTAGTTCACACCCTGGAGCTTGAAGGTAACTGGCAGAGTGTACCACACGTTAACGGGATCACCCACCGCGTTACGGCCAGGAGAGAACGCTGGCAATGACTTGCACACGCGCACGGCCTCACGGTCAAGATCCTTGTCTACCGAGCGGGCTACCTTAACCTCACCAATCTTACCGGTCTTTGTAACAACGAATTGTACAATTACCTTACCTTGGATGTTGTTGCTGGCAGCTGTCTCAGGATAGCGCAAGTGGTCACTCAAGTACTTCATCAGAGCCGCGTCGCCACCAGGATAAGATGGCATGTGAGCCGCGCTGCTGAAGACCTCTTCCTTTTCAGGCTTAGGCTCTTCCTTCTTGGGCTCGGGCTTGGGCTCTTCCTTCTTCTCTTCCTTAGGTGGCTCAACGATAGTTTGAACTACTTCTTGATGAGTCTGCTCAGTTGGCTTGGTAATGTCATCGGTACCACGGTCCTCGTTAACGGCACCCACCTGACGCTCGTCCTCTTTTTGAGCATCGATAGTCTTGGGTGGCTCCTTAACCTGATCGTCGGGAACGATGGCCATTTCAGTAACCTTCTGAGAGTTCTGAATTTCCTCCTCGAGAACTTGTTCTTTCTCCTCGGGAATCTCAATCTCTTGCTGAACTTCTTCTTCCTCCATCTCTTGCTCCATTTGTTTAGCAAGAGCTTCTTGCTCAAGGCGTTCTTGCTCAAGTCGACGCTCAGTGCTCCACTTGTTGTAGGCAGCCCAACCATAGGCGAGCAAAGCGCAGATGGCAATACCTATCAATGTATAGAGTACCGACTTGTTGTGTCGACGAGGAGAATCACTTCTAAGCTCATAGGCTCCAAATTCCTTGTTTTTGCCTTCAAATACAAGGTCTAGCCACTCTTTCGATGAAAGATCTACATCTTTTGCCATAATGTTTTCTTGTTTTTAGAAGTTAAACAATACTACTTAGCAGGAGCAGCAGGAGCAGCTTGGGCTGTGCCACCACCTAATGGGCGACCAACCTTGTGCTCATAGAGCGTTGAATCTTGCTTATTAAGAGCCTCAATCTGGTAAGTAGAGATTTGATTAATCTGCATCTCATCCAGCATTCTAACCACGTCGGCATAGCAGGCGTTTGCAGTAGGTTTGATAACGATGATAGGACGCTTAGCGTTCAGGTCGGCAGCTTGTTTTTCACGAGCTTCTCTAACCTTTGCGTTATAAACCGAATCATTGATAGCACCCTTCTTCCACTCAGCTTTCAGTTTGTTAACCTCGGTAAGAAGTTCCTTGTTACGCTTTTGGAGCATACCACGGATAGCGTCTTTGTCATTACCAAACTTAATGTCGTTGAGTGTGAAGTTCTCCATATCAGGCTGACCTTCGTAGTAGTAGATCTTACTGTCGGTCGATTTAGCCTGACCCATCTTGTCGGTAGTGACGGTACCATCAAGGATGAACGTGATAGCATCACTTTCTTTAATCTTGGTCTCCTCCTCCTTGTTCACGTTTTCGTTGGTAGGCAACACGAGGTCAAGAGTTTGAGACTTCAACATTGTTGTACACAACATAAAGAAGGTGATCAACAACATGTTCATATCAACCATAGGAGTAAAGTCGATACGGGTGTCAAATTTCTTCTGACGACTTTTGTTTTTCTTTGCCATATCTCTTATTCCTCCTCAACTTTAAGCGAAGTCATCAAGGTAAACTTGTTCAACTTCTCTGTCTGTAAATTATCCATTACCGTCTGAACAAGGCTATAGGGTGAACTTTGTTCAGCCTTGATTGCCACGCCACGACCGCCAATGAGGTCTTTACCAAGTCCGTGTTCTTGCATTACCGACTTGATGGCTGCTAACCAAGTTTGAAACTCATTACGTGGACCGTCTTTAATCGTCAACTGGATAGGTATACCACCTTCATTCTTCAGAAATTCATCGCGTTTTTCCAAGGGAAGTTCAATCCATTTGGAAACATCTTTCATGGGAACGCCGAAGGTATTAAGCTTCGAGAATTCTTTAACAGCACGTGCTGTGAGAGCTGGAGCACTTGGGTGAGTCTCGCGATAGGCACTGTAGGCCTGGCTGAGCACCTCGGTGCGGAATGTCTCGGTAGAGAGTGCGGTAGAATCCTTTGCACCAGTCAGGCCCATATAAACCTTACCATTGGGAGCAATAAGAATTTGCACGAGTTTCTCATCGGGCACCTTCTCTTCACTCACCGAGGGAGGTGTAATAACCTGCACTGGTTCCTTCTGAAGGAATGTTGAAGTCAACATGAAGAAAGTCAACAGAAGAACAGTCACGTCACTCATCGCCGTCATGTCGATGATGGTACTTTGTTTCTTAATTTTGACTTTTCCCATTGTTACACTTTTTAATTAAATGTTATTGATAAAATATTATTTAATTTTGCTACAATCAACAACAATATAATTAATGTGTAGCAGCGAAAGTAGAAACAATTGAGAAGCCAAGCTCGTCGATAGCATAGGTCATGTTATCGATCTTGTTGGTGTAGAAGTTATAAGAAATAAGTGCCAAGGCAGCGGTAGCAATACCAGTAGCGGTATTAACAAGTGCCTCAGAAATACCAGTTGACAGTTCAGTAGAGTCGGGAGCACCCGATTGAGACAGAGCCTGGAACGACTTGATCATACCAAGCACAGTACCAAACAGACCGAGCAGAGTACCCAGAGTGGTAAGGGTTGCGATGATAGGCAGGTTCTGCTGCAATGCTGGCATCTCAAGTGCGGTAGCCTCCTCAAGAGTTTGCTGGATAGAAGTAAGCTTCTGCTCTTTCTCGAGAACAGTGTCCTTGTCCATCTCTTTGTACTTCTGGAGTGTTGCATAAACAACGGCGCCAACAGTACCTTTCTGCTTGCGGCAGAGATCCTCGGCCTTAGCAATGTCTTTCTTTTGGAGAGCATCCTTAATGTTCTCGACAAACTTGGTGATGTTGCCAGTTCCCTTAGCCTTACCGATGGCGAACCAACGCTCAACCGAAAGAACGATAACAGTGAACAAGCAAGTCAACAGGATGGGCACAACGAAACCGCCCTTGTAAACGGTACCTGCAAGGTTGCTTGGTGAGAGCTTAACCTCATCGCCTACTTGGAATGCAAATGCTGCACCCGACTCTTCACCGCCAGTGAAGTTGGTAATCATACCCATTACAAACAGGTAGAGGCAAACTGCAACAGCGAAGCAAACGAGGATTACGAGGAATGCACTCTTGATACCGCCCACGTTGCTGTTAACGTTCTTGTTGTCAACCTTCTTGGGTTGTGGTTTGGCAGCCTGGGGCTGTGGTTTTACAGCTGGCTTTGGAGCCTGGGGCTGTGGATTGTTTGGCTTTGTAGCTTCCATAATTTAATTAAATTAGAAAATTGATAGTTAATAAAAATGATTAATTATAAAAATGGTTTTTTGTAATATCAGTTTTTTTTATGGTTATAATAGTATTAACGCACAAATATGGTATTTTATTATGTTTTACCACTCAAGTGACAAAGTCCACATAGTTTGCTAGTTATCATAAACTTAAGTTTGCACGACAATCGTTCACCAACCAAGAGTAGGTAAAAACACTCGCAAATTTATTACTTTTATTTCAATAAAGCAAAGAGAATTTACCTTTTTTATCAAAAAAGTTATTGACAAGTGTTTTTTCTTGTGTTTTTGAAGCAACAAAAACCGTCAAGACCGCTATTAATGCCACATCACATTTTAGTATCTTCACTAATCTCATTTGAGAAAATATTTTTTTGACCTTTTTCTATTACTTTTTAGTTAATATATTACATATTTTTCTTACCTTTGCACTTACCAAACTATTGCAATTACACCTATTTTTATAATATACACATGGCATTAATCAAATTAAGAAGAGGATTTGACTTAAACCTCAAGGGAAAAATCACTCAAGACAATGTGGCAGAGGAGCTGGGCAGCAACACCTATGCTGTTGTCCCCGACGACTTCTATGGCATCATTCCACGCATGGAGAAGAAGGAGGGCGACACTGTCGCTGCCGGCGAGCCTCTATACCACGACAAGAACGATGAGAAGATAAAAGTCACCTCGCCTGTTGCGGGTAAGGTGAAAGAAGTTGTCAGGGGTAATCGCCGCAAGATTATGGCTATCGTTATCGAGCCCGACAATTCTGGCAATGTGAAGACGTTTGACACCAAGGAGAATCCCAAGGCGCTGTTGCTTGAGAGCGGGCTATGGGCAATGATACGCCAGCGCCCCTACGACATTGTGCCCTCAACCGACGTGCGACCCAGGGACATCTTCATCACAGCGTTCGACTCTGCCCCACTGGCACCATCACTGAGCCTGGTAATGGGCGAGAACATTAAATACCTCAAGAAAGGTGTCGAAGTGCTCTCCACCATGACCGATGGCAAGGTATACCTTGGATGCCCAAAAGATGAGTCACTCGACGATACAGGAGCCGAGATCAACACTTTTGTGGGACCACATCCAGCAGGCAACGCCGGCGTGCAGGCAGCAAACATCAAGCCAGTGAACAAGGGCGAGGTGATTTGGACTCTCGACGTTGTCACCGCAGCACGCATTGGACGACTGCTGGAAACAGGAATGGTCGACTACTCTACTGTGGTAGCCCTCACTGGCAGTGGCGTTGAAAATCCCTGCTATGTGAAAGCGACAATGGGCTGCACTATCAAATCGCTGCTCGACAATCGCATTGTCAATGACGACAAGGCAAAACGCATAATTAGCGGCAATGTGCTCACTGGAGTAAAAGAAGACATGGAAGGCTACTTGCATGCTCCCTATCGCCATCTCACTGTGATAAACGAGATAAACAAGAAAGACGAGTTTATGGGATGGGCATCGCTCAGCCCAAAGAAGTATAGCATATATCGCGTGTTCACCAGCTGGCTCCTGGGCCGTCACAAGGAGGTAGACCTCGACGCCAAGCTCAACGGTGGCGAGAGAGCCATTGTCATGAGCGGTGAGTATGACAAGATGCTGCCCATGGACATCTATGCCGAGTTCTTGATCAAGGCAATCATTGCCTTCGACATCGACAAGATGGAGCAACTGGGCATCTATGAGGTAGCACCCGAAGACTTTGCCCTGGCCGAATATGCCGACACGTCGAAACTCGAGCTCCAGCGCATCGTGCGTGAGGGACTCGACAAGATGCGAGCCGAGATGTGCTAATATCTCCAACAATTACTTCGAATACTAACATTTAAAACTACAAGATAAAAAGTGAAAGCTTTAAGAAAATTCATGGACAAGATTAAGCCTCATTTCCATGAGGGCGGCAAGCTGGCTAAGCTGGAGTCGGTCTACGATGGAATGGAGACGTTCTTGTTCACGCCCAACACCACATCACGGTCGGGCGTACACATTCATGACAGCAACGACATGAAGCGCACCATGATTACTGTGGTGGTGGCGCTGTTGCCGTGCTTGCTGTTTGCGATGTACAACATCGGTTATCAGCACTTCGCTGCTATTGGAGTCAATGATGCGACCTTCTGGCAGATGTTCCTCTTTGGCCTGCTTGCCATGCTTCCTGTGATTGTAGTGTCTTATGTCGTGGGACTAGGAATTGAGTTCATTGGAGCACAAATCCACCACAAGGAAATCCAAGAGGGATTCTTGGTAACTGGAATTCTCATCCCGCTCATTGTTCCCATCAACACTCCCCTGTGGATGACAGCAGTGGCAACTGCTTTTGCCGTGATTTTTGCCAAGGAGATATTTGGTGGCACAGGAATGAACATCTTCAACGTGGCACTTATCACTCGTGCATTCCTGTTCTTTGCCTATCCCTCAAAGATGAGTGGCGACATGGCATTTGTCAAGACCGACAGCGCACTGGGTTATGGCTCAGGCACTGTGGTTGATGGATTCTCGGGCGCTACTCCTCTTGGCGAAGTGGCAACCAACGTGGGCGACACTCTAAACCTCAGCACTTCTACACTCGACGCTTTCATTGGCCTTATCCCAGGTTCTCCTGGTGAGACCTCAATGATAGCAATACTTATAGGTGCCGCAATCCTGCTCTTCACTGGCATAGCCTCATGGAGAGTGATGCTGAGCGTCTTTGCCGGAGGACTTGCAATGGGTGCTCTTGCCCATGCCTTCCCTTGCAGCGCCTATCCCGCCTCGATGCTCGACCCGGTTGCTCAGCTGTGCTTTGGCGGATTCGCCTTTGCCGCCGTGTTTATGGCAACCGACCCTGTGACTGGTGCGCGCACCAAGACTGGCCAGTACATCTACGGATTCCTGATAGGTGTCTTTGCCATCCTCATCAGGGTGTACAACGGTGGATATCCCGAGGGCGCAATGCTCGCAGTGCTGCTGATGAACGCCTTTGCTCCCCTGATTGACTATTGCGTGGTTCAAGCCAATATTAATCGTCGCCTAAAACGCGCCAAAACAAAATGAAAGGAGGATTTGAACTATGAACAAGAACAGTAATATATATCAAATCGTCTATGCCGCTGTCATGGTTCTTATTGTGGGAACCATCCTGGCGTTCATCTACATGGCGCTCAAGCCCAAGCAGGATGAGAACATTGCCAACGACAAGCGCAAGCAGATTCTCAGCGCTGTGCACATGACTCCTGCCAGCGACAACTCTATTCAAGACACGTTCAATAAATACATTGTCGCAGGATATCTTCTCGACAAGGAGGGACAAATCGTTGACTCGGCACAGAATGTGGCTTTTGACGTTGACATGAAAAACAATATCAAGGCTAGCGAGCGCAAGTTGCCAGTGTTTAAATGCCGGCTCGACGACGGCTCCATAAAGTATATCGTGCCAGTTTATGGCGCAGGACTGTGGGGACCCATCTGGGGCTATATAGCCGTCGATGACAATGGAACCGACATCTACGGAGCCTATTTCTCGCACGAGGGCGAGACTCCTGGACTGGGCGCCGAGATTAGCAAACCTGCGTTCCAAGACCAATTCAAGGGCAAGAAGCTTTATAAGGATGGCCAGTTCAAGCCCATCAGTGTGCTCAAGAAAGGCAAACCCGCCGAGAATGGTGAAGACTATGTCGATGCCGTTACGGGTGGAACTGTCACCAGCACCGGAGTCAACAATATGCTCAAGGATTGCTTGACCCCCTATGAAGCTTTCTTCAACCAACTTCAGTGTGGAACCAACCTTCAATGTGGAACCAATTAAATGACAATAGACTATGTTATCAAAACGTAATAAAGAAGCATTATTCAATCCGTTGTCGAAGGACAACCCTGTGCTGGTCCAAATATTGGGCATCTGCTCTACCCTGGCAGTTACTGCCAAACTTGAGCCAGCTATTGTCATGGGAATCTCGGTAATTGCCGTTCTGGCAATCTCTAATGTGGTAATCTCGCTGTTGCGCAAGACTATCCCCACCAGCATACGCATTATCGTTCAACTGGTGGTAGTTGCTGCGCTCGTAATCATTGTCCAGCAAGTGCTCAGGGCCTATGCCTACGATGTGAGCCTGCAACTCTCGGTATTCATTGGCCTGATCATCACCAACTGCATCTTGATGGGACGCCTTGAGGCTTTTGCCTTGAGCAACAAGCCATGGCCAGCATTCCTCGATGGCATTGGCAACGGTCTAGGCTACATGATTATCCTTGTTATTGTGGCTTTCTTCCGTGAACTATTGGGAAGCGGCACCCTGCTTAACTATCACGTTATCCCGCAGTGGTGCTACGACCATGGCTACATGGATAATGGCCTGATGATTTTGCCTCCCATGGCTCTTATCACCGTGGGATGCATTGTGTGGGTTCACCGGTCGCGCAACAAAGACCTTCAGGAGAAATAACAACAAGTAGTAACATTAATATCAACTGATTACAATGGAAGAATTAAATCTTTTCGTTAGGTCGATATTTATCGACAACATGGTATTTGCCTACTTCCTGGGAATGTGCTCCTATCTTGCCGTTTCCAAGAATGTGAAGACCGCATTTGGACTGGGCATCGCTGTTACATTCATGCTTGTTGTGACAATCCCTCTCAACTACCTGCTCAATAAATATGTGCTTGAGCCTGGCGCTCTTTCTTGGTTAGGAGAAGGATACAAGGATGTAGACCTCAGCTTCCTGGGACTGATCATGTTCATCGCTGTTATCGCCTCGGCAACTCAGCTTGTGGAGATGGCTGTCGAGAAATTTGCTCCAGCGCTCTACAACTCGCTGGGAATATTCCTGCCTCTCATCGCCGTGAACTGTGCCATCCTGGGTGGCGCTCTGTTCATGCAGCAGCGCGACTTCCCCTCTTGCTGGACAGCCACCGTCTATGGCGCTGGCAGCGGCATTGGCTGGCTGCTCGCTATTGTGGGCCTGGCTGCCATTCGTGAGAAGATTGCCTATAGCAACATTCCCCCAGCACTGCGAGGAATAGGAATCACTTTTATTATTACTGGTCTCATGGGCATCGCTTTCATGAGTTTCCTGGGTATTAAACTTTAAAACTTGCACTCAACTATGATGATATTAGCAGTTAATTCAACATTGACGGTAATGGCAAGTGCCATAGTATTCCTGGCGCTTACCCTGTTTCTTGTTATAATCCTGTTGCTGGCAAGGCATTATCTTGTGGCTACGGGTAAAGTGAAGATTAGCATCAACGACGGCAAGAAAGAGATTGAGATAGAAAGTGGCAAGTCGTTGCTCAACAGCCTGCACGAGGGTGGCGTGATGCTCTCGAGCGCATGCGGTGGCAAGGGAAGTTGCGGACAGTGCAAGATTCAGGTGCTTGAAGGCGGTGGCGACATCCTGCCCACCGAGACAGTGCACTTCTCACGCAAGGAGCAGCAAGACCACTGGCGCCTGGGATGCCAGGTAAAAGTGAAGGACAACATGAAGGTTCAGGTTCCCGACTCGGTTCTCGAAGTGAAGGAATATGAATGCACCGTGGTGAGCAACAAGCTCGTGTCCTCGTTCATCAAGGAGTTTATCGTGGCGTTGCCTGAGGGTGAGCACATGGATTTCATCCCTGGCTCCTATGCCCAAATCAAGATTCCCGCCTACTCTATGGACTACAACGTGGACATCGACAAGGAATCACTGGGTGAGTACCTGCCCACTTGGGAGAAATATGACATGTTCTCGCTCAAGTGCAAGAACACCGAGGAGACTGTCAGGGCCTACTCTATGGCCAACTATCCTGCCGAGGGTGACCGATTCATGCTCACCGTGCGCATCGCTACCCCACCATTCAAGCCAAAACCCCAAACCGGCTTTATGGATGTGAGCCCTGGTATTGCATCGTCCTATATCTTCACCCTCAAGCCTGGCGACAAGGTTATCATGAGTGGGCCTTATGGAGACTTCCATCCAATCTTCGACTCAAAGAAAGAGATGATATGGGTGGGCGGTGGCGCCGGCATGGCACCGCTGCGTGCACAAATCATGCACATGACCAAGACGTTGCACACCCGCGACCGTGAGATGCACTACTTCTATGGCGCACGATCGCTGAGCGAGGTGTTCTACCTTGAGGACTTCCTCGAGATTGAGAAGGAGTATCCCAACTTCCACTTCCACCTTGCCCTTGACCGTCCCGACCCCGTTGCCGACGAAGCTGGCGTCAAGTACACTCCTGGATTTATAGCTCCTGTGATGTATGAGACCTACCTCAAGGATCACGAGGCTCCCGAAGACTGCGAGTACTACATGTGCGGCCCTGCCATGATGAGCAAGACCGTGAACGAAGTCCTCGACAAGTGTGGTGTTGACCCATCTTCAATCCACTACGACAACTTTGGGTAAAAGCGACTTATTCGCTTCATCCCCACAAGCAAGCTTTATAACATTGAAATAATAACAGCTAACACATTTTCTAACAATTATACTTCGACGTGGCTGGTGAATACACCTTCACCTACGACCCCTATGAGAGAAAACTCTATGTCACCACAACAACCTCTGGCGGTGTCTATGGCGATGTGAACGGTGATGGCGAGGTAACTACCGTTGATATCACTTGCATCTACAACTACCTGCTCACTGGCGACGAGGTTTTTCTCTCCACCAGCGACGTGAACGGCGACGGAGAAGTGACAACCGTTGACATCACTTGCATCTACAACATCTTGCTTGGCAATTGATAAGTAGCTGTCATAGCATTACAAAAAAGGTGGGCATCACAAAATGGTGCCCACCTTTTTGTAAAAAACTTCTATTCGTCAGCATTTATTAGTGTCCCATAAAAATGGCTACCAGTCATATTTCCTTGAGTAAAACGATTGCAGGTTGCAATGGAGTAATAACATTATATATTTTTTTGCTATCTGTTACAAAACATGTAATTTTGCATCGTTTTTAATAACAAGAAGTTTTATATAAAATCAATTTATTATGAACGTTGAAACAATTGGTCTGTGGGCCGGTGCTGTTTGGAACTCTCTGAACGACGCTGATGGAACTCAGGACATGAAAGGTTTGAAAAAAGTGACTAAACTGAAAGAGAAAGAAGTGTTTGCCGCTATTGGTTGGCTTGCCCGTGAAGGTAAAGTTAACGTGACTTCCGACGAAGAAGGAAAGCTCATAGAGGTTACTCTTATCTAATTTAGAGGTTTATCAATACCAAAAAGAGGGTGGGGCATCAAGCCACATCCTCTTTTGGTTTATTGTATCTTCGAGGGGAAGTACTATCCCCTATGACCTATGATTTACTTGTCCATAGTGCCACCCATCAAGCGATAGAGCTCATAGGTGCGCTTGAAGTGATCCAAGTGTTTCTTGTTGAAGAAAATGCGGTGGCTCACCTTCTTGCTATAGAGCGACATGTGAGCATAGTAACCGTGAGCCAGAGCTGCAACCAGGTCTTTTTGCTCTGGTCCGAATGCCACGTCAATGTTCTCGGCATAGTAAATGCCATCGCGAGTGCGATTAACGCTCTTGGGCACATACTCAAATGTCTTATTGTTGATAGTGAAGATAAGCTTCTCAAAGTCTACAGCGTCGTCGGCATAGTAATGAACCACAAACCTGATGGGATCGGGCACACCATTGGTGGTATTGAAATAAAGATAAACATCGTTCTCTTTATAGCTGTCGTTAATCTCCTTGTGCAGATACCTGGTGTCGCCACCGGTAGTTGATTTAGATGTCCTGAACACCGACTTCAGCGTGTCGATAGGTGTAACAATTACCTCGTCATCATTCCACACCAAAGGATCAACATAAACATACTCCTTGGCAATGTCGACAAATCCCTTAGAATAGTCAATGTTAAGCATTGAGTCAAGCTCGGCATCGAGTTTCTCTTGCTTGGCACGCTTGGCAGCATTCTCTTTAGCAATGCGGTCGGCCTCTGCCTTAGTGATTCCATGCTCCTTCCGATACTTCTCTTTAAGTTTGCGGCACTCTTTGCAGTCAAAGGTGCAGATGGGCTCATGATTCACGACCTTTTGCGCCGTGGCACAGAAATTCATGCTCAAAAAAGCGAGCAAAATAAGATTGACGATTTTTCTCATTTCATTATTCGTTTATTTGATAAATAGTTATTTCGCTAAAAAAATCTTGCAAAGGTAAAAAAATTACTCAAATCCACCAATTTTTTTATTCAGTAAATAATCAAAAAATCAGCAGAATAACAAATTTTCAATATTCTGAGAGAAATATTCAACTGGTTATAGACTATAAAGTCACAAATATTTGCGTCAAGCAGTCATGTCATTATTGACCTCACCTATTGTTTCTTGGATGCCATGATCTGGTCTACATAGGTTACCAGAGCCTCGCCTTGCAGTCCTCGAGAGAGAATCTTTCCGTCGGGGTCTACAAGCATGATGTGAGGGATGCCTGCTATGCCATAGATGTCGGTGGGAACGGTTGTGTACTCCCTTGCCATCATCACCTGCCAGGGGATAGCCAGTTGCTTCACAGCCCCTTTGGTATCCTCGGGCTTATCCCACACTGCAACGCCCAGGATTTGCAATCCCTTGCCTTGGTATTTCTCATGCAACTGCATGAGGGTGCCCTTTATCTCGGCTCGGCAAGGACCACACCAGCTTGCCCAGAAGTCGACCAATGTGTAATTGCCATCCTTGCCAATCACATCGCTGAGTTTCTCTTCTTTGCCATCGGGGTTGATGAGCGCAAAATCGGTGAAGATTTTCCCCACCGCGGTGTTATCAAGCGCCTTAGCATCGCTCACCGCCTTCTTCACTCGCTTGAAATTGCGGTAATGGCTTGGCGCGGTGTTGAGAATAGAGTCGAGTTGAGCAGCATTAAATTGCTTGTAAATAAGATAATTAGTGAACGCCCAGGGACCAATGGCGTTGTCTTTATTGTCCTCATAGGTTTTCAGGAACAACGAGTTTTGCTTGTTCTCCAAGTCGGCACTCTGCTTGGTAGCCTCCTCTTCGGTTATCTTATTGTCTTTGAAAGCCTGAGATATAGAGTCCCACTGTCCATCTATTTTATCGATTTCGGCATTAATGGTGTTGAGTTTGTCATTGAGCCCAGTGCCAGTGGCAACTCCTTGCTCGTTCCACTCCACATTAATCTCGCCAGGTTCCACAATAAAGCCCAGGCGGTTGCCGTCAACGATGAGTCGCGCAAAATAGGCAGTATCGACGCTGCCCTCGAGTGCCAAGTGTTTCTCACTAACCTTAGCGCTGTCAATCGTGTCGCCTGAGTCATAGTTGGTGAGATAAGCCATTTTGCCATCCATAGAATGGTCGGCAAAGTTCACATTGATTTTATAACCGCTTGAGCATGATGCCATGCTCAAGATAGAAACTATCGTCAAAATAGAAACTAACTTCTTCATATTTTAATTATTTCTTGTCAATTAAAGAGTGATACAGCAATGCATGAATGTGTGAACGGGCGCTCACTCGCGTGAATGCAGGATTGTCGCGTGTGGGGCTCACGCGGTTGCTCAAGAAGATATATATAATATCGTTCTTGGGGTCGAGCCAGAAGCAGGTTCCGGTAAAGCCGGTGTGACCCACTGTTTCTATCACCGCCTCGGCGCAAGTGCTCGACGCCTCTTGGTCGGCGGGATTGGGCTTGTCAAATCCCAAGCCACGATGTGAGTTGGGGCTCTTTGAAGTGAGGAACAAGTCAACAGTGCTCTTCTTGTAATATCGCTGTCTTCCATATTCACCTCCATTAAGCCACATCTGGAACAGCTTGGCAAGGTCGTTGGCATTAGAGAACAAGCCGGCATTTCCCTGCACACCGCCCGAGAACGCTGCCAGCTCGTCGTGAACATAACCGTGGATGTGCTGCTTGCGCAGATAGGTGTCGACCTCGGTATAGGCAATTTGATTGCCGTCGAACTTGTTGAGAGGCCTATAGGTTGTGTGATAAGAGCCTAATGGTCCAAAGATGTTGTCGCCCACAAACTCGTCAAGTTGCTTGTGAGTTATGTTTTGCAGGGCATTTGCCAGCAAGCAGAAGTTCAGGCAGCTATAGCAGTATTTCCTGTTAGGTCTTAGTTTCGAATGGTAAATGCGGTTCATTACAGAATCGTAAGTAATCTTACCTCCATAAATGCCATCGGCTATTGCTATATTGAATTTCTTGCTTGGAGCAGTAGCGAGGATGTCGGTCCTCAATTTAGCGTCCTTGTGACCGTAGGCGCCTTTCATCACCTTTATGGTGTTGACATCGGTTGGAGTTGAGGTAATGAGTTTGCCGGTGTAGGTGCCTGGGTCAAACATCATGTCCCACATGCTCAACGATGGCTGCAACCCTGTCTCATGATACAGCAGGTCCTGGATTGTCACTTGTTCCTTGTCGGTACCACGCAGGCCTGGTATATACTTGCTTGCCCGCTCATTGAGTTTAATCTTGCCACTGTCATAGAGTTTCATGATGCCACTCAAGGTTCCGGTGGCTTTCGACACCGATGCCAAGCCGTAGAGCGTGTTCTCGGTGACAGGAATGCCCGAGTCGAAGTCAATCTCGCCATAGGCACGGTTGCACACAATCTTGCCATGTCGTGCAACAAGCACCTGGCATCCTGGGAAAGCCTTCTGACTGATGCCGTAGTTGCATATTGAGTCAATCTTCATGAGCAAGTCGGGGCTGAAGCCCACTTCAACGGGCAGAGTGTATCCTAGTCTCACTGCATCATACTTCACACCAGAGCCCACCCTGAACGCCATCTTGTTGTCACGGTCTTTGACGGTCACAGGCAGTACGCCCATTGCGGCATTGCCACCAAAGATGGTCTGTGCCACATAGTCTTGCCACACATCATCCTTGCCATATCCAAGTACAACAGCGTCGACCGATGGTGTGGTTAGGAGTTTTGAATAGCAATGAATGTTGATGGGCTGGTCGAGCACAGCAACTATGCTTTTCTTGAAATGCTTAGTAATGGCGATTGCATTGTCTATCTCAAGAGTGTCGGCGATAGCGACTATTACCTCGTTCTTCTTGCCATGGGCCTTCAGCGATGCTGCTGCGTTGGTTGGGCGAGTGTGAACATAGGAGCCACATCGCTGCTGGAACATGTTGTCGAGAGAATTGCTCTCGCCCAGGCCCAAGGTGATAACAGGCAGTGTCTCCTCATTGGCACATGCCAGTGGCAGTATGTCCTTGTCGTTGGTCAACACTGTTACCGAAGCGGCTATCAACCTGCGATTGAGGTCCTGTGCATACTGGCTGTTGATATCCTCCTTAGCCTTAGCGGCATCAATGGGCTGCCTGGCGCTGTCGTTAATGCCCAGGGCATACTTGTAGCGCAGCATCTTCTTGCAGCGCTGCTCAATGTCGCCCCAGGTGATCTTGCCATTGACGATGGCTTGCATCACAGCATCGATGGCAGTCTCCACGCCGCCAGGCATGAGCAGGATGTCGTTACCGGCAAGGATGGCGTTTACACACGGATCTCCCTCCACGGCCTTTGCTCCTTCCATTTGCAGGGCATCGGTGAACACCAGTCCTTCAAAGCCCATCTCATTCTTGAGCAAACCAGTGACACACTCAGGCGATAGCGAACAGGGCATTGTGCCATCGTCAAGGAAGTCGACGTCGATGTGAGCGGTGAGCATTCCACCAAGACCTGCCTCTATGTACTTGTTGAATGGCAGCAGGTCATACATCTTCATCTCTACATAGGACTTGTCGATGAAGGGCAACTCCTTGTGAGAGTCGGCAACCGCTGAGCCGTGACCCGGAAAGTGCTTTGCGGTCGATAGCACTCCCCCATCCTCAAGCCCCTTGGCAAAAGCGATGCCATTGCGGGCAACCATTTCGGGGCTATATCCAAACGAGCGAGTGCCAAGCACTGCGCCCTCACGGTCGATTACATCGAGCACTGGTGCAAAATTCACATGTACCCCCATGATGCGGCATTCTCTTGCCACTTCCTTTCCATACTCATAGAGCAACTTGTCGTCGCCTATTCCTCCCAGCAGCAAGTTTCTTGGGAAAACCTGGGCGTCACTCATTCGCATGGTCAATCCCCACTCGGCATCGAGTGCTATCATCAGGGGGATTGATGCAAGCGACTGGGCATAATTGTTGATCGATGCCTGAGTGGCAATGTCGCTCCTCTCATATATCAACCCACCCACTTTATAGTCGGCGACAAATTTCTTCACCGAGTCTCTTGCCGTGGCAGTGCCTGGGCAAATGGGCATGATAATGATTTGGGCAATGCGCTCGCTGGGTGTCAACTTTGAGTAGGTGTCATTGACCCATTGCTCCATAGAGCGGGAGTTTGCCCTGTTAAGGATAGATGGTGTTATCGCCTGAACATGCCCCACATTAAGGAGCGTCAAGGCAAGAACAACCGAGAAAGTGCTAAGAATCCTGTTTTTCATCGCG
Source organism: uncultured Prevotellaceae bacterium (assembly GCA_900318065.1). Lineage (GTDB taxonomy): Bacteria > Bacteroidota > Bacteroidia > Bacteroidales > Muribaculaceae > Sodaliphilus. Next base: position 44,661 of record ONIY01000003.1, read on the forward strand.
GTACATCAAAACAAACTTTGAGGTGGGAGAAAAAGCCCACCTCAAAAAGAGTATTAAAACAATAAGTTATTTCTTATACATTCGAGCCACATCGCTTGCGTCGACTACCCTACCTTGTTTGGTGAGCATCTTGATGTAGTCCTTCATGTGATTTCCGTAAGGAACAGTGTCGGCAAAGAGCTTTGCGCCCTTGCCCAGGGCCTCCATGTGGTCGCCACCGTTGATGAGGTAATCGATGGACCCTATCTTGTAGGTCTTGTTGGGAGAAATTTTCTTGCCATTGAGTTTGGCAGAGACAATGCGAGTGTTCTCGCCCTCACCGGCAAACTCCACCTTGAACTCCTTGCTCACAGCGTCGCCACCACGAGTTGCCATAACCCTGAGTGCCTCGAGCAAGTCGCTACCCTTCACTTCCACAACCATGAAACGGTTGTCGAAGGGGAACATAGAACCCATGAGACCTTCAGAAACATCACCCTTGGGCATGGGCTGACGGATGCCACCCTTGTTCATGATCACACCGTCAATCTTGTTAATGCCACTAATGCCAGGCATCATTTCCATAACAGCGTCGCACAGCCAGTTTTGTGATGGGATATCACCATCGCCCATAGCTCTCACCGAAGTGCCCAGCACATTATTCATCACACTGTCTACCTTGAACTTGTAAGGAGCCAGCCACTGCGCCATTGCGGGATAATTGGCCTTAGCGTCAAGCGACTGATCAAGTTTTACCTGACCATATTTCACTGTGAAATTATCAAGGTCGATGTCATAGGTGGCTATATATTTACCCCACTTGCCATTTTGACCAATGGTGATAATCTTGCCATCGGCATTCTTCACTTGAGTGCGAGGATCGCCAGGTTGCAGGAGTGTGTGAGTGTGAGCTCCCACTATCATGTCGATGTAATGCGAGCGGCTGGCGATGATAGAGTCGCCCACCTGCCCCACAGCCTCGGGATAATACCCAATGTGCGACACCATGATAGTGAAATCAACCTTTTGCACCTCTTTCAGATATTTGGCAGTAGCCTCGGCAACCTCGCCATTATCAAGGTAGATCATGCCTGGATACTTGTCGTCGCTAATCAAGCCCTTTGGGTCGACATTTATTCCAAAGAATCCTATGCGCTTGCCAGCAACCGACTTAATGTAGTAGGGCTGCATAACCCCTGCAAGCGGTGTGTTACTGAAGTCATAGTTGGCCGAGAGTTTTGCCGCCTTGATTTTTTTGTAGTGTGCAGCCAGCTCATCGATGCCATTGTCAAACTCATGATTGCCAAGAACAATAATGTCATAACCCAGAGAATCGATGGAAGCATACTCCACTTCTCCCTTAAACATTGAGAAGTAGAGAGTTCCTTGAACAGCATCGCCCGCATGAACAGCAATCACATTCTTGTTGTTGCGACGAATCTCGTCCATTGCCGCTCTTCTCCTAAACAGACCTCCCAACCCATCACTAGCAGGCTCAACCTGGCTGTGAGTGTCGTTGGCTCCAATCACTATCAAATGCTCGGCTTGCATGCTTGGCACTGCCACACAAGTCACCAAGACCGCCATAAGAAATCTTGAAAATCTAGTCATATGCAATAATCTATAAATTAATAATGTTACGAAGATACGATTTTAAATTCACATGACAATTCTTTTTTACAATTTTTTTAATAAAATGTTATTAACAAGCAAATTATTGAACCAAACTAATACTGCCACAAATATTTAATATCAAAGCGTTTATATCAACTAACTTAAATAAACACTTTATGTTTTATTATAATTAATCCAGTTTTATCATTGCCAGATGAATATTTTTCAATAAATTTGCATCATCAACTAGTAGGTTTATTATGAAACTTGACCCCACATTCACCCAAGAGATAAACGACATCTTGACCCCTGCCGAGGCACAGTCGCTGATAGAAGCCATTGAAACCACATCTCCCATCGTGGCGGTGAGAGCCAATATATCCAAGACTGAAAAAATGCCCAATGCTGCCGTCAAAGTGCCGTGGTGTGAGCATGGAGCCATCCTTGATGAGCGTCCACAGTTCACCTTCGACCCCATGTTCCACGCAGGATGCTATTATGTTCAAGACCCGTCGTCGATGTTTATCTACCATGCGATAAAACACCTTGCAACAAAGCCTGTTAAGTACCTCGACCTGTGTGCCGCACCTGGGGGCAAGACCACTGCGGCACTGCAAGCGCTTCCCAGCGAGAGTTTAGTGGTTGCCAACGATATCATGCCACAACGCGCTCAGGTGCTTGCCCAGAATGTCATTAAATGGGGAGCAGACAACTGCATGGTAACCTGCGACAAACCCAGGGCGCTGGGAGAAATGACCCATGAGTTTGACATCATTGCCGCCGATGTGCCCTGCAGTGGCGAAGGCATGTTCCGCAAAGATCCAGAGGCAGTAGAACAATGGTCGCGCTCTCTAGTGCAGCAGTGCGCTACCCGCCAGCGCTCCATCCTTGACGACGTGTGGAATGCTCTCAAGCCTGGCGGAATAATGATTTACAGCACATGCACTTACAATGCCCAAGAGGATGAGGAAATTGTCGACTATATCATCGACACTCTAGGCGCCTCAGTCATTGAAATCCCCACCCTCCCCGGCTGGAACATCCATCCTTCGGTCGGCCGCAATTACCCTTGTTACAGGTTCTTTCCCCATCGCGTGAAAGGCGAAGGTCTTTTCATGTGCGTACTCAGGAAAAACGACGCCCCGAGCAAAGCAACCAAACCAGGTAAAAACAAACCCAGCAAGACTTCCAGTCCCAATGCCCAAATCATTCCAGCGAAGTCGTGGGTTCAAAATGGGTACTATCTGCAAGAGAGCAATGGCGATGTTGTGGCCACGCCATCATTCATTGAAGCAAAACTTAAAGAACAATATAGTAAACTTCATGTTGTCAAAGAGTTTGGCATAAAACTCGGAACCATCAAAGGCAAGAAGATTGTGCCCTCACACCAGCTTGCCATGTCGCCTCACATCAACCACTCTGCATTCACAAGGGTTGAAGTTGACTACAGCACTGCCCTAGCTTATCTGCGTGGTGATGCCATCAGCATCGATGCACAGCAAGGCTACATTCTCGTGACCTATAATGGGGCGATATTGGGCTTTGCCAACAACCTGGGCAATCGAGCCAACAACCTCTACCCCAAGCCCTGGCGCATCATGAGCACACACCTGCCCGACACCCCACCACAAGTGTTATAGGCCACAAATATGAACTATATTGCAAACACAAGCAATCGGTGCAGCAATCCCTTATAATCCTTTACATAATCCTTGCCAAACGAGAAAATAATCAAAAAATCAACGATAAAAGTTCGTAAAATCATTTTTTTTGTTACCTTTGTAGGTTTTAAGTGTTAGGGTTAACACTATAAAGAAAATAAACCATTTATTATCAATCACATAATAGTTGGGCAAGGGTGGCGCAAATAAAGTGGGACGAATAGTCTCCTGGACAATAGGCATTGTGATACTATTACTCATAATGCTTCCCTTTGCCTTGTACATTCCCTGGGTACAGAACAAGGCGAAAGACATCGCTTGCTCTTATGTGAAAAACAAAACAGGAATGGACCTCTCGGTGGGACAGATTTTGATAAAATTCCCACTCGACATCAGTCTCGACGATGTGCAGCTACTTGATGAAAAAGGCGACACTATGCTGGTTGCCAAGAACTTTACTGCCGGCGTTGCCGTCAAGCCGCTGTTTGAGAAGAAATTTGAAATTGATGGCGCCGAGTTGACCGATGGAAAATATCGCCTCACTACCGAAGATTCCTCGATGCAACTCACTGCCGACGTGAAACACTGCAAGATAAGCGGCGCCGATATCGACCTCGACAACAACAAGATAAATGTGCTTGATGGTGAGCTACAAGGTGGAAAAGTGCACTTGTCGATGTACCCTTACAAGAAAGAAGAGAAACCCGACACCACCCAGTCTAAACCGTGGCAGATACAGGCCAAGCACCTTAAGCTCGACGACATAGACTACACGATGGAGATGCTGCCCACCATCGACAATCTCACCGCACATGTCGACCATGCCGAACTTGAAGACGGTTTTGTTGACACTGGAGCCCACACCGTCGACGCCAAGCGACTCACCGTAGATGGAGTGGACGCCAAGTACATCTACCCTCCCGAGAAATGGGCTAAGCAATTTGATGCCGAGCATCCTGTGCCTCCCAAGCCAGAACCGCTATTCCCCGACACTGTTCCCTGGACTGTGAGGGGCGACAGCATTAGCCTGACAAATGCCAATGCCACCTATGCCGTGAGAGGCGCCAAACCTGGCAAGGGCCTTGACATGGACTGCATAGAAGTGAAGGACCTCAACTTTGGCGCAAGAGACTTCTACAACCGCAGCGATGTGGTGAGCGTCGACCTCAATAACCTCTCGGCGCGCGAAAGAAGCGGCCTGGAGATTAAAGAGGCGCATGGCGTTGCCAAGGTCAACAGCCAGGACATCCAGCTCAACAATTTCAAGGTCAAGACCAAGAACAGCGACATCGACATTGACGGCAAGGCCGACATGAGTGTGTTCACCGGTGACCATGCCGGCAGTTTCGACATCTCCACCAACTCCTCAATCGACCTCAAAGAAGTGGGCAATGCCGTTCCCGAGCTAGGCAAGAGCCTTAAGGGAATACCTAGCAAAAAACCTGTTAAGGTGAAGGGAAAATTCACTGGCAACACCCGCAACATGAGTGTCAAGGATGGCTATGTAGAGATTCCAGACCATGCCAAGGCAAGCATGAGCGGCAATATACAAAACGTTACCGACCCTGCAAAACTCCAGGCCAACGTCAAAGTGGACGCCGACATCAAGAACTCCGACTTTGCCAAGGAATTCCTGAGCAAAGACATGCGCAAGAAGCTTGACCTGCCAAAGCAGATGAAGGTGAAAGGCAACGTCAAGGGGAACACACGCAATATCGACATCAACAACGGTTATCTCGACATTCCAGGACACATCAAGACCACAGTGAACGGAAAAGTCAAGAACCTTGACAATCCCAAGAAAATTGAGGCAGATGTGGCATTTGATGCCGATGTCAAGAATGTGGATTTTGCCAAGAAAGCATTCCTGGAGCCCGACTTGCAGAAGAAAATCAACATCGTTCCCATGAAAGTGAAAGGCCGAGTGAAGTACACACCCAGCTCGGTGGGCGGTGATGTTGACATGCGGCTCAATTCAGGTGGAACACTCGTGGGCAATGGTTCCTACTCGCTTAACAACGGCTCATATACCGTAGATGCAACTGCCAGGTCGTTCCCCGTGAAGAAAATCGTTCCCGATGTTGACGTCAACGACGTTACGGCTCATGTGAAAGCCAGCGGCCGCGGTTTCGACTTCTTGTCGAAAAACAACGACATCAATGCGCAGGTCGACCTTGACCACATCGACTTCAACGGGAAACACTACCGCAACCTCAACGGCAACGTGAAGCTCGATGGCAACCATTTTGACGCGCATCTCAAGGCAAAGAACAAGGGCACTCTGGATGCCAAGGGAACTTTCGACCCCAAATCGCAGAGGTATGACATCGACGCAGTAGCCCACTCCTTCCCCGTAAACGACTATGTGCCCGAACTGGGAGTTGGCAACCTCACTGCACGAGTTAATGCCCGTGGCGAGAAATTCGACTTCCTGAAGAAAGGCACCAAGATAGATGCCACGGTCGACCTGGGCAGCGTGGTTTATAATCACCAAGAGTTCAAGGATCTCAAGGGCAACGTCTACCTTGACGGCAACACCTTTGACGCACACATCAACTCGTCAAATCCCAACTGCGACGTCTATGCCGACGCCAGCGGCACCATCAATGGCGACCACTACACCATAGAACTTCAAGGCAACGTGCACGACCTCGACCTGCGGGCACTCAAAGTGCTCGACATCCCCTGCGACGGCAAGGGCAACATCAACATGCAAGGAGAATTTGACTTAAAGAACAAGCGATATAACGCCAATGTCCAACTCACCGACCTCGACTGGAACTTTAATGGTGAGAACATCAATAGCGAACAAGCCGACTTGAGGTTTAACACCACCGAGAACAGCATATCGGCCTACCTCAATGAGCAAAGCACCTACATCAACTTCAACTCGCCACACAGCCTCGACTACTTCACCAAGAAGATCAAAGACTGCGCCACCATTGCCCAGCGCCAGTACAAGGAGATGAACCTCGACGTCAACGAGGTGTGTGATGCGCTGCCGCAGTTTGACCTCGACGTGAAGATGGGTCCCAACGGTTTTGTGCAACGCTATCTGGGACGCTATGACATCGACTTCAGGGATGTGGACCTGGGCATCAAGAACGACTCCACCCTATGGGCACAGGGAAGAGCCCACTCCTTGAGTGTGGGCGACAAAGCCATCGACACGCTCATGGTGTCGCTCAAAGAAGACAACAAGATGATTGCCTACTCTGGAATCATGAAGAATGGCAAGGGAACTTGGGACGAGATGGCACAAGTGATAGCAGGTGGTTATGCCATTGGCTCGCAAGTGAACATGGTAGTAAGGCAAGAAAACTTCAAGCATGAGGTGGGTTACAACTTTGGATTCACTGGAAACCTACAAGATTCAATTCTTGACATTAACCTCCAACCCATACATCCCATCATTGCCTATCGCAAGTGGAATCTCAACGAGGACAACTACTTGCGCATGGACCTTGGGCTCAAGCGACTGGAAGGCGACCTGATGCTTGAAAGCGACTCCAGCCTCATTACGCTGAGAACCGACCCACTCTATGCTAGCAACAACCAGAACATCTTTGCCAACGTCAAGAACCTGCGCATTGAGGAATGGACACAGTTGATTCCTTCACTGTCATCGATGAAAGGAATTGTAGATGCCGACATGAAGTTCTCCTTCGACGGTCATAACCTCGAAGGCAAAGGTGACGTTTCGATGAAGGATTTCTTCTACAACAACATGAGGCAGGGCGACTTTATCGTCAACACCGACTTCACCATCGACCCAGCCACCTCGAGCACACAACTCAACGCCAACCTGAACATTGACGGCTCGGATGTGGCAGTGGCGTTTGGCTCGCTAAACGATGAAATGGGAGAGACGCCTCTTAACCTGACGATGAACATGAACCGCTTCCCGTTGCTGAAAGTGTCACCATTTATTCCTGGCCACATGGTAATGCTCACAGGCTTTGCCAACGGCGAGATGACGGTATCTGGTTCACTTGACAAGCCATTTATCAATGGCTATCTTGTGGGAGACTCAGCATTTTTGAGACTTCCACGCTACGGCAGTGCATTGAAGATTGGAGATGAAAAAATCATTGTTAACCAAAACACCATCGCCTTCAACGACTACAAGATTTACGGTCTTAACGACAAACCTGTTTACTTGAATGGTAATGTTGATTTCAAATCGCTCGACAACATCATGATGGACCTCGCGTTGAAGGGCAAGGACATCCAGTTCTTTGGCAGTGACCAAAGGTCATTCTCACAAATCTTTGGCAAGGGATACATCGACATCGACGGCCACATGACCATGCGCAACAACATAACCGACATTAATGCTAACGCCAAGTTGCTCTCGGGCTCAGATATCACCTATGTGATGCAGGACGAGGTGTCGACACTCGCAACCAGCAGCGCCACCAAGGGCATGGTGACATTTGTTAATCCCAACGATACGGCTTGGTATAACAACGATATCATCATTGGTGCCACAACATCGTCGGCATTAAACATTCTCGCCAACATCGAGATTGAGAAGGGCGCAAAAATCAACGCTTTCCTCCAGCCCGAAGGCAAGGACCGATTGAACATTGACGGTGAAGGACTGCTCAAATACAGCATCGACTTTGCTGGAAAAGACAACCTTAATGGTTCTTATACCATAAGCTCTGGCACTTTGAGATATACCCCACCAGTCATCAGTCAGAAGGTGTTTAACATCATTGACGGCAGCAACCTGACGTGGAGTGGCGATATGCTCAATCCCACGCTCGACCTGAATGCCATCAATAGCATGAGAACAAGTGTGACCAACGAGAACGGGAACGGTTCAAGGCTCGTTGACTTCGATATCAAAGCTGCCCTCAAGAACTCGCTCAGCAACATGGACCTCAAGTTTGACCTTGAGGCCAAGAATGATGCAGCCATTGAGAGCGAGCTGCAAACCATGACCGAGGCACAGCGGTCGCAAGCCGCCATCAACTTGCTTCTCTATAACTCCTACTCAGGAAGCAAGACCACAGGCGACTTCAACACCACCAATGCTTTGTTCTCGTTCCTGCAGTCGCAAATCAACTCATGGGCCGCCAATAATCTCAAGGGCATTGACGTGTCGTTTGGCATCAACCAGTATGCTACTGGAGAAAGTGCTAAGACCCAAACCAGCTACAGCTATCGCCTGTCGAAGTCGCTCTTTGGTGATCGCTTCAAGATAGCCGTGGGAGGCGAGTATTCTACCGAGGCATCCAGCGAGCAGAACTTCTCCGACAACCTCATCAGCGACATCTCATTTGAATACCTGCTCAACCCCACCGGTACTCGCTACCTGCGACTGTTCAGGCACAAGGGCATTGAGAGCGTTCTCGAGGGCCAAATCACCGTTACCGGCTTGAGTTTCGTCATGAAGCACAAGATTGGCTCGTTTGGCGACTTGTTCCAGTGGCTCAAGAAGAAACCTAAAGTTGAATTGCCCGCAAGCATCAATACAACCATCAACTCAACGGGCTTTGACGATAATGACAAATAATTAAAACCATCTGCTGGCTAAATTGCACATGAAGCGAAATATTCACTACATATTAATAACACTTGTAGCACTGTTCTTTCTCAACAGTTGCTCCACCACCAGCAGGCTCGCCGAGGGTGAAGTGCTGTATACGGGAGTAAAAAAGGTTCAATATAACCAGCTCGACAGTGTGCCCATCGAGAGCGGCGTGAAAGACAACATCTTCAGCGCTATTAATGTCAAGCCAAACAACCCGCTCTACTCGCCCTACTATCGCACGCCGTTCCCCATTGGACTGTGGGTGTACAACCACTGGGATGAGAACGCCACAGGCCTCAAAGGGTGGCTTTACAAGAAACTGGTGGCTAAGCCGGTCTTGATAAGCCGAGTGCGCCCCGACACCCGCGTGAAGATGATAAACCAGCTGCTTCAGGACAATGGCTACTTCAACTCCAGTGCCAACTACTCACTGGAATATGACAAGAAGAATCCCAAGAAAGCCAAGATTCTCTACAACGTGAACGTGAGGTCGCCCTACACCCTGGGCACCATAAATTACCTTGAAGAAGAGTCGATAATGGAACACCTCATCGACTCGGTGGCGATGGCCAATGACTACCTGAAGACTGGAAACCGATATTGCGCCGACTCTCTTAACTCGGTGCGCATCAACATCACCAACGAGTTAAGAAACCGAGGATTCTATTACTTCAGGCCTGAGTATCTTGAGTATCGTGCCGACAGTGTAACCAAGAAAGGCGTGATAAACCTCCAGATGGTGAAGTCGGCCAATGTGCCCAACCAAGCCTCAACCCGATATCTTGCCGGTGATGTTACCGTAACAGTAGAGAATTATAAAGGAGGAGGTGTCCCCGACACCACTGTCACACGCAACTGCATCCTGATAAAAAAGCAACCTGTGCACATCGATGACAAACTCATCCCTTCCTGCATCAGGTGGCGCAAGGGAAGGCCTTTTAGGGTGGGCAACATGGACGTTATCCAGATGTATCTCGCGCGCACGGGCATCTTCAGCAACATCACTATGGAAACGATTGTCACCGACTCGGCACGAGCCGACGGATATGGTGTCATCGACCTCGACATTCATTGCACCCTCGACAAGCCCATTGAGGTGAAAGTAGAGGCACAAGGCACCACCAAGTCTAACAGCTTTGTGGGGCCAGGACTAGGTGTGGGTATCAAGCACAAGAACATCTTTGGAGGTGCCGAGCAACTCAGTGCCGACATTACCGCGTCCTACGAATGGCAAACCGGCAAGGGCAACGCCTATAAGAACTCCGACTTCAACAGCTATCAAGTGGGTGCCGACGTTAGCCTTGCCATACCACGATTGCTTGCGCCACGGTTCATTGACCGCGCAAGGCGCTATACCAACTGGACACGCTTCTCGGTGGGAGGTGAGTTCCTCAATCGCCCCCACTTCTTCAAGATGGCTCGCGTGAGCACCGAGATGAGCTGGGAATGGCACTCAAGAAAATATTCCCAGCACAAGTTCACACCGTTGAAGATCACTTATTCCAACCTGCTTAGCACTACCGCACAATTCGACTCGGCCTATTTTGCCAATCCAGCAGTTTTTCGCAGTTTTGACGACGTGTTCATCCCGCAGATGAACTACACCTACACTCTCGACCGCACCTTTGGGAAAAACAATATCGTGTGGACCATCTCGGCAACCGAGTCGGGCAATATCGCCTACTGCCTGTGGAGGCTCTTTGGAGTGAAAAAAGGCGAGATGCACATCTTGAACACCTACTTCTCACAATTCATCAAGGGCTGGACTCAAATGGTGTGGACAAGGACTCTCTTTGGAGAACACAAGCTGGTGGGAAGGGTCTTTGTGGGCGCTGTTCACGGCTATGGCAACAGTTCTAGCTTCGATATTCCGTTTATGGAGCAATTCTATATAGGCGGTTCCAACTCTCTGCGAGGTTTCGCGGTGCGTTCTGTTGGACCAGGCAGTTATCACCTCAATCTTGAAAACGGAAAGATGAACACTTTCACCTACTACGACCAAGTGGGTACGTTCAAGTTTGAGACCAACTGGGAATACCGCTTCCCCATCATGGGATACCTGAAGGGGGCTTTGTTCCTTGACGCAGGAAACATTTGGCTTCTTGAAGAAGATTTTCTAAGGCCAGGTGCCAAACTCTACGCCAAGAATTTCTTCAAGGAGCTGGCACTCAACACTGGAGTGGGTCTAAGGTTTGACATGGGAATGATAGTGATACGAGCCGACCTGGGTATTGCGCTACATGCTCCTTACGACACCGGTGTGGATGGATACTTCAACATTCCAAACTTCAAGAATGGACTGGCATTCCACTTGGCAATAGGTTATCCTTTCTAGTCCTCGCTGGCTTCCTCCCTGTGACGGCGATGATAATGCGCCGTGCTGTGATGATGCCTGCCCTTCTTGCGACCATGGCGGCGCTTGACGCTAAACAGGTTCTTGCGTAGCAAGTGAGCACCAAAGAAGTGCATGTAAAGGAAAGCTATGAAGGCGCCTATCACGTCGGCAACGATATCGGCAACCTCAAACGTGCGACCCAGTGCCATCGCCAGCTGCCCCGTCTCGGTGAGCAGTCCCACTGCTCCTGCCAGTACTGTCAGCGCCAGTTCCTTATTGATGCGGGTGTGGTGAGGATTCCTGTACTTGGTGTAGTCATAAAGATAGGCAAAGGCCAAGAAGGCAAATAAAATAATGTGCTTCACCTTGTCGCCATACTTGAAATCAAAAAGGTGAAACCAGCTGAAAGATACTGATGATGGCGGCGACAATAGCACATATGCTACTAGCAAAGTGGCTAGTGCTGAAAACAATCCTACGGGTATTAAGTTTATTATCTTTTTCATTTCTCACTAATAGTTGCCATCAATAGGTTAATACATGACAAAAAAGCGCTGCAAAGTTAACTGATTCTTGGCAATTGTGGAACCCATTTGGAGTTTTTTTTCGGTAATAATGCTTATTTTTCTTTTATTATTATCATTTTCTTAATAATTTTGTGGAGTTGTAAATCCAAAAACACGATAGCCATGGGTAAACTTTCTGATTTCTTTAGCATGTCGAAGCAGGAGCGCACTGGCGCTTGGTTGATTGTAGCCTTGATAGTGATACTGGTTGCAGCAGTGTTTATCGAGAGAAAATGCAGCAGCGACGAGGTCGACCCAAAAACTCAAAAGGAGATGACTGAGTATGTTGAAAAGGCCGGCAAGAACAAGGTGAAAGAGAAGAAAAGCACAAAGAAAACTGCTCAAAAGAGCAGCAAGGACAAGAGCAAGAAAAAAGAAAGCACCAGCAAGTCAAAGACAAAAAGTGGCACCAAGAAAGCTGGCGCCAAAAATAAGAAGACCACTAAAAAGCAGGATAAGTCTAAGAGTAAAACTCAGCAGAGCAAGGGCAAGTCAAAGAAGAACAGCTCGCCACAGCGCATGCTCGACCCAGTACCACAGTTCTAGCAGCAGAACACTCCTTAAGATAACCCATGCATCAGTTGCGATGCTTCATGGGCACGTCGCCCTGAGTTCTCATCATGTCGTTGTAGTGCATCATGTCGCCCTTGGGCCGGCGCACTGGAACGCCAGTGCCCTGAGTGGAACCGCCCATCGACTTCTTGCTAGCGTGACCCTTTTTCTTCTTGTTGTAATCGGGGTTCTTGCTCAGCATTTTAATCATCTCAAAGCCCTTGTTATAGAGCACTATTGACTCGTCGGTGCGCTCACGCGCCGGCTCACACTTCATGATCACAAGATAAATCTTCATGCCGTTGCGCACCACTGCCGATGCCAGGCAGCCGCCAGCAGCACGAGTGGTACCCGTCTTCACGCCTATGCAACCCTCATAGCGGCCAAACAACTTGTTGGTGTTCTTCAAGTGAATGGGAGTTCCGGCAAGGGTCTTGATGTCGCGGGTTTGGTTAGAGACTATCTCGGCAAACGTCCTATTCTTCAAGCAATACTTCATGAGTCGCATCATGTCGCTTGCCGTTGAATAATGGTCATCGTCGGGAAGGCCATGGGCGTTGACAAAGTGGGTATTGTTCATGTGCAGGGCCTTGGCCTTGGCATTCATCATCATGGTGAAAGTGATACTGTCGTTACCCAAGAACTCCCCCACTGCATGGGCTGCACCATTGTCGCTCGGCAGCATCACGCGATAAAGAAGGTCGTGAAGGATATATTTCTCGCCCTTCTTGACGTTGCCATAGGGAGTGGCGGCTGCCTCGGCACTGATTGTGACAACCTCGTTGAGCCTGCCGCTCTCACAAGCCAGGATGCAGGTCATCATCTTGGTCATGCTGGCTGGATACATAATCTTGTCGGGGTTCTTGCTGCTGAGGATGGTTCCAGTGTTGGCGTCTATCATGAGCCACGCTCCCGCGCTGAGCTTCTTGAGCTGAGCGTCGACGGTGTCGCTGGGAAAGGCGGGATTGTCGAGGGCAGCACTGTAGATTGAGGGGCCAGGACCAGGACCGCCTGCCGCAAACGAGATATTATGGCAACACGCAATGATAATGCATGTTGTCAATGCACATAATATCCTGTATTTCAGTATCGTTTCTTTAAACTTCATTACTCGTCGCCAATTAGTAATTCATCATTACGGCTTGCAAAGGTATATATAATAATGACAAAAAACGAACAAAATTACATTTTTTTAGATATTTTATCATTAGAAGATAACCACTTAGAAGAATCCTCCCCCACGCCACAGTCAAGTCGGTTGCAATTAAATAAACCACAGATTTCTCAGATTAAACAAATTCTCTATATTTTTCCATTATTCTGTGATTCAGAAGATTAAAAAATCTGATTAATATGTTTAATTTGTGGTTCTTATTATTGTAGGTACAAGGCGTGCCTTGTCCGCTGGAGGATTTGTTTCCTCACAAGCAATAGCACCCACGCTGGGTATGTTGCCACTCCTCGGAGTGAAAATTTGAGCTTCGCTAAAATTATTATGGCGCGGCGGTGTGAGATACAGGTTCTGAAAATAATAAAGACCCGTATAATCGACAATCTGATAAAAAGAGTGCCACCGTGTGATAGCGGCAGCACTCTTCATTTTATTAATGTAATATTTTAGATCTCATCCACATAGATGGGGCCTTCTTGCTTAGCCCTCTCCAGGCCTTGCCACAGCTTCTGCTTGTTGAGGCTCAGCTCGGTGAAGACAGTCTCGGCAGTGAATCCACCAACTGAAAGATTAGACGGGATAAATACCGTGAGGTCGATAGTGAAGGCTTTCACTCCCAGCACACTCACCTTCTTGACATTGCGAGTGACGTTGCCAAGCTGGAGTTTGCCACCCTCCAGGCTCCAAGAGTCGTAGAGTTCGTTGCACTTGAGAACCGCACGGTTGTTGCTGCGCGTGAAGGTTCCATAGGCAGCCTTGCCGTCGGTAAACGTCCAGAAGTTGAAGCCATTAGTAATGCTGGAAACCACTCCATTAGGTTGCTCAAAGAGGAACATGGGAGTAGTGAGCTCGGTTTTAGCGAAATCGGTCGACACCAGTGGCTCGTCATCACCGCAAGAAGCGAGTGAGATGCCCATCACAACAGTGCAAAGCAGCACGAGAGAAAAACTTAAAAACTTATTCATAATTCACAAAGCATTAATAGTTATTACGGGCAAAGTTACACTATTTTTGGTAAATACCCATCTTTTGTCAAAAAAAAATCCTATTTTTGCAAAAAACAAATCACAATCATGTCGAGACAATTAATCACAAGCACTCAAAATCCACGCATCAAGCATGTGGTGCTGCTTCAGCAGAAGGCTCAGCAACGGCGTGCCCAGGGACTTATCGTCGTGGAAGGAATCAGGGAGATAACCCACTGCATTAATGCGGGCTTCGCTGTTGAGACAGTGTTCTACTGCCCTGCCCTTTTCGACGCGAGCACGCTGAGTGACACCGGCTATGAAATCATCGAGGTGACGCCACATGTCTATGAAAAGATTGCTTACCGTGGCTCTACCGAGGGCGTCGTGGCAATCGTCAAGCCGCGCACCACCACGCTCCAAGACCTCGACCTGGGCGACAATCCACTGCTGGTGGTGCTCGAGGGTGTGGAAAAACCGGGCAACATAGGCGCAGTGCTGCGCAGTGCCGATGCTGCCCAAGCGACAGCGGTGATAGTGTGCGACCCGTTGACCGACCTGTATAATCCTAATCTCGTTAGGAGTTCGATAGGCGCCATTTTCACCGTGCCATGTGTGGCGTGCTCGACTATGGAATGCATCAAGTTCCTGAAAGAGAACAACATCAAAATACTCACTGCGCAGCTGCAAGACAGCAAGTTATACTATGACACCACCATGACAGGCGCTACGGCGATTGTCATGGGCACCGAGTCGACGGGACTCACCAATCCCTGGCGAGAGGCCGCCGACGCCCACATCCGCATCCCCATGAAAGGTGCGCTCGACTCGCTCAACGTGTCGGTGAGCGCGGCGATACTGCTCTTTGAGGCCGTGAGACAACGCGAACTGCTCCACGCCTGATCACTGTGAAGTTATGGAAGTGAGCTGAGGCTGTTAAGAAAGGTTGAAATTACGACAATGTAGGGAGACTATTCCAAAACTCCGAGCGGCGACCTCGAAGAGGTTAAATGCTTCGAAGAAGCTATTCATTTGTAACACCATGCAAGAACATCGAAGATGTTCGCAGTGTGGTGATAAACAGCGATTTATGGATGTGCCTCGGAGAGGAACTTCTCTATCGACAACGATATTGTAGTTTGTCATACCACCCCCAGCCCCTCCTATCTTAGGAGGGGAGTTTCGGTGGCAATCCATTTTTGACACTCCCACCTACAAAAAGCGAGATTCCGCTTAGAACATCTTAGCCACCTGGTCTATTGTCAACACAGTGGCAATAACCTTTCCGGTGGGTGTATACTTCCTGTTCTTTAGTTTCTGCCAATCGGCAACAAGAGATTTCATTTCTTCCAGAGAGAGCAGGCGGCCGTGAGGTATTGCCGCACGGGTGGCTATGGTGAGCGCTATTTTCTCAAAAATCTTGTCTTTAATGCTGTTGCCGCCATTGCTCACCGAGTTGATGACCTCGTTGAGCAAGTCCACGATGTCGACATTGTCAAGACCGGGAGGCACCGAGTTGATCGACCAGTCGCCGCCACTGAGTCGCGAGAGCCCAAATCCCGCCTTCTCCATGTCGAGCTCTATTTCCTCAAACACCGCATTCTGCGCCGCAGTAAAATGCACTATCTCAGGGAACAACACACGCTGCGACACCACGTTCATGCCATCAATCTGAGCCATGAGCCGCTCATAAAGCACGGCAAGATGGGCGCGGGTCTGATCGATGATCACTACCCCATCCTGCGAGAGCGTCACAAGATAGCGATTGCCGAACTGGAAGATGTGCTGCACCTCTTCATCAACACTCACCAGTGGCGCGGGTTCCGGTTGCACATCATGCGAAGGCGCGGCGGCGTCAAACTCGTCGAGACCTTCCTGCTTCGACTTCTCGAAGTTCCTGTACAGGTCCTCCCAGTTGGGCATAGCCTGAGAACCATAGGAGTGCTGCCTGGTGTAGTCGCCATGTGATTTGGCTTGCTGCGAGCCAGCGCCATCGTTGTCGTTGAAGGGGTTATAGCCCTTGTCGACCGAAATCTCTGGAGGACGGCTCACATGCGGCAATGTAACAGCAGGAATCTCGGGCGCGTCTTCCTTGTCAAAGTCGATAGAGGGCACTACGCTAAAGCGACCCAGGGTCTCCTTCACGGCAGCCGAGATGATTTGCCAGATGGGCAACTCATTCTCAAATTTTATCTCGGTCTTTGTGGGATGGATATTGACGTCAATCGACTCGGGGTCGACATCAAAAATCAGGAAATAATTAGGCTGTGCATCATCGGGAATCAGCTCATTGTAGCAGGAGTTCACCGCCTTGTGAAAATAAGGATGACGCATGTAACGGCCGTTGACAAAGAAATACTGCATGGCACTGCGCTTGCGGGCATTCTCGGGCTTGCCAATGAAACCGCTAATCTTGACGAGCGACGTCTCCACAGCAAGCGGGATGAGCTGCTGGTCAATGGTGTTGCCAAACATCGCCACAATGCGCTGCCTGAAAGAGCCACCTGTCAACTTATAGAGCGTGTTTCCATTGTGGATGAGGGTGAACTCAACACTGTAGTTGACAAGTGCCAGTTTCTCAAACTCCTTGATGGTATTGCTCAACTCCACCTGATTGCTTTTCAGGAACTTGCGCCGAGCCGGGACATTAAAGAACAAATCCTTTATCATGAAATTGCAGCCCACAGGACACACATCGGGCTCCTGCGACTCGCATTGCGAGGCATTGATAATGAGCTTAGTGCCCAGCTGGTTGCCACGTGCACAGGTGCGAAGCTCGATGTGAGAGATAGCCGCTATCGAAGCCAGTGCCTCACCACGAAATCCCATGGTGTGCAGCGAGAACAAGTCGCTGGCATTCCTGATTTTAGAGGTGCTATGTCGCTCAAACGCCAGTCGCGCATCGGTGTCGCTCATTCCCATGCCATTGTCAATCACCTGGATCAAGGTGCGCCCGGCATCCTTGAGCACAATCTGCACCTGGGTGGCTTGAGCGTCAATAGCATTCTCCACCAGCTCCTTGATTACCGAAGCAGGTCGCTGAATCACCTCACCAGCAGCAATCTGGTTGGCAACCGAATCGGGCAGTAATTTTATGACATCGCTCATTGTATTATCTTCTCCTTTCACACACTATCGGCGCACCTCGGTTCGCCGTTTCGACACCGCTTCTCCAAAGATGCTGCGCATCTCATCACTCACCACAAGCACATCATAGGGGTCCTTGGGCCTGATAGACTCGTACCAGCGGAACTTCTCAATCCTGAGCTGACTTCGCTTGGCAAGGAACAAAGGCACCACGGTGCCCGTGACATCGGGCCACATCTTTATCTTGTCGACCTTCTGCTTGGGTTTCATGTCAATAGTGAGATAGGCGCTATTGGCGTTAACCAACTTATTATAGGTAGAATCGTTCTCCATGGGATAAAACAACGCCTCCACATCGCCAGTAACGTCCAGACGCCGCAATTCCTGGTCGACAAATATCGCTTTCATCGAGCGACCACTCAGCTGGTTGTAATACTCCTCTCCCAGGTGCTCAACGAGCAGTCCATTGCTGGGCAGTGTGGCCCAGTCGACCGTTGAATCCTTGACGTGAACGTTAATCTCCTCGCCACTTATCTGCCTTGCCTCACTCCATATCACCGCATGGCGATACATGTTCAGGATAGAGTCCTTCTCGTTGACGGCAGCCGAGTCGCACACCCCCTGCAAGTCCTTGCGATAGAAGCGCACATATTTGTTGGCGAGCAGGATGCGCTCGTCTTTATCGTTAGTAATAGTCCTCAACGTGTCGGCATGGATATAAATGGTGTCCTTCTGCGAGAACTCCCTTGCAAGGGCATTCTCGGTGACAAACGACTCCTTGGTCTTCTCATTGTGATATCCCACCTCGCCCTGAAGAATCACCTTGTTCTTGACATCGGTGATAACCACGTTTCCACGAGCTTTGCCAATGCCATTCTTGCGGTCGTAGTCAACGACATCGCCCTTGAGAGTGCGTTGCGTCTTGGTGTCGGTGAGCACAACATTGCCTTGAGCCTCGCCACGGTCGTTGTTGCGGTCATAGAACACCTCATCGCCTGTGAGGGTCTGCTCATTCTTCTTGTCAATGAGCACCACATTGCCTTGTGCACGGCTTTGCCCGGTGCGACGGTCGTAGTACACATTATCACCTTGTAGCGTCTGTTGCTTCTTTTCATCGGTCATGACCACGTTGCCCTGGGCATGCCCGCTGTCGTTCCTGCGGTCATAGTACATGACATCACCCACCACAGTCCTGCCGTCCTTGCTCTTAATGGTAGAACGATTGTATAGTGTGCCCTGGCCGGTCGACAGATTGTAGGTGCCGCTGGAGGTGTAAATCCTGTTTCCATCTTCAAGCGTCACAATCTCGGTTTGATCCTCAATAGTAGCCAGATGGGTGTTCATGTCATAGTCGAGGACATCGGTGTGGAGCTTTATCTTGTTGTTGGTGAGATTAACATTGGAAGTGAACTGCACCTTCCTGGTGTCTTGCTCATAGCGCCCCACCGCCGAGGAGATGCGAGTGCCCTGCTTGTCGACCACTGTGCCACCGCCAAAGTAGCGCGCCACGTCGTTGAGCATGTCATAGTCAAGGCTGTCGGTAGTGACTGTCATCGAAGTATTCACAACTCTCACGTTGCGGCGCAACTTCGCCACCTGCACGTCGCCATAATAATGCAATCGGTCGCAATAGGCCCTCATGGTGTCGGCCTGTACCATCACCACATGACCAAAGGCATCGAGTGAGCTTCCTGCCTCATAGAAATAGGCGCTGTCGCACGAGAGCGTCATGTTTCCACGACGGAACTTCACATTGCCTTTAAGCACGCGATACTCGGTGCTGCGCTTCTCGTTGGCAATCAAGAGGTCGGCATTCTCAAGAAACACCTTGCCAGGATCGAACCGGCTGGCGTTAGGAATTAGCGGCGTGATGCGTCTGATAGACGATGCTGTTGCCCCAGGCTTAGCAGCAACAACTGGTTGCGGATGCGATTGTGGAGCCACAGTAGTGTTGTTCTTCTGCGCCCATGCCGTTGTGGCGGTCAAGAAAAAAAGCAACAAGCACAACAATTGCCCAGGACGTCCATCATGGCGCCCTTGGTCCTTTGTTGCGTTATTTCTTAATATATTCAAGACCCAATAAAACTTATTGCTTGTTGCTTAAATTGTTGTTAAGCCACTTGTACTTGAACTCACAGTTGCGCCAGCCCTCCTCGATGTAGACATAGGTAGACTTTTGCTTCTCCTCGATCCACTTGTTAAGCATCTCCTCACGCTTGTGGTCTTCATAGAGTTCTTTGAGCACCTGGTAGTCGTCGGCAAAGTCGGCACGGTGGCTGTCGACGCGTTTCGACAATTTCACCATAGCCACTTGCTGGCGGTTAGTGGCGCGGTTAATCATAACGAAAGGCTTTGAAATCTCGCCCACCTGCATGTCGGCAACAATTTTACCTATCTCGGAAGGCAGGTCGGCCATCTCAAACATGTTGCTGTGTGTCTTCACGTTGAGCATAACACCGTTGTTGTTCTTCGAGTCCTTGTCTTGCGACACATATAGTGCAGCCTGCTCAAAGGTGAGGTCATTCTTCTTGGCAAGGATGTCGGTGCGAAGGGTGTCAAGCTTGAGTTTAGCGTCGTCAAGGTCCTTTTGTGCAATCTTGGGGCGCAGCAGGATGTGGCGTGTGTTGATGCGGTCGCCACGCTTCTCGATGAGCTGGATGATGTGGTAGCCAGCCTCGGTCTCCACAATCTTAGACACACGCTTTGTATCGTTGAGGTTGAACGCAGCAGTGGCATATTCGGGGAGCAACTCGGCACGGCTCCTGAATCCCACTTCTCCACCATAGGTAGAAGAACCATCTTCACTGTAAAGGATTGCAAGTGTCGAGAACTCGCTCTCGCCGTTGTTGACTTTCTCACTATACTCACGCAGCCTTGCCTTCACGTCGTCAATCTCCTGCTGGGGTATCACAGGATTGATAGTGATGATTTTCACCTCCACCTGCTGTGGGATCATGGGCAACGAGTCCTGTGGAATCGTGTTGAAATAACGTCGCACATCGGCAGGAGTGGCCTTGATGTTCTTAGTAATCTTGCGCTGAACCTCTTGCACTGTATACTGGTCACGAACCACATCGATGAGCTGGTTGCGCAGGTCGGTCATCGATTTCCTGAAGTACTCCTCCACTTTCTCTCGCGAGCCCAGGTTGGCGATGAGGTAGTTGATGCGCGAGTCCACACTCTGCATCACGGTAGAGTTAGGAATCTCGACAGTATCAATCTTCGCCTGGTGCAGGAAGAGTTTCTCAAGCGCCATGCGCTCGGGAATTACGCAATAGGGGTTACCGTCGATGGGTGCCCGCTCATAGAGGACCTGCTGATATTGTTCCTCAATGTCGGATTTAAAGATGGGCTCGTCGCCCACTACCCAAGCCACCTCCTCGGCAACATTGTTTTGAGCACTAAGGCCTAACGCCATTATCGACAACAAACTGAAAAGCAGTGTTTTAATCTTCATATCTTAAATTGTTCAATTATCAATTACTGGGCCATAAATAGCCTTTTTTCAAATCAAACTGCAAATTTCTTTATTTTTTGCGATTTCTCAAAATCTATTATTATAATTAATCTTAATATAACAATAAAACTTAATGGCTTGAGCGCTGAACATCCTTAACCCCTTTCAGGTTCTTGATTTTCTTGATAAGGATGTCGAGGTTGTCGAGGCTGTTGATGCCTATCACCAGATGTCCCTCAAAGAGCCCGCCGGTGCTGTTGATCGACACGCTGCGCAACAAGGTGTCGCCCTCCTTGTTGATCAACGACGTGATGTTTGACACGATGCCAATGTCGTCATTGCCCACCACCTTGAGGGTAGCGGCAAACTGCTTGCCCACCTTGCCACTCCACTGCGACTTGATGATGCGGTAAGGATACTTCGCCTTGAGATGCTTGAGGTTGCCACAGTCGCGACGATGCACCTTGATGGCTCCATCACTGGCGATAAATCCCACAATTGGGTCGCCATAGATGGGGTTGCAACAGCGCGAGAGCTTGTAGTTTATGCCCTTAACGTTGTTGCCTATCACCAGGATGTCGTCGCTGGCATGCTCATCGTCGTCAATCTTGTGCTGAAGGACGAAATTCTGTGCCGTCTCATGCGGCTTGCTGGTGTCTTGCTGCTTTGCCACATAGTCGAGATACTCCTCCACAAGAGTGTTTATGTCGATTTTCTCGTCATTGACATCCACATAGAAGTCGGTCGACGTCTTGTAGCCTTTCTTACTGATGAACCGGTTCATCGAGGCGTCGTCGAATGTGATCTTGCGATTCTTGAAACGTCGCTGCATGAGTTCGCGGCCCATGTCGGCATGCTTGCTCTTGACCTCGTTGAGGGCGAGCCTAATCTTGTTGCGAGCTTTGCTGGTCTTCACAATGTTGAGCCAGTCGACACGCGGCACCTGGGTTGAGGAAGTGATAATCTCCACCGTGTCGCCACTGTGCAGGCGGTAGTTTATCTTCTGGTTCTTGCCATCGACCTTTGCGCCTGTACAGCTGCAGCCAATGCGGGAATGGATACGGAAGGCGAAGTCGAGAACCGTGGCGCCCTTGGGGAACTGGAACACATCGCCGCGGGGAGTGAACACAAACACCTCTTCGTCGTAGAGGTTCATGTGCATATCCCTAATCAGCTCCATGCGGTCTTTTTGTCCCTCTTCAAGCACCTCACGCACGTTGCTCATCCAGCGGTCGATACCTCCGTCGGCCTTCACGCCCTTGTAGCGCCAGTGAGCGGCGAGGCCCAGTTCGGCAACCTCGTCCATGCGCTCGGTCCTGATTTGCACCTCAACCCACTTGCCCTGAGGTCCCTTGAAAGTGCCGTGCAGCGACTCATACCCATTGCTCTTGGGCATAGTAATCCAGTCGCGCAATCGAGTGGGATTGGCCTGATAGATGTCGCCCACCAGCGAGTAGGCAAGCCAGCAGTCGCGTTTCTCACGCTCACGCGGAGTGTCGATGATTATTCTAATTGCAAAGAGATCGTAGATGTCGTTAAAGTCCACCTTCTTGGTTTTCATCTTGTTCCAGATGGAGTTGATGGTCTTGGTGCGGCCTTTAACATGGCACTTTATATTCTCTTTCTCAAGCATTTCACTGATAGGTGCAGTGAAATCTTTGATGTACTGTTCCCTCACAGCCTTGGTCTCGTTAAGGCGAGAAACAATCTTGTTGTACACATCGCGCTGGAGGTATTTAAGCGACATGTCTTCCAATTCCGACTTCACTTGATACAATCCCAGCTTGTGGGCCAGGGGCGCGTAGAGATATCGCGACTCGAGCGAGATGTCGCGCACAAACTTCTCGTTGCTCTCATTGTCGATATTGCGCATCAGACCCAGGCGGTCGATGATCATGATGATTACCACACGAATGTCCTCGGCAAAAGTGACGAGGAGCTTGCGAAAGTTCTCATCTTCTACTGCCGCCTGCTTCTTATAGAGCTGTGATATCTTTATCAAGCCATGCACCAGTTTCGCCACATCGTCACCAAAGCTGCCGGCGAGCTCTGCCTCGGTGATAAAACCATTGCGACACAGGTTGTAGGTCAAGACGGCTATGGTCATATTGCGGTCGGGCGCAATATTATCATGAAGCAACACAGCAGTGTTCAAGGTTCTTATCACCGGATTGATGCCATACTTGTCGCGGCGATAAACACCCTGTGCCACTCCACCCTTGATTATCGATTTGAGCTTCGCCACATCATCGGTGCTTATCTCATCGCGAAGATTTCCCCGCAATTTATTGATATATTTAAACAGTAGCCTGCGCTCTTGGGCAGTAAAATATCCTAATTCTATCATTTTTACTCTTTTTGTCAAGAAAAATCACCCAAAATTAATTTTTTCTTCGTAACTTTACAAATTAATTCAAGTTTATTAGCAATTAATCACACAAAATATACAGGCTATGTTAACCGAAAAAGACCAACAACTAATTGAAAACAAGGGCATAACAGCCTCAATGATTGATGAACAGATTAAGCGCTTCGAGACTGGATTTCCACGACTGCGCATTCACTCGGTTGCAACAGCAGGCAACGGCATTATGCGTCTTAACGACAAAGATTTAGCCCATTACATTAAAATTTGGCGAGAGTCGCAGCAAGCAGGTGTGACTATCGAGAAGTTTGTCCCCGCTTCGGGAGCCGCAAGCCGCATGTTCAAGAACATGTTTGCATTCACCACCTCGGGCAGGACAGCGCCCGAGACCGACTTCGAGAAAGCCTACTTCGACGGCATCGCCCACTTCGCCTTCTACGCCTCTCTCAACAAGGCGTGCGAGAACCTCTACAAGGCTGGCATCCCCAAGCTCATTGAGCAAGGCAAATATGTTGAGATTGTAAAGGCCATGCTCGACGGCAACGGTTTGAACTATGGTTTCCTGCCCAAGGCATTGCTGCAGTTCCACAAGGCAGCAGGAGGCGGCGTTCACACTTCACTTGAGGAGCACCTCGAAGAAGGGGCACAATATGCTGCCAACGCCAAGCGCGAGGTGAATATCCACTTCACCGTTTCTCCCGAGCACCGCAAGGCCTTTGACAAGATGCTCAAGGCCAAGCTTGCCACTATGGAGCTGGTGTGGGGCGTGAAGTACAACGTCACCATGAGCGAGCAGAAGCAGTCGACCGACACTATCGCCGTAAATCTCGACAACACACCCTACCGCAACGAGGCCGGCCAGCTCCTGTTCCGACCTGCAGGACATGGTGCTCTCATCGAGAACCTCAACGAGCGCGATGCCGATGTGGTATTCATCAAGAATATCGACAACGTGGTGCCACTTAAACTGCGCAATAGCACAGTGCGCTACAAGAAGGCCATTGGGGGCTATCTCATTGACGTGCAACGCCACATCGCCAAGCACCTCGCCACCCTCGACAAGGGCGCTAAGGCCAATGAGTTGAAGAACATCCTCAAGTTTGTCGAGAACCGACTGTGCATTCACAGCGAAGCCACTGCCTCGATGAGCGACGAAGAGCTCGCCTCCTACCTGCGCGGCAAGCTCAACCGCCCCATCCGTGTGTGCGGCATGGTGCTCAACGAGGGTGAGCCCGGTGGAGGTCCTTATCTTGCCTACAACAGTGATGGCAGCTACTCACCCCAAATCCTTGAGGCGGCACAAATCGATGAGAACGACCCTGCAGCAGTTGAACTGATGAAGAGCGGCACTCATTTCAATCCTGTCGACCTGGTGTGCTACATCAAGGACTACAAGGGCAACAAGTTTGACCTCAAGCAGTTTGTCGACCCCGACACTGGCCTCATCTCGATGAAATCGACTGGTGGTGTAGAGATCAAAGCCCTTGAGCTGCCTGGACTGTGGAATGGCTCGATGAGCGACTGGAACACAATCTTCGTGGAGGTGCCCATCGAGACCTTCAATCCAGTGAAGACAGTAAATGACTTATTGCGTCCTCAGCATCAATAAAGCACACAGCAACGATTAAACCACAAAGCGTTTTTTCTATCATATAAAAGTATATTTAATTCAACACACACAATATTTATGAAAAAAGCATTATTGATTTTAGTGGCATTATTCTCTATGTGGAACATTGCCAATGCACAAACTGCCGAGAAGAAAGTAAAGGTCATCAACATGCAGGAGTTTGTATCCCTGTTCGACCAGAACACTGGTGCCATTTCAACTCCCTCGGTATTTGATTTCAACGCCACTTGGTGCGGACCATGCCGTCAATTGGCACCAATTCTTGAGGAACTTGCAGCCGAATATGAAGGACGCGTAAACTTCTACAGCATCGATGTTGACAACAACAAGGAACTCGCCAAGATGCTTGAGATAAGGAGTATACCCTACGTTCTTTACTTTGGCACAACTGACGATGACCCAGAAGAATCGGTTGGGTTGTTGTCTAAAGAAGAGATTAAAGTTTATATAGATAAAATTTTAAAAACCAACTAATTATCATTATGAAAAAATTCTTATTATCTCTACTCATTCTCTTGACCGTGGCCTCGGTGCCCGCATCAATTGAAGCCAAGAAGAAAGTGCGTCGCACAGCTAAGACCGAGAAGTATGCTTATCTGAATGATGTTGAGCGCAAGGTTCAGGGCAAGCACATGCTCAGCCTCCAGTGGCTCTCATGGAAGTACTTTGGTTATGTCAACATCACAAAACAACCCGACGGCACAATCACCTGCCGTGGTGAGCAACTTGCACGCAACTGCAAGGATGCCGACAACGATTGCAAAACCAACGACGACTACATCAAACTCGACGGTGTGATCGACATTGTTGACGCCAGTCATCTTATTTTCGTGGGTGAAATTCGTCAAAAAATCTATCACATAAACAATGGAGAAGAGGTTCTGAGAAAAGGAACTTTCAACTTCGTTGCTACCGGAAACCGCAAGTACTGGCGCATGCAAGAGATGGAAAACCCTGTTGATGAATGCGTCGACTACATCGACATCTACTTCAAGCGGTAATAAATGAAACTTGCAAAAATAATAATAGCTGCGGTGGCAATTATTGCTTGCTGCAGCTTTTTAAATTACACTGATATAGAAAATCGAGACTATATAATACTGGAGAAAGAAGGCTACAGCCTGGTGGTGCAACCTCACGGACCCACTCTGGGCTACAGCCCTGATAGCGGTGTGGGCATAATAACCGTTGACGGACTGGCGTTCAAAGACCTGAGCCGTAATGGAAAACTTGAACCATTTGAGGACTGGCGACTGACCGCAGCCGAACGGGCACGCGACTTGGCGACACGTCTCTCAATTGAGGAGATAGCTGGTCTCATGCTCTATAGTGGCCATCAACCGGTACCTCAAACTGCCGGCAACGTCTATGGCGGCAAATCGTTCAAGGACAGTGGAGCCGAGCCATGGGAACTGACCGACGTGCAGCGTGCCTTCTTGGAGAAGGATAATGTTAGAGCCGTGCTGGTGACCAAAGTGGAAAGTCCAGCAACTGCCGCACGGTGGACCAACCGCCTACAGGCATTTGTCGAAGGACTGGGGCATGGCATTCCTGCCAACAACAGTAGCGACCCACGCAACGAGACTGCCACTGCCGACGAGTTTCTCGCCGGTGCTGGCGGCCAAATATCACTATGGCCACGGCCAATAGGTCTTGGGGCAATAATGGATCCCAAATTAATAAAACGTTTTGGTGAAATTGCTTCGCGCGAGTATCGTGCACTGGGCATTACCACAGCGCTTTCGCCACAAGTTGATTTAGCTACCGACCCACGGTGGCGACGCAACCATGGCTGCTTTAGCGAAGACCCACAACTGGTAACCGACTATGCTCGCGCCTATTGCAACGGTTTCCAGTCAAGCACAGGCGAAGCTCACGTCGCCGATGGCTGGGGCTATCATAGCGTTAACGCCATGATGAAGCATTGGCCAGGCGGCGGATCGGAAGAGGGCGGCCGCGACTCGCACTACAGTTTTGGGAAATTTGCTGTCTATCCCGGCGGCATGTTCAACACTCGCCTTGAGCCGTTTATCGATGGCGGTTTCAAGCTCGCTGGCGCAACAGGTAGCGCCAGTGCTGTGATGTCGTTCTACACGGTGCCCTGGAACATCGACCCAAGTGGCGACAATGTGGCTATGAGCTACAGCCATTATATTATCACCGAGTTGCTGCGAGAACGCTACGGCTTCGACGGAGTGGTGTGCACCGATTGGGTGGTAACTGGCGACTATCCCGCCATCGACAAGCATTGGGGCAAGCCATGGGGAGTGGAGCAACTCACCGTTGCCGAGCGGCACTATCGTGCTTTGCAGGCAGGAGTTGACCAGTTTGGCGGCAACCAAGACAAAGAGCCAGTACTGGAAGCCTACCGCATGTGGGCGAGCGACTATGGCGAAAAGAGCGCCCGTGAGCGTTTCGAGACCAGTGCCCGAAGGTTGCTGCTCAACAGTTTTCGCCTAGGACTCTTCGAAAATCCTTATGTTGACCCCGACGAGGCATCACGCATCGTGGGCAATCCCGAGTTTATGAAAGAGGGATATGAGGCTCAGTTGCGCTCGGTAGTGATGGCAAAGAATCACAAAGGCTGCCTCCCTGTGACCAAGAAAGCCCGGGTCTACATGCCCAAGCGGCACTATCCTTCCATGACGGGATTTTGGGGAGAAAAATATCAAGAACACACCGACTACCCTATACGCCGCGAACTGGTGGGACAATATTTCACAGTTGTCGATGAACCGTCGCTTGCCGACTTTGCACTCGTCGACATTGACGAGCCAATGGGCGGTTTTGGCTATTCTCGTGACGACGTGGAGGCTGGAGGCAATGGATATGTGCCCATCAGCTTGCAATATAGACCCTACACTGCTTCTACAGCACGCTCCACCAGTTTGGCAGGTGGTGACCCTAAAGAAAGTTTCACCAACCGCAGCTATCGCGGCAAGACTGTAACCACCCACAATGAGACAGATCTCGATCTCGTACTCGAGACAAAGCGATTGATGGGCGACAAACCAGTGATTGTGACTATGAATCTGAGCCGACCTGCTGTGCTTGCCGAACTGGAGAAAGCTGCCGATGCCATATTGCTGTGCTTCGGCATCCAGAATAAGGCAAAACTTGATATCATCTCTGGCAAGTTTGAGCCACAAGGACTGTTGCCGTTCCAAATGCCAGCAAGCATGGAAACTGTTGAGGCACAAGGCGAAGATGTGCCACATGACATGATTCCTTATCGTGACAGCGACGGCAATGTCTATGATTTTGCTTTCGGTCTCAACTGGAGTGGTACAATCAACGACTGGCGCACCGAGCGATATAAACGCGCCAAATAATGCCCACATTTTCGTGCTTGCGCATGTGAGTGTGCGCAAGGCGGGCTGATTCAGAAAAACAGGGTGCTTTCTCTCACATGATGAAAGCACCCATTTTTATTTGATTGAGAGCCGGCAAGAATGCCTCTATCACTCTCCACCCCACCTTTTCTCCTGGCGTTCATTGAGTTTTGCCTCGGCGGGAGTGTGAGGTTGGGGATCCCAGAACTTTGTTCCTTTTAGTTCCTTGGGCAGATAGTCCTGTTTGACAAAATGACCCGGGAAGTCGTGCGCATACTTATAGTCGGCGCCATAGCCCAGTTCCTTCATGAGTTTGGTGGGAGCATTGCGCAGGTGAAGCGGCACTGGCAGGTTGCCAGTCTGTTCCACATTGGCCAGGGCACCGTCAATGGCGAGATAAGCGCTGTTACTTTTCTCACTGGTAGCAAGATATATAGCGCACTCACTCAGTGGGATGCGGCCCTCGGGCCACCCTATCTTGTTGATAATGTCGAAGGTGGCATTGGCAAGCAGCAAGGCATTGGGATTGGCAAGGCCAATGTCCTCGGCAGCAAGGATGCACAGGCGGCGCGCGATGAACTTGGGATCCTCGCCACCGGCAATGAGTCGCGCCAGCCAGTAGACGGCGGCATCAGGGTCGCTGCCGCGTATCGACTTGATAAACGCAGAGATTATGTCGTAGTGCATCTCTCCGTTTTTGTCGAAGGCTAGTGGATTCTGCTGCAGGCGGTCGGTGACAATCTGGTCGTTGATGACAAACGGCTCATGGGCATCGAGCGACTGGTAAATCAAGTCGAGGATATTGAGCAACTTGCGGGCATCGCCACCACTGTAGCGAAGCATCGCCTCGGTCTCCTCTACCCTAACCTCGCGATCCTGGAAAATCTTGTCGGTCTTGATGGCGCGATTGAGCAACTCGAGCAAGTCTTCCCTCTCCAGAGGCTGCAGCACATAGACTTGAGCGCGAGAGAGCAACGGACGAATCACCTCAAACGATGGATTCTCGGTAGTAGCGCCTATGAGCGTGACAGTGCCTTTTTCCACTGCGCCAAGCAGCGAGTCTTGTTGCGACTTGTTGAAGCGGTGAATCTCATCGATGAAGAGCACAGGCCGGCCCTTAGTGAAGATGCTGCCAGCGTCGGCACGGCAGCGGTCGAGCACCTCACGCACCTCTTTCACCCCGCTGGTGACGGCACTGAGGGTGTAGAACGGCACTTGAGTTTGCTCGGCGATAATGCGTGCAAGGGTGGTCTTTCCCACTCCTGGCGGTCCCCATAAGATAAACGAGGAGATATTGCCACTCTCTATCATGCGGCGAATCACAGCACCCTCACCCACAAGGTGCTTTTGCCCAATATATTCGTCGAGCGACTTGGGTCTCATGCGCTCGGCAAGAGGTTCATACATACTGCTATTATAGTTTTTCAGTTACTATTGAAATACAAAGATAATACATTTTATAATAGGATTTGATGCATAATTAGCAAAAAAAACGTAAATTTGCACGCAAATTTTGAAATGACAAAAAAACTACTGCGATGAACATCATGACACGAGCCTTGTTTGGAGGCATCTATGTGGCTTTAATAGTAGCAGCGTTGCTGTTGTGGAACACAAGCAAGATTCTGTTTATAATCCTCTTTGCATGCTTTGTGGTGCTTGCCATGCTCGAAGCGTCCAGGCTCTTCAACCACGATGGCAAACCATTGCCAAGACTATTGCAGACCATTGACTGCGCAGGCGGTGTGGCATTGTTCCTGTCGTTCTACGCTTTCTACAACATCGACATGCCTAAAGGGCTGTGCCTGGTGCCCATAGCAATATATTTTCTTGTGCGGCTCACAACGCAACTTTATCTTCCCGAGCGCAATGCCGTTGCCGACGTGCGTCAGTCGCTCAGTTCTCTGCTCTATGTAGCATTGCCACTGTCATTGCTCAACACTCTGGCAAGCCGATTCTCGCCCGAGATGGTGCTTTGCCTTTTCATTTTCTTGTGGCTTTACGACACTGGCGCTTTCCTCGTGGGATGCGCAATAGGCAAGCACAGGCTCTTTGAGAGAATCAGCCCCAAGAAGTCGTGGGAAGGTGTGGCAGGTGGTGCCCTGGCAGTAGTAGCCGCTGCAATAGTAATTGCTTGTGTTGAGGCGGTTAGCAACTTGCTCAATCCTCAAGGCATGAGCGTAGACTCATGGATTGCAATGGGACTGATGGTAGTTGTTGCCGCAACGCTTGGCGACCTCTTTGAATCGTTGCTCAAGCGCACTGCTGGAGTCAAAGACTCAGGCAACCTAATTCCTGGTCATGGTGGCATTCTCGACCGCATCGACAGTCTGCTCTTTGCCTCACCTGCAGCCATCATAGTACTAGAAATAGTAGCCTCAATACAATAAAACACTGTCTTTGACAGTTTTATAATAAAAACGAAACTCTCTAATCAATGAAGTTTACAAAGGTTTACATATTACTTGTCATCCTTGCACTGCTCAGTGCTTGCAGTAGCAAGAACGAGCAAGCCTCAACCGTCGACAAAACCGAGTTGCTGCCAACGGTGGAGATCACTCATGAATTCCCCGACACTCTGGTGGTGGGCACCATCTACAGCCCAGCCAGTTTCTTCACCCTTAGGGGCGACACGCTGGGTTATGACTATGAGCGCATTAGAGCTTTTGCCCGCGAGAACAAGATGGCAATAAAATTCCACATCGCCACCAGCATGAAAGAACTCATCAGTTTCATCGAGAACAACAAAGTGCACGTGGCTGCCTATGAGATTCCCATCACAGCCGAGTACAAGAAGCATGTGATACATTGCGGCTCTCAAAACGTGACTTATCAAGTGCTGGTTCAAAAGGAGGGCAAAGACACCATTAGCAACGTTACCCAACTCATCGGCAAGGATGTTTATGTCATTCACGGGTCAAGCTACGAGGCAAGACTTCGCAACCTCGACAGCGAGCTGGGCGGCGGCATAAAGATTCACGCCATCGACAACGACTCGCTCATCAGCGAAGACCTTATCGACATGGTTGCCAGCGGGCGCCTTCCCATGACAATTGCCGACAGCGACATCGCACAAATCAACAAGACCTACAACGACAGCATCAACATTAGCCTGAAAGTGGGATTTCCACAACGCTCGTCATGGGCAGTGGGCAAAGAATGGAAATGGCTTGCCGACACCATCGATGCCTGGTCTAAGAATGACAAGACCATAGCCAGGGCTCATGAGATCAAGCAACGCTACTTCGAGATGAACAAGCATCACCTCGACTCAATGAAGGCAATGAGCGACTCGCTGAGCAGCCTCATCGAGAGCGCCCAGAACCAGGACGCGCAAAAAGACCTGAACAAGATTTATTCCCGCAAGGAAGGCGACATCTCGGCCTACGACCAGTTGTTCAAGAAATATGCCGCCACCGCTGGCGTGGAATGGACATTGCTCGCCGCTATTGCCTATGTGGAGTCGAACTTCAATCCGCAGGCGGTATCGTGGGCCGATGCCCGTGGCCTGATGCAAATCATGCCCAGCACTGCAGCAAGCTATGGATTTAGCGAACAAGACCTCAACGACCCCGAGAAGAGCGTCTATGTGGCAAGTCTCATCATCTCAAAGACCAACAAGTTCCTGCAAAGCTACATCCCCAACAACGCCGAGCGCCTGCGCTTCACCCTGGGAGCCTACAATGCTGGCGTGGGACACATTACCGATGCAATGAAACTTGCACAAAAGTACAAGAAGAACCCCAAGGTGTGGTACTCTAATGTGGAAGAGGCGCTGTTGTGGAAAACTCATCCCGAGTTCTACAACGACCCAGTGTGCAGCTATGGCTACTGCCGAGGCACCGAGACAATCAACTATGTGCGTCAGATTGAGAATGCCTATCGAGTATTCCGTGAGTACGAAGCCAAGAAACGCAAGAAATAATCTAACCACAATAACTCTACAAATTATCATGACTCCTCACATTAATGCTCAAGAAGGCGATTTCGCAAAAACTATTCTTATGCCTGGTGACCCTTTGAGGGCTCAGTTTATCGCCGAGAATTTCATTGACGACCCTAAGTTAGTAACCTCGGTAAGGAATGTGCTGGGATTTACTGGCACCTACAAAGGCGAGCCCATCTCGGTAATGGCAAGCGGAATGGGAATGCCTAGCATTGGCATCTACAGTTACGAACTGTTTCAATTCTATGGCGTAGAAAACATCATACGCATTGGCTCTGCAGGCAGCTACACCGAGAAACTTCAAGTTAAAGACGTGGTACTTGCCCATTCGGCTTACAGCACCTCATCCTATGCACAAGTGCATAACGGCGAGACAAGCCACGAACTCCTTCCTAGCCAACACATCAACGAGACAATTCTGGCCAAAGCTCAAGAACTTGACATTAAATGCACACCTTGCAAGGTGTATTCTAGCGACGTTTTCTATGGAGGCCCCAACAGCGAACCATGGCAACAACTGCGAGAACGCACAGGTGTTGATTGCGTAGAGATGGAAAGTTTCGCTCTATTCCAGAATGCAAGAGTGATGGGTAAGAACGCTGCTTGCCTGCTAACAATAAGCGATTCACTGGTAGATTTCACTGCCATGAGCGCCGAAGAACGCCAAACCAGCTTCCGCACAATGATGCGTCTCGCACTCGAGTCGGCGATTGCACTTTAATTGTTTTTATCTATCAAGATATATTTTTCTCAACTTAGGGTTAGCGTAAAGGTAGACTTTATAAAACGGAGAAGGCTGGTTTATGCAAAAGTAACCCAGTCTTTCTATTCTATCTTTATTATATGGGTCATCTTGTTTTATATAGACAAAGTGTGGCCTATTAGTTTTTATCTGTTTATATTGTTCTTCCTGCATAAAATTAGCACCATATTGCTTTGCCCAATATTTACAGCCAGGTAATCCATCGACAGCATCGGCCACATTTATCACATTGTTGTAATTCAAAAACACAACGCGCGGTTTTTCAACCCGCTTCACCAAGTCAACTTGATGATAAAACTCAGCACCCTTTGCCATTAATGGGTCATCACTATGGTCAACCAGTTTAAATGTAGCAATGTGAGATGCATGTGAAAATGACATTACTCCAGTGATTAGTAAGCACAGCGCCACGGCAATTGCCTTAGTCCACATTGACTTGAACTTTGAACCCCATTTTACCAAAGCAATCAATCCAAAAACGGCAAATATCATACAACTGTAATAATAATAGGTCCACTCAGCATTTTGAACCGTAATCAATAAAAAACAAAAGAAGCCTGCAATAGGCACCCATGAATATTGTTTGGTAATAAAGAAAAAGGTGCTTGTGCTTATCGACATCGTGATGATGAGCCAGGAAAGGAATCCACCGCCTATTGTCCATTTAATGACATTCAGGCGAGGAGAATGGGATGAGATTTTGGAGGTTAACACAAAATACTCTCTTATAAAATCA
>ONIY01000042.1 GCA_900318065.1 uncultured Prevotellaceae bacterium
CGCCCCCTTGCCGCTTGGCGTTCCCCTCGGTGTTTTTCATAATATTATTTTATGAAAACAACTTTCAGAAGACTTTCGCACTTCTTATTGGAACTTTCAGTGCTCACTTAAAAAGTTTTTTTCCTCAATTTATTGCTCTCGTTTGCCTAATTTTGATTATCTTCGCAGATTGTAAGCAAAAAATAACCTATAAAACAAAAATAACACAAAACTTATGCAAGACGAGAAAGAATTACTACAAGATGCTCCCGCACAGCAGCCCGTAGTCGAGGCACCCGGGCAGGAGCAAGAGATTGAACTCGCCGAGAACGCGTTCCGCCCCCTAAAGGAGGGCGAGAAGTATGTTCCCATTCTCCGTCCCGAGAAGAACTATCCCGAGGTGACACCCTACTCGGTGTCGATGGGATTGATCATGGCGGTAATCTTCAGTGCCGCCGCAGCCTATCTGGGACTGAAGGTGGGACAGGTGTTTGAGGCGGCGATTCCCATTGCCATCATCGCAGCAGGTGTTGCCAGCGTCACCAAGCGCAAGAACTCCCTGGGCGAGAACGTGATCATCCAGTCCATTGGCGCTGCCAGCGGCATCGTCGTGGCAGGTGCCATCTTCACGCTGCCAGCCCTCTACATCCTGCAGCAGAAGTATCCCGAGATGACTGTCAACTTCCTCGAGGTGTTCCTCAGCTCGTTGCTTGGCGGCATCCTGGGCATTTTGTTCTTCATCCCATTCCGCAAGTACTTCGTTAAGGAGAAACACGGCGATTTCCCCTTCCCCGAGGCAACAGCCACCACTCAGGTGCTCGTCCAGGGACAGAAGGGTGGCGAGCAGGCCAAGCCGCTGCTCATCGCCGGCTTGGTGGGCGGTCTCTACGACTTCCTCATGAGCTCCTTTGGATGGTGGAAAGAGGTAATCTCCACCACTGCCATCCCAGCGTTGCAGAACTTCACCTCTAGCACCAAGTTCCTCTTCAAGGTCAACGTGAGTGCCGCCACTCTGGGTCTGGGATTCATCATTGGCCTCAAGTACAGCTTCATCATCTTTGCCGGTAGCGCATTCATCTGGTGGGTTGTAGTGCCACTGTTTGCGGCCGTTAGCCCCGAGATGGCAGGCATGGAGACCGACGTCATCTTCAAGGACTTCGCACGCTCCATTGGTATTGGCGGTATCGCCATGAGCGGCATCATTGGCATCATCAAGTCGTGGGGCGTGATCAAGAACGCCGTGGGACTCGCCGGCAAGTCGTTCAAGAAGGGCGGCGCGGTAGAGAAAGAGGAGCGCACTCAGCGCGACATCCCCATGAAGGCGCTCGTCTTTGCCCTCGCGGCAGCGCTCATCGTCACCTTCGTGTTCTTCTGGATTGGCGTTATCCACAATCTGCCACAGGCCATTGTTGCCTTCATCGTGGTGGTGGTAATCGCATTCCTGTTCACCACCGTGGCAGCCAACGCTATCGCTATCGTGGGCAGCAACCCCGTGAGCGGTATGACTCTCATGACCCTGATCATTGCATCGGGCATCTTCGTGGCAATTGGCCTTAACGGATGGCAAGGCATCGTGGCGTCGATGATCATTGGCGGCGTGGTTTGCACCGCATTGTCGATGGCTGGTGGCATGGTCACCGATATGAAGATTGGCTACTGGATTGGAACCACACCTGCCAAGCAGCAGACGTGGAAAATGCTCGGCACAGTGCTCTCGGCAGCCACCGTGGGCGGTGTGATGATTATCCTGAACAAGACCTACGGCTTCTACGACGGAGCAGTGCCTGGCGAGACTCCTCTCGTGGCTCCACAAGCCAACGCCATGGCAGCCGTTATCGACCCCCTCATGACCGGTGGCGAGACACCATGGATGTTCTACATCTGCGGTGCCATCCTCGCTTGCCTGCTCAACTGGCTCAAAGTGCCAGCACTACCCTTCTCGCTGGGTATGTTCATCCCATTCCAGCTCAACACCCCGCTGCTCATTGGCGGCATCGTGAGCTGGTTCGTGAGCACCCGCAGCAAGGACGAGCGTCTCAACAAGGCGCGCATGGACAAGGGCACGCTCATCGCCAGCGGTTTCATTGCCGGTGGTGCCCTCATGGGAGTGGTGAGCGCAGCAATGAAGTTTGGTGGTTTCAAGTACGAGAGCCCGCTCAGCGATGGCGTATCGAGCGTCCTGGGCCTGGTGGTTTACATCGCTTTGATTGTTTACTTCGCAATAAGCTGCTTGCGAGCTAAGAAAGACTAAGCACTATGGACCAGTACAACTATCAGCAACCCAAGAAGAACAATGGACTGGTAATAGGACTCTCCATTGCCGTGGCACTCCTGCTCATAGCACTCGTGGGAGTACTTGCCTACAACTTTGGCAAGGACAAGGGCAATGACAAAGAGGCGCCAGCAGCAGTAGAGAAAACCGTGGCGCCTGCCGACACTGCAGCGCAGCCCGCTCAGACCGCTCCTGCACAGCAGGCCACTACTGCCGCCGCAGTACCCTCTATCGAGAAGACCGAGCCGGCTATCACCAACGCACGCTCGATGGAATACCTACACCTCGTGGGTACCATCGCAGGGAAAAACGTGGTGATGGACCTCAGCAACTACTTTGGCGAACTCTCGGGAAGCTACTACTACTCCAAGTTCGGACCCAGCGCAGCACTGCAGCTCAACGGCTCAATGGACGGCAGCGGCAGGCTTTACCTCTCGGAGTACAACATCAAGAACGGCGTCGAGTCGGGATACCTCGAGGGACGACTCACCAACGACGGCAGGCTCACCGGCAGCTTCATCAACTCACGAGGAAACACCTACCGTGTAAACCTCAGGGTGAAGCAATAACTCCACATCACCCACACCGTAACAAGACGGATGACTCACACACCACCACGAGCCATCCGTCTCGTTTTTTTATGCAATCAGCAACTAAAGGTGTTGCAAAACCGCGCCGTCCCCACATTGTAGGGACAAGGCGTGCCTTGTCCGCCAGCAACATCGCAAAGCCTGCTGTCGCAGGAATTTTAAAACGAAAGAAATATATAGATTCCGAGCTTGCGAGGCTTTGTGACACCGATAGGTGCAGCTTTGTGAGAGGATTTGTTCCCTTACCAGCAAGATTGTGCATTGTGAATTGTGCATTATGCACCCTAGTGAGTCAAGTGAGTCAAGTGAGTCAAGTGAGTCAAGTGAGTCAGGTGAGTCAAGTGAGTCAAGTGAGTCAGGTGAGTCAGGTGAGTCAGGTGATTCCATAGAACGGGCGAGGATGAGAATAAAAAATTGTTCATAATTGTCGGTAATTGTTTGATTATTGCCCCATCCACGATTCGTGCGCCGCTAGCGGACAAGGCACGCCTTGTCCCTACAATGCCCTCATCCATCACCGCTCACCGATTCCCGCGTCGCAGGCGTGCCCTACCCCATCTCCCATCCCCCATCCTCAATCCCCGTCGTAGAAAATTTGCACGAAAACACCTTTTGCCAACGAAAAAATGCGTACCTTTGCAGCCGGTAAACCCAAATTGGTCATTCATTTAAATAATTGACTCCGCTTGAAAAAACAAAAATCACTGAATTTGTTCAATAGCCAAATTCGCCATTTTATTACATAACACACAAAATATGCCAACATTTAAAGAACTGGGCGTGCGTGACGACTTGCTGCGCGCCATCGAGATGATGGGCTACGAGAAACCGATGCCCATCCAGGAAATGGTAATCCCTCACCTGCTCAACGAGGAGACCGACGTGGTGGGACTGGCGCAGACGGGCACCGGCAAGACCGCCGCCTTTGGGCTGCCCACGCTGCAACGCATCGACACCTCGTCGACTGCCACTCAGGCGCTGATACTCGACCCCACGCGCGAACTGTGCCTACAGACAAAAGCCGACCTTGAGGACTACTCGCGCTACGTCGACGGGCTCCAGGTGCTGGCAGTGTATGGCGGAGCAAGCATCGAGCCGCAAATCAAGGCGGTGAAGCGCGGAGTGCAGGTGATAGTAGCCACTCCCGGCCGACTGCAGGACCTGATTAGGCGCGGAGTGGTGAAGCTCGACGACGTGCGCACCGTCATCCTCGACGAGGCCGACGAGATGCTCAACATGGGCTTCGTCGATGACATCAACGAGATACTGAGCCACGTGCCCGAGCAGCGCAAGATGCTGCTCTTCAGCGCCACCATGCCTCGCGAGATTGCCGCTATCGCACAGAACTACATGCACGACCCGGTGGAGTTTGTCGCCGGCACACGCAACGAGGGCTCGGCCAACGTGCGCCACCTCTACTATATGGTCAAGGCGAGCGACAAATACCTCGCCCTCAAGCGCATAGTCGACTACCTGCCGCGCATCTACGGCATCGTCTTTTGCCGCACTCGCGCCAGTGCCCAGGAGGTGGCATCGCAACTCATCCAGGACGGCTACGACGCCGACGCCCTGCATGGCGATCTGTCGCAGGCACAGCGCGACGCGGTGATGAAGAAGTTTCGCGAGCGCAACCTGCAGCTGCTGGTGGCTACCGACGTGGCGGCTCGAGGCCTCGACGTGAACGACCTCACCCACATCATCAGCTACAGCCTGCCCGACGACAACGACATCTACAACCACCGCAGCGGGCGCACAGGACGAGCCGGCAAGACGGGCATCTCCATCGCCATCATCCACAGCCGCGAGCGAAGCAAGCTGCGGCAAATCGAGAAACACATTGGCAAGGAGTTTGAGCGCCGCGAGGTGCCCAAGGCCGAGGAGATCATCGAGAAGCAACTCTACAACCTCGCCGACCGCCTCGAGAACGTGGAGGTGCGCGAGCAAGAGATTGCGCCCTACCTGCCCGGCGTGCTCAAGAAGCTCTCATGGCTCAGCGGCGAGGAGGTGGTGAAACGCCTGCTCTCGCTGGAGTTTAACCGCATGCTCGACTACTACAAGAAGGCACCAGTGCTCGACATCGTGCCCGAGGGCCGCGAGCGCAAGCGTGGCGAGAAGAAGGAGCGCACTCGCAAGCCCAACGGCGAGAAGGATCGCCGCACCGGTGAGCAGGGCTACGAGCGGGTGTTCATCAACGTGGGCAAGAGCCACGGCTTCTACGCCCCCGACCTCATTGGCATGATCAACGCCACCAGCAAGGGGCAGCACATAGGCATAGGGCGCATCGACCTGCTGACCAACTACTCGCTCTTCGACGTGCAGCAAGGCGAGGCGCAACACGTGATTAGAGCGCTGCGCAACAGCGAGTTCTATGGCAAGCGACTATATCTTGAGATTGCCGACGCCAGCAAAGACTATGCCGCCATAAGCCTCGAGGGAGAGGTGAAAATGAACCGCTCGCAACGGCGACGCGCTCAATATGAGAGCATAGAGCGCGAGCGACGCAGGCGCAGCGACCGGCGCACACGCCGCGACGCCGAGCGAGGCTTCAAAACCCGCGCTCGCCACGACCAGGAACCCGAAGGCAACTACGACCGCTTCATCAAGAAAAAATCCCGCAGGAGGTGAGAGGGAAGAGCAATGCTCAATGCTCAATGCTCAATGCACAATTAATCCCTCGATTGCTCGACCGCTCGAATCCTCGATCCTCGATCCTCAATCCTCAATCCTCGATCCTCAATCCTCAATCCTCAATCCTCGCGCCAAGAGACAACAAAGAGGGTGGGCCAATTCACTTGGACCACCCTCACATTTTTATTAAATCAAAAGTAAATCAAAAGTCCCAAAAAAGGGATTTCTTACTTCTCCACTTCCTTCTTGAGGCGCTCGGTGAGCATGGGAACGATCTTGTGGAGGTCGCCCACGATGCCCAGGTCGGCAACGCTAAAGATGGGAGCAAACTTGTCCTTGTTTATGGCGATGATGAAGTCACTCTCCTCCATACCGGCCAGGTGCTGGATAGCACCACTAATGCCACATGCCATGTAGAGGTTAGGACGAACGGTCTTACCTGTCTGACCCACCTGGCACTCATGAGGCATCACGCCGTTATCAACCATAGCACGCGACGAAGCCACCTGGCCGCCAATCACGTCGGCGAGAGCCTGCAGCTTGTCGAAGCCTTCCTTGTCGTGAACACCACGTCCGCCCGAGACGAGGATCTTAGCCTCCGAGATGTCGGCAACGCTCTTCTCGGCCTTGATGGTCTCAACAACCTTTACCTTGAACTTCGAGGTGTCGAATTTGGGAGCAAACTCGGTCACCACGCCCTTGCGGCTGGCGTCGCGCTGCATCTTCTGCATCACACCAGGACGCACGGTCGACATCTGTGGACGGTTGTTGGGGCACACGATGGTAGCCATGAGGTTTCCACCAAATGCGGGACGAGTCATGCAGAATTCCTTCTCCTCGTCCTTCACGGGCTGAATCTCGAGCTTGGTGCAGTCGGCAGTAAGACCAGTCTTCAGGCGTGATGCCAGGCGTGGAGCCAGGTCACGGCCAATGGTGGTGGCGCCGTAGAGCACGATGTGAGGCTTGCGGTCGAGAATAATCTGCGACACAGCCTGCGAGTATTGCTCACTGAGGAAGTCCTTGAGCTCGGGAGTGTCGACAACGATAACCTCGTCGGCACCATATTCAATAAGAGTTTGAGCCTGATCCTTGATACCACATCCCAGGAACATAGCCACGACTTTCTCTTCCAGCACATCGGCGAGGTCGCGAGCCTTGCCCAAAAGTTCGAAAGCAACGGGTTGGATTACACCTTCGCGTTGTTCAGCAAAAACGAATACGTTCTTATAATCTTTTTTGTCC
This sequence comes from uncultured Prevotellaceae bacterium, assembly GCA_900318065.1. Taxonomy (GTDB): domain Bacteria; phylum Bacteroidota; class Bacteroidia; order Bacteroidales; family Muribaculaceae; genus Sodaliphilus. The sequence goes on from ONIY01000042.1 coordinate 6,712, forward strand.
ATAGCAATTGTATTAAGCGCTAAGTGCTTGATGTTAAGTATTAAGTGTTGTCGCTTCGCTTGCAGGCGCAGCCACTTAACACTTAAGCCGTCAAACTTAACACTTGAATTAGATGATGTGTTTCTCTTTCAGTTTATTTACAATAAGCTCTACAGCCTCTTCGGGGGTAACCTCGTGAACTTCACCAGGCTCCTTCATGGCCTTGGGGAACGAGCGGAACACCTTGGTGGGCGAGCCAGCAAGACCCAGCTTGCCTTCCTCAACGTCGATCTTGTCGGCGCCAAGCACTTCCACTTCCTTGTTGTAGGCTTCCATAATGCCGCTCACGCTCATGTAGCGAGGCTCAAACGCACTGGCGAGCACTGTCAAGAGGCACTTGCCCTCTGCCTCAAGCACTTGCACGCTGTCCTCATTCTCCTTGTGAACGAGCAGATTGCCGTTCTCAAGCAGTTTGGCATCGGCAACATAGGTGATCTGTGGCAACCCCAGGTGCTCGGCGAGCTCGGGACCCACCTGAGCGGTGTCGCCATCGATAGCCTGGCGGCCAGCGATGATGAGGTCGTAGTCGAGAGTGCGGCACAGGCCCGAGAGGGCATAAGAGGTGGCCAGTGTGTCGGCACCGGCAAACTTGCGGTCGCTGAGCAGGATGGCACGGTCGGCACCCATAGCCAGCGCCTCACGCAGCATCACATCGGCCTGAGGGGGACCCATCGAGATAACAGTCACATGAGCACCGCATTCGTCCTTCAGACGCAAGGCAAGCTCAAGACCTCCCTTGTCGTCGGGGTTCATAATGCTGGGTACTCCATCACGAATCAAGGTGCCCTTTACGGGGTCGATCTTGATCTCAGTGGTATCGGGAACTTGTTTTACGCAAACTATAATATTCATATCTTAAGTTTTAAGTTTTAAATGTCAAGGGTTAAGTTGAGTAGTTTAGTAGTTTAGTAGTTTAGTAGTTTAGTAGTTTAGTCTACTATTCCACTATTCTACTATTCTACTATTCTACTATTCCACTATTCCACTATTCCACTAACAAACCCTAACATCTTATTATTTAAATAAATGACCAGCAATTACCATGCGCTGAACCTCACTTGTACCTTCGTAAATCTCGGTAATCTTGGCGTCACGCATCATGCGCTCAACGGGATACTCACGAGTGTAGCCATAACCTCCGTGGAACTGAACAGCCTTGGTGGTAACCTCCATAGCTGTCTCGGCGGCAAAGAGCTTGGCCATAGCAGCATCGGCACTGTAAGGAATGCCGTTGTCCTTCTTCCAGGCAGCACTGCGCACGAGCAGGCGTGCAGCCTCGACCTTAGTCTTGAGGTCGGCCATCTGGAACTGGGTGTTCTGGAACTTGGCGATAGCACGACCAAACTGCTTGCGCTCCTTGGTGTACTTAACGGTCTCGTCCATAGCGCCCTGGGCGATACCCAGCGCCTGTGAAGCGATACCAATGCGACCGCCGTCAAGGGTCTTCATGGCAATGCCAAATCCCTTGCCCTCGGCGCCCAGCAAGTTCTCCTTGGGCACCTCGCAGTTCTCGAAAATCAACTCACAGGTAGCGCTACCGCGAATACCCATCTTCAACTCCTTCTTGCCAATCGAGAAGCCTGGCATGCCGCGCTCAACGATGAACGCCGAGATGCCCTTGGTGCCCTTCGACTTGTCGGTCATCGCCATAACGATGAAGACGTTGGCATAGGAAGCGTTGGTGATGAAAATCTTGGAGCCGTTGAGAATCCACTTGTCGCCAGCGTCGACGGCGGTAGTCTGCTGCATAGCAGCGTCGGTACCGGCGTTAGGCTCGGTGAGACCAAAGGCACCAATCCACTCGCCCGAAGCAAGCTTTGGCAAGTATTTCATCTTCTGCTCCTCGGTGCCGTGCTCCATGATGGGAGCCATGCACAGCGAGGTGTGGGCCGAGAGAACCACGCCAGTTGTGGCGCACACTCTCGAGAGCTCCTCAACAGCCATGATGTACATCTGCACAGTGCCACCGGCACCGCCATACTGCTTGGGCACGGGAATACCCATGATGCCCAGCTTGCCCATCTTCTCTACTGTCTCGATGGGGAAACGCTCCTGCTCGTCAACCTCGGCAGCCAGAGGCTTTACCTCTTTCTCGGCAAACTCGCGAATCATCTGCAGGAACAGTTGTTCTGTCTTTGAATAGCTAAAATCCATATATAGTTTAAGTGTTAAGTGTTAAGTGTTGAGCAATAAGTGTCATGTGTGGTTTAGCGCAGCTACCTAACACTTAAAGCTCCAAACTTAACTCTTTGATTATTAATATTTATAGAAACCTTCGCCAGTCTTGCGGCCCAGCAGTCCAGCGCGAACCATCTTGCGCAGCAATGGGTGAGGACGATACTTGGGATCGCCAAACTCGTTGTAGAGCACCTCCATGATGGCAAGGTTCACGTCGTTGCCAATGAGGTCGGCGAGAGCCAGGGGACCCATTGGGTGGTTAGCGCCCAGCATCATGCACTTGTCGATGTCCTCGGCACTGGCAATACCATCGGCGAGAATGCCCACTGCCTCGTTGATCATTGGGATGAGGATGCGGTTAACCACAAAACCAGGAGCCTCGTTCACGGGCACTGGAGTCTTGCCAATCTCGGTAGCGAGGTCGATGATGCACTTGGCAGTCTCATCGCTGGTGAGCTGGCCACGAATCACCTCAACGAGCGCCATGCGGTCGGCGGGGTTGAAGAAGTGGCAGCCAATGAACTGTGCTGGACGGCTGGTGCAAGCAGCAATCTCGGTGATTGACAGCGACGACGAGTTGGTGGCGAAGATTGTCTCGGGCTTGCAAATCTTGTCAAGCTCCATGAACACGTCCTTCTTCAACTGCATGTTCTCAACAGCAGCCTCGATAACGATGTCGGCGTCGGCAAATGTAGCATAGTCGGTGGTAGTGGTGATGTTTGCAAGGATTGCATCCATCTTCTCTTGAGTGATTTTACCTTTCTCCACGAGTTTGTTGTAACCCTTAGAGATCGAAGCCATAGCCTTCTCAAGGCTGGCGTCGGTGCGGCTCTTCATGACCACAGGCATCTTGGCGGCAAACGCCTTGACGATACCCTTAGCCATTGTTCCGGTTCCAATTACACAAATTTTCATAGTGTCTTGTTATTTAATGATTATTGTTCTTTATTTTCCAGTAAATTTAGCAGGGCGCTTGTTGAGGAACGCGTCCATACCCTCTTTTTGGTCGACAGTGGCAAAGCACTTGCCAAAGAGCTTGCTCTCGAGCTCAAGAGCCTCGGGAGCATTGAGGTCGTAGTTCTCGTTGATGCTCAGCTTAGCCAGGCAAATTGCCGTGGGAGCACATGCAACCATCTTCTGTGCCATAGCGATAGCGGCGGGCATGAGTTCTTCGGGCTCGTGAACCGAGTTCACAAGACCTATGCGCAGAGCCTCGTCGGCACGAATTATCTTGCCAGTGTAGATCATCTCCTTGGCATAGCCCTGACCAACGAGCTTGGGCAGGCGGTAGGTGCCCGAGAAACCTGGGATGATGCCCAGCCCCACCTCGGGTTGTCCAAACTTCGCCTTAGCCGAAGCGATGCGGATGTCGCACGCCATGGCAAGCTCGCAGCCTCCACCCAGTGCAAAGCCGTTGACGGCGGCAATCACGGGGATGGGCAGCACCTCAATCTTGCGGAAGACGGCAGCGCCCAGCTTGCCAAACTCATATCCCTCTTGCTCATCGAGGTGTGCCATCTCGCTGATGTCGGCACCAGCCACAAAGGCCTTCTCGCCGTCGCCAGTGATGATGAGCACTCGAGTAGCGGGGTCGATGCTGTCAACAAAATTGTCAAGCTCGGTGAGAACTTTAGAGTTGAGAGCATTGAGCGACTTGGGCGCCGAGATTTTCAAGATGGTGATACCACCATCAAGCTTCTCAATCTTAAGGAAATTGTAATCCATAGATCTGATTAAGTGTTAAGTGTTAAGAGTTAAGAGTTAAGTGTTAAGTGCTAAATGGAATGTACTAAGTATTAAGTGCAAAATCTGTTGTCTTAACGCGCTTGATACCAAAAATTTTCGAAGAAAATTAAACTTAACACTTAAAACTTAACCCTTATAACTTAAATTTAGATGTCCATTGGCTTGAGGTTGGGGTCGATGATGAGAGTAGCGCCAGTGGCTTCCTGTACCTGCTCAACGGTGAACTCAGGATGAAGCTCGCGCAGCACGATACCCTCGGGAGTGATGTCCATAACACCCATCTCGGTGATAATCATGTTGACCTGACCAGCGGCAGTGAGAGGCAGTGTGCACTCTTTCAAAATCTTGTGGTTACCCTTCTGAGTGTGCTCCATGGTGAGGATCACACGCTTGGCACCCACTACGAGGTCCATAGCGCCACCCATGCCGGGAGCCATCTTGCCAGGGATAATCCAGTTGGCAAGGTTACCCTTCTCGTCAACCTGCAGCGCACCCAGGAACGACACGTTAACGTGTCCACCACGTATGATGGCAAACGAGGTAGCCGAGTCGAAAGTGCAAGCTCCTGGCTCGAGAGTGATGTAACCACCACCAGCGTTGATCAAGTTCTTGTCTTCCTCACCCTCGGCAGGTGTTGGGCCCATGCCCATTGCGCCGTTCTCGGTCTGCAGAGTCACCTCCACACCCTCGGGAAGATAGTTAGGAATTAATGTTGGGATACCAATACCCAGGTTCACTACGTCACCGTTGTGCAACTCCTTGGCAGCACGCTTAGCGATGACCTCTCTCATTTCATGTTTATCCATAATAGTTACGGTTTATGATATTAATATTATTATGTTTAAATAAATATTCTTGCAACAGTAGTTGAGTAGTCGAACAGTCGAACAATCGAGCGGTCGAACAGTCGAGCAATCGAGGGATTAATTGTGCATTATGCATTGTGAATTATGCATTATGCATTGTGCATTATGCATTGCCCTCTTTCCCACTACTTCATTCCACGCTTCACCATTTCTTGCACAACAAACGATGCCACGTCGTCGGCATAGGTGTTCATGCCAAAGCCCGCGTCAAAGCCCAGCTCCTTGGCGAGCTCGTGGGTAATGCGTGCTCCACCGCAGCAGCAAATCATCTTGTCGCGCAGGCCCTCGGCCTCCATGAGCTCGATGAAGTTGGTCATGTTCTGGATGTGGACGTCCTTCTGTGTCACGGTTTGCGACACGAGGAGTGCGTCGGCATGCAGCTCGATGCCACGGGCAATGAATTCCTCGTTGGGCACCTGCGACCCCAGGTTGTAGGCCTCAATCATCTCATAGCGCTCGAGCCCGTAGTGGCCGGCATAGCCCTTCATGTTCATGATGGCGTCGATGCCCACGGTGTGTGCGTCGGTACCTGTCGAGGCACCCACGATAACAATCTTGCGGCCTATGTTCTCCTTGATGTACTCGTCGGTCTCATACATGTCCATTGTGTTTGACTCCACCTTGGGCACATAAATATTGGTGTAATCAACCGTGTGAGTGCAGCTGCCGTAGCAGTTGAAGAAGGTGAATCCAGGCGTCAGTTCCTGGTAGAATACCACGCTGGGGTTCTCAAGACCCATCTTGCGCAGCATCTGCTTGGCGGCCTCTACCGCCTCGGCGCCACATGGCACTGGCAGGGTGAAACTCAGCTGCACCTTGCCATCGTTCATGGTGTCGCCATAGGGTTTTATCTTCGATAAGTCTAAGGTTTTGTCAAAATCCTTAGCTTCCATTGAATATAGTCCTTCGCTCATATAATGTTAAGTGGCAAATGCTGAATGTCAAGCGGTTAAGCGATAAGTGCTGGTAATCAAAGTTTCTTAACACTTAAAACTTAACCCTTAACACTTACGCATTATCGCTTGCCTTTCATTAGCTCAACAAATGGGTTCAGATAGTTGGCGCCCTTCATGGTCACGCCCTCCAAACCTTTACCTCCATTCTTGGGACGCTTAACGTCGCCAAAGATACCTTTCTCAAGTGCTGTGAACAAGCCTTCCTTGGTGATGTCCTCAAGGAGCTTAATGGTGTTGCCCAGCACTTCCTTCACACGGTTGCGGCAGATGCCGTCCTCCTTAAACTCCATCTCCTCGCCAATGCTCTTCATGTTGTTGAAGATGTACTTGGCATTCTCGATAGAGAGATATCGGTCGCTCATGAATGGGGTGTGGATGGCCTCGGTGGGCATTCCCAGCAGCTGAATTCCCTGGTGAGTCCAGATGCCTATCATGTTGAACAGTGCATCCTGGATGTGACCACGGAAGATGTTACCAGTCATGAACTTAGTGGGTGGCATATACTTGAGCGTTGCCTTAGGGAAGATTTCGCGAGTCATCTGCGCCTGTGCAAGCTCGAGCAGGAAACCGTTCTCAAGCATTGGGTCCATCTCAAATGCGTGTCCCAGTCCCATCTGCTCCTCGGGCAGGCCAGCCATGAGGGCGAGCTGCTCGTTGATCAGGTCGCTGGCGAGCACGGTGTGGGCAGCCTCTACGGCATCGGCAGTGGTGAGGTAGTTGTCCTCGCCAGTATTGATAATCACACCAGCAAAGCCGTTGATGATGCGGCTCATGTACTGGTCGATGAGCGTGCGCTGCATGTTGATGTCGCGGAACAAGATGCCATAGAGTGCGTCGTTGAGCATCACGTCAAGACCCTCAAAGGCTCCCATGATGGCAATCTCGGGCATACACAAGCCTGAGCAGTAGTTACACAGGCGGATGTAGCGGCCTTGCTCCTCGCCCACCTCGTCGAGAGCCTTGCGCATGATGCGGAAGTTCTCCTGGGTGGCAAAAGTGCCGCCAAATCCCTCGGTGGTAGCGCCATAAGGCACGTAGTCGAGCAAGCTCTGACCAGTGGTGCGAATCACGGCAATCACATCGGCACCCTGGCGGGCACCAGCCTGGGCCTGCACCACGTCCTCATAGATGTTGCCGGTGGCAACAATGATGTAGAGATAAGGCTTGGGACCCTCGCCAATGGTGTCGAGATAGTGTTCACGGCGCGAGCGGCGGGCACGAATGCGTGCCATGCTCTCGTCTATCACTGGCTGCAGGGCATGGGCAATCTCCTGGGGGTTAGTAGTGACCACCTTAGTGATGTCGAGTTCCTCACGAGCCACCTTCTCGGCAATCTGTTGAGGTGTCAAGCCTGTCTGTATCATTGCGTTGGCAATGAAGAACAATGCGCCCTCGTTGAGCACGCCCTTGTCCTTGAGCGCCTCTACCACCACGTTAGGCAGTGGCACATCGTTATCGTCAACGCCATCAATACCCATCAGGCGGCACAGAGTGCGCTCCACGGCAACAGTAGTGTACTGCTCCACAAAGGTCTGCACATCTTGAGCAATGCCCTTGGCCAAGCCTCTGGCATATTCCACCTTTTCGAAATCTAATCCTAATTTACTTTTTTGCATATCACATTATTTATATAGTACTTAATCATTCAGTCTTCTCACAGGATGAGGTCTCCAGTTCTTCTCTCGCAAGGGTAATCCACTCGGGGTCGATGCCTAGGCTCTGAGCAATGTTGAGCGCCTCATGAGGCACCTCGCCATCCTCCACCTCCACGAGAGAGTAATTCATTGAGCCGCCGTCAAAGCCCCTCACCCTGAGACAACGGGCAGCGCCAGGCTCTATATCGTAGTGCGTTGTCATCACCAGGCTCATGCGCTTGGGAGCAAGCACCTTGAGCAATGCCTGCACCAGTGCTGTTCCCTCGGTGGGATTGGTGGTGCGGGCTGGCTCGTCGATCAACGCCAATAGTCTTCTTTCCTTGCGTGATGCCTTGATAACGGCATCTATGTTCTTCATCTCGGCGGCAAACGAGGAGAGTCCCTTCTCAATCGACTGCTCGTCGCCAATGCAGAACATTATATCATCTTTTATGGCAATGCTCGCCTCGCTGGAGGGAATGCCAAAGCCAAACTGGAACAGGTATTGGCACAACGTGAGGGTCTTGAGAACCACAGTCTTGCCGCCCATGTTGGCACCCGTAATCAAGGTGGGGACGTTGGCAAACCCTATGTCCACTGGCTGGAACTTCTTGCCACCACGCTCCAGGGCAACGCGCACCTGCGGATGGAACATTGCCCTGTAGTGGCTTGAGCCATCATTGCTGATAGCAGGAAAGCACAACCCCTGCCCTATCGCCTGGCGAGCCTTGGCAACGCCAATGTCTACTCGGGCGAGAGCAATCAGGGCATGCTCAATATCTTCGACGTGAGCGTGCAGCTGGCGGGTTAGGTCGCTGCGCACGCCCTCCTCAATCTCGGCGGCCTCAACGAGCAACTGGTCTTGCTGCTCGGGATGCTTGCGCATCTCGATGCGCAAGTCCTTGAGTTGCTGGCAATAGCTGTCGTAGATGTAGAACGACGCTATCTTCATTCCGTCGGGGTCGAGGATATTAATGACCTTGTCAAGTGGCGGTATAGCCACCGCATTGTCGAGATTGTGGTCCTTGAGCAACTTAGCCACCTCGGTCGAGAGTATTGCCAGGTGTTTCACCTCAAAGAGCTCGATGTCGTCGAGAGTGGACTGCTGCCGCAGGTTCTTGATGGTGGTGCGAATGTCTTTCACACCCTGGAGCCTGAAGAGCAGCGTGTTGAGATAGGACGGCTCAATAGAGCCCACAAAGTCGACAAAGTGTCGCAGCACGTCGTAGGATGCAGCAATCTCTTGCTCGCTGGTCATCATCTCGCTGTCGAGCAGCCACCGGCGAGCAAATCCTGACTGCAACTCCAGCTCATCGAGCATGAAGCGCAGTCCACATGGCGATTCTATGACGTTCTTTAACTGCATTAGTTTTTTAATAAATCATATACAGGCAGGTTTATTGCCTGTGAAAGGCGGTCGCACAGCGCGCTTGAGTCGAGCACATATCCCGCAGGCGACGTGGGGTTGACGGTAACTGCAACAAGATGGCTCTTGTGCAGCACCCTGAGCCTGCCACCCGCCTTCTCAAACATCTTGAGCTGCTGCTGTGTGACAAACACCCTGGTGAAGTCGCGCACCACAAGTTCCACCTGCTTCAGCGCCTTGTTCTTGCGCACCTTCTCAAGAAACGAGTCGACCAGCGCTCCTGCCACATAGATGGTAGCACACCGCTCCATGCCATGAAACTGCACTTGCTGCGACAGCGATGTCACTGCTTCCATCTCGTGCAACTCGCCATCGGTGTCAATCCACCACAGGCCACCCTCGAGCGGGTCGAGCAGCCCAATGTTGCGCTCGCTGGTTACACCTATATTAATAAGGTCGACCACAAAGGCGGTGCGCTGCACCAGTTGCGACATGTTAATCGAGTAGGCAGCGCCGGTGGCAAGAATCATCGACTGGCTCACCGCTGGCGACGCCAGGCTCAATCTCGACAGCGCTCCATCAACAATCGCCAGGTCGATGCCGTGGCGACGCGTGTCGCGCATCCAGCGCCTGAGCCCCTGGGTTGACGACGGTCCCGAGAGCAAAATCTTGCCCTGGGTCAATGCCCTGGCGGTGACCACCCGCCCCAGGCTGGTGCTCTCGTCGCTCACGTCGATGAGCTCGCTCACGAGCCTGCGCTGGCGGTAATGTGCCTCGCTGGTGCCAAAGTACATGCCCTCGCGCAGCACTATCTCGGGCTTTTGAGTGCGTGTCACCTGGTCGGTTGTCTCCCCGTCAATGCCTATTGAAGTCACTGCCACCTTCTTCTGTTCCAGTGGCAATCGCGCCAAGACATACTTCAAGCACTCGGTCTTGCCAGTATTCTTTTGCAACCCGACAATCGACAGACTGTCGTATTTCAATATTTCATTGATAAAGGGCACCTCAGCAACCAGTCATCCGCTTCACAATGGTGATGGAGCAAATTCCATCACCATTGCTTCGAGCGGAAATCTTATTTATCAACCGTTTCGCTTAGCGTTGCGCTCGTGACGCTTCAAGGCCTTAGGCTCGATGTTCATGCGCTCGCCTTCGAGCAGCGAGATAACACCGTCGACAGCCTTGTCGGCAGGCACTTCTTCCTTAGCACGAGCAGCACGGCACTCGGGGCAGTTGCACTCGCTGTGATACTCGGTGGGCTCGGTGTAGGTAGTGATCACACCCTCAAAGTTGCGCAATACCACCTTGCCAGGAGCCTGTGAAATCACATACTGAGGCATTACAGGAGTCTTGCCACCGCCACCAGGAGCGTCGACCACAAATGTGGGAACGCAGTAGCCCGAGGTGTGTCCGCGCAAGCCCTCGATAATCTCGATGCCCTTCGACACTGGAGTGCGGAAGTGCTCAAGACCCATCGACAGGTCACACTGGTAGATGTAGTAAGGACGCACGCGAATCTTCACGAGTTCTTGAACCAGGTGCTTCATCACGTGAACGCAGTCGTTGATGCCGCGCAGCAGCACGCTCTGGTTGCCCAAGGGCACACCGGCGTTGGCGAGCATCTCGCAAGCACGGCTCGACTCGGGAGTCACCTCGTTAGGATGGTTGAAGTGAGTGTTGAGCCACACGGGATGATACTTCTTGAGCATCTCGCACAACTCGGGAGTGATGCGCTGTGGGCACACCACTGGAGTGCGTGTTCCCAGGCGGATAATCTCCACGTGAGGAATAGCGCGCAGGCGTGAGATGATATACTCAAGTTTCTTGTCGGCTACCATGAGGGCATCGCCACCCGAGAGGAGCACGTCGCGCACGCTCTCGGTCTTCTCGATATACTCCAGAGCCTTCTCAATGCGGTCGGCGCCACACTCGTTGTCGGTTTGTCCGGCAAAACGGCGACGGGTGCAGTGGCGGCAATACATCGAGCACATGTCGGTGATGAGGAACAGCACGCGGTCGGGATAACGGTGAGTCAAGCCGGGTGTGGGTGAGTCCTCGTCCTCATGCAGTGGGTCGAGCAAGTCGGCAGCAGCCTGATGTGTCTCGGCGCCAGTGGGGATGCACTGCTTGCGCACGGGGTCATGAGGATCATCGGGGTTGATAAGGCTCAGGTAATAAGGAGTGATAGCCATGCGCAAGGTGGTGAGGGTCTTTTTCACGCCCTCTTCCTCCTCGGCAGTGAGGCTGATGTATTTCTTCAAGTCCTCGAGTGTCTCGATGCGGTTCTTCACCTGCCATTTCCAGTCGTTCCACTGCTCATCGGTCACATCGGGAAACAGTTGTTTTCTTCTTGATTCTGCCATGATAAACAATTTCATGAATTCTAGCTACCCGAGGCGCGCTCAACGGGTGGCACGCCTCGTGAAGCCATAAATCTAATTAAGCATAAAGTTCCTCAAAGATTTTGCGCAGCTCGGGGCACTCACGCAGCTCTTGCAGAGTGAACTCGGCGTGACCCTTGGTGTAGCCGTTACCAATGATCATGTTGGTGTCGGCACCAATACCCTCGGCGCCCAGGGCAGCCTTGGTGAAGCTGGTAGCCATCGAGAAGAAGTAAACCACACCGTCGTCGCGTGTGCAGAGCACAGCAGTCATCTCGCAGTCGGGAACGTTAACGCAGTTGATGGTAACGTCGGCCATCTTGCCATCGGTGAGCTTGCTCACGAGTTCATAAACCTGAACAGGAGTCATGCCGGCAACGCTCTCTACCACGTCGCAGAAGCCCAGGTCCTTGATGCGCTTGGTCGACTTGGGGCTATTGGCAAGACCTATCACCTTACCGGTAACACCCACGCGCTTCTTGGCCTCGTAGCAGCACAGCATACCGCTCTTGCCACCGGCACCCAGGATAACCACGTTCTGGCCATACTGGCACAGCTTGGCAGTTTGTGCTGGAGCACCAGCCACGTCGAGTGCGCTCAAAGCGAGCTTCTCGGGCATGTCATCGGGAATTTTGGCATAGATACCACTCTCAAAGAGGATTGCCTTACCCTTGATGTCTACCTGGTCAACGTCGGCCTTGATGTTGAGGATCTCGTCGATGCGCAGTGGGGTGAGCGACAGCGACACGAGAGTAGCGATGCGGTCGCCTTCCTTGAGGTCGATCTTGCCCTTGAGTGCATCGCCTATCTTCTCTACAGTACCCAGCAACATACCACCCGAACCGGTGCGGCGGTTGCGGTGCTTGCCCTGCAGCTCCACGTTGAGGAACATCTCTTTCTTAATCTCCTCCATTACCTCGGCCTCATCGTCGGGATTCTTGGCCTGGCTCTTGGCATAGTTGTGGATGTCGGTAAACGAAGCCGAGTCGATATTCAAGGTTTGAACGTCAATCAAGATCTCGTTGTCATAGATCTCGTCCATGTTGTTATCGAGCTTGTTGGCTGGTTGTGGCAGAACGCCCACTGGTTCAATTACTCGGTGTGTACCGAATCTATTTCCATGTTTTTGCATTGTCTTTGTTATTTTTATTGTTAATAATCTTTTTATTTGCTTGCAATAGTGTTGAGGCTATATAAGTTGAGTAGTTGAGTAGTTGAGTAGTTGAATAGTTGAATAGTTGAATAGTTGAATAGTTGAGTAGCACTGCTTTACTATTTCACTGCTTTACTATTTTACTACTTTACTATTTTACTGCTCCACTTTTCAACTATTTTCTTGGTGGCAGGCCCAGGATTTCGCGTGCCTCGTCGCTGGTGGCGATGGGTCGGCCCAGTTCCTTGGCAATGCGCACCACCTTCTCCACGAGCTCACCGTTGCTCTTGGCGAGAACGCCTTTCTCCAGGTAGAGGTTGTCCTCAAATCCCACGCGCACGTTGCCACCCATAGCGATGGCGGCAGCTGCCATTGGGAAGGCATGACGTCCCACGCCTGTCACTGTCCAGGTAGAGCCGGCAGGAATGCCGTTCACGAGCCAGCACAGGTTGGCTACAGTGGCTGGTGTACATCCAGGCACGCCCAGCACGAAGTTGAACTGCATGGGTGCTCCGGGAGCCTCGCCCTTGCGCGCCATCTTGAGGATGGTGTCGAGGTGACCCATCTCAAAGCACTCATACTCGGGCTTGATGCCACGCTCCATCATGCGCTTGCCAAAGGCACGCATCGTGGGCATGGTGTTGTCGAAAATCTCGTCGCCAAAGTTGCAGGTACCGCAGTCGAGGGTAGCCATCTCGGGAAGTGGTGTGGTGTCGGTCGACTGAAGGCGCTCGTCGGGGCTCATGCCCACAGCACCACCAGTAGAAGGAATCAAAATCACATTGGGGCACTCCTTGAGGATAGCCTCCTCACACTCCTGGAAGCGGGCACGGTCTTGAGTGGGTGTGCCATCGTCCCAGCGAACGTGCAGGTGCACAATGGCAGCACCGGCGTCGACGGCCGATTTTGCCTCGCGAACGATCTCCTCAACGGTATAGGGAACATTTGGGTTTTGCTCCTTGGTAACCTCGGCACCGCAAATAGCGGCGGTAATTATCAGTTTATCCATTTGGTTGTTGATTGTTTTATTGTTTATTGGTTTTAGCTCTTAGCCTGAGAGCAAAGTCTCACTAATCTCTAATCACTAATCAGCGCTAAGCACTACTTGCGCTGGCAGTCCTTGGGGGTCACGCAGGTGCCACTGGCGCGGCACACCACGATGGGCTCGTCGAGCTCGTCGGCAGCCGAGGGCGAGATGTCGGGGCGTGAGATAGCCACCTTGCGGGCCTCAAACTGCATGTGACGCGATGTGTTGCCTTCCTTGTCGATCCATCCCTCGGCCTCGATGAAGTCGCCAGCATAAACTGGTGCCAGGAAGTCGATGCTGTCGTAGGCGCGGAAGAGTCCCTCGTCGCCGTCACGCATTATCAAGAGTTCGGTAGCCACGTCACCAAAGAGGTGAACCATGTGAGCTCCATCTACCAAGTTGCCACCGTAGTGGGCATCCTTTGCGCTCATGCGCAGTCTAATCTTTGTTCTGTATTCCATCGTTTTCGAAGTGTTACTGTTGAGTGTGAAGTGTCAAGTATATTTTTCTCCTAATAAATTGAGGTCAAGTCGCTTAACACTTAAACTTAACATTTATGACTTAGATTTTATTTTTCCACGTAAATGCCGTCAACGTAGATACCCGATGCGTGAACGCACTCTGGCTTGATCTCGCCCACCTTCACCAGTTTCTCGGCCTCTACCACTACATAGTCGGCAGCGGTAGCCATCAGTGGGTTGAAATTGTTGGTAGTTCCCAGGAACACCATGTTGCCAAACTCGTCAACGATGTTGGCGCGCAGGAAAGCGATGTCGGCCTTCAATGGCTTCTCGAGCAGGTAGTCCTTACCATCAACGGTAACCACGTCCTTGCCATCGGCCATGATGGTGCCCATGCCTGTTGGGGTGAGCACGCCACCCAGGCCAGCACCTGCCGCACGGATGCGCTCGGCGAGAGTTCCTTGAGGCACATACTCCACAATGAGAGTGCCCTCGTTCTTCTGCAACGCGGTCTGCTTGTTGGTACCGGTGTGAGAAACGATAGCTTTCTTCACTTGATGATTTGTCACTAACTTGCCGTGGGCCACCTCGTCGTAGGCGGTATCGTTGGCAATAATGGTTAAGTCCTTGACGCCTTTCTCCACGATAGCGTCGATAATTTGTGTGGCACTACCCACACCCAGGAAGCCGCCAAACATGATGGTCATTCCATCGTGCACTTTTTCAACGGCTTGCTCAAGCGTTATCTGCTTATTCATATTGGTTATGTTTAGGAATTAGTTGATAATTGTCTATTTAAAAAACTTGATTTACTCTAATAAGTGTGCAAATATAGTCAAAATTCACGACACAAAAAAACCTTTTTACACCTTATTTTTAGCAAAAATCTCCACACCCCACCTAACATCAATAATCACAACACTTTGCGACATTTCCCAACAACGGTCAAGCGCAGCCATTTTGTTGCCAAAATCACAAAAAAATTGAGCCCAATGATTGTTTTTCTCACTTTTTATCTCTACCTTTGTGGAGACTAAGTGAATCCCCTAAAAAGAATCGGTATGAAAACTCGTGTATTTTTATTTTTGGCCGTGATGATGGCCAGCGTGTCGATTGCTGGCGCGCAGAACCATGACAAGCGCATGGCACAGATTCGCCAGGCCTATGCCGACCGTCTGGAAATAATGAACAACAATCCCTATGAGAGTCAAATGTTTAACCAAGTCAATGTTGACTTGGCGCAGAACATGCCTGGCTCGGGATTGCGCGAGGTGCACGACAGGTATTATTTTACCCAAGAGCAGTATAGCACCGACGGTTCAATGGACAGTCAGGTATACTTCGTCACAAGCACCAGAACCTATGCCATGGGAGCCCACAAGTGGTACTGGGAATTCCTGTGGGACTCGATGGAGGGCGACCCAATGTTTGCCTACTTGGTGCGTCAAGAGGGTGACGCCAGGCAGGAGTATCGCTTCTATTTCGAGAACAACAAATTGATAAAGGTTGTTCCTGATGTGAAGCAATGGCCCAAGGACGACGGCGGCATGAACCTGCACCCGCAGGTAATCAGCAAGCCTGCCGACGTGCTGAAACTCATGAAAGAGAAGCAAGCCGAGTTCATACACCTGATAAAGGAGTAGCGAAGCTGCCGTGAAACTGAGAACATATTTATCAATAACCCGCCATTTTTTTTGGCGGGTCGCTGAATTTTACCTACCTTTGCCCGCAAGATTGGAAAAACATCCGGTCTATCAACTATAGAAATTTTCTAACACAATTAACTATAAAACAACTATGCCTAACATTTCACAACGCGGCATCGACATGCCCGCTTCTCCAATTCGCAAACTTGCCCCCTTTGCCGTAGCAGCAAAGCAAAAGGGCATTAAAGTGTATCACCTCAACATTGGCCAGCCCGACATCGCCACTCCACAGGAGGGTCTTGACGCGCTCAAGAACATCGACCGCAAGGTGCTCGAGTATTCTCCATCGCAAGGCTATCAGAGCTACCTCGACAAGCTGGTGGGCTACTATGGCCGCTACGACATCAAGCTGGATGCCAGCAACATCATCGTCACCTGCGGTGGCAGCGAGGCACTGCAGTTTGCTTTCCTCTCTTGCTTCAACCCTGGCGACGAACTCATCGTTCCCGAACCCGTGTATGCCAACTATATGGGCTTTGCCAACGAGATGGGCGTGAAGGTGCGCACCATCACCACCAAGATTGAGAACAGCTATGCACTGCCATCGATTGAGGAGTTTGAGAAGCTTATCACCGACCGCACCCGCGCAATCATGATTTGCAACCCCAACAACCCCACCGGAACACTCTACAGCGACGAGGAGCTCCTGCAGCTGCGCGACCTAGTGAAGAAACACGACCTCTACCTCATCAGCGACGAGGTGTATCGTGAGTTCCGTTACAACGACAAGCCTTACCTGAGCGCTCTTCACCTCGAGGGCATCGAGGACAACGCCATCGTTATCGACTCGGTATCGAAGCGCTACAGCGAGTGCGGCATCCGCATTGGTGCCTTCATCACTCGCAACAAGCAACTGCTCACCACTGTGATGAAGTTTGCCCAGGCTCGCCTCAGCCCCCCATTGATTGGTCAAGTGGTTGCCGAGGCTTCACTCGCAGCACCTCAGGCCTACCATCAGGGAGTTTATGACGAGTACATCGCTCGTCGCAACTGCCTGGTAGAGGGCTTGAACAAGATTCCTGGAGTGTTTGCTCCAATGCCCATGGGTGCCTTCTATGCCATGGCAAAGTTGCCCGTAGAGGACTGCGACGACTTCTGCCGCTGGTGCCTTGAGGAGTTCAGCTATGAGGGCGAGACAGTGATGATGGCTCCTGCCACCGGTTTCTACGCCACTCCAGGTGCCGGAAAGAACGAGGTGCGCATGGCCTACGTGCTCAAGATCGAAGACCTCAAGCGCGCTCTCGTAGTGCTCGAGAAAGCCCTCGAAGCCTACAACGCAAGATAATCAATCTTCACATTCTAGATAATAACACAATCGCCAGAGCCACAATAGGTTCTGGCGATTTTATTATAGTAATGACTCTATAGTCAAGAAACTACTTGATAAGATGGTTGCGGCGGAGTTCGCTGATGGTGATTGCTGCCGCAATGCCCACGTTGAGGCTCTCGCTGTGCTCGCCCTTGCGCGGCATGGCGGGAATGTGCAGGCGCTGGGTCACATGAGCAGCAATCTTGGGACTGATGCCCTGCCCCTCGTTGCCAAAGATGACAAACGCTCCACCCTCGGGCAGCTTAGCACCGTAGATGTTGTCGCCATCGAGAAACGTTCCCATCACGGGCATGTCGTCATAGTCGTCGAGGAAGAAGTCGAGGTCGCAGTAATGCACCTTCACACGGCTTATCGCCCCCATGGTGGCTTGCACCACCTTGTGGTTGTAGACGTCGACCGTCGACTTGCTGGCAAAGATGTTGCGAATGCCATACCAGTCGGCAAGTCGCATGATGGTGCCCAGGTTGCCAGGGTCCTGGATGTTGTCGAGCACGATGTTCAAGCCCGAGCGCACCTCATCGTGGGTATAGCTGGTCTCGGGAATCTCATACACCGCCATCACGTCGCTGGGCGTGGTGAACTGCGACATGCGCGCCATCTGGCTCTTGTGGGCGAGCACGAGCTTGGGGTAATGCTCGGCAGTGCCCTGCTGCTCATACCATGCCTTGGTGGCGATAAGATACCGGCAGTTGAACGCCCGCCAGGTGTCGCGCACACATTTCCATCCCTCGGCGACAAAGAGGCGTTCCTTGTCGCGATATTTCTTCACTGCCAGCGATGACACCAGCTTGATTATTCCGTTGTTAATGTCTTGCATAGGGATTTTATCATTGTTGAGGTTCAAAGCGTCGGAACTGTCCCCGTGGCGTGACGGGCCTGTTGCTCACCACCTGTGGCGGCATGTGCTCCCATCGCTCCTGATAATGGTCGTCATAATTCTCGGCCTGGTCATACTCATAATCGTCGATGTGGTCGAGATACTCGTCGCCAAACACATCATAATATTCCTCCTCCAGGTCGCTTGCCGTCTTGGGGTCGGGGAGGGTCATGCGGCTGCTATTGCTCCTTGAGGAGTGGCTAGCGTGCGCCGCTTGCTCCACCGCCTGTACAGCCTGGGCAACATGGTCCTGAGGCTCAATGCTGTCGGCAACCTCCACTTTGTGGGTGTCGCTGGCATTGATGTTGATTTCCCTCTCAGGAAAGTCCTGTTGCTGCGAGATAATGTCGCTCGTTTTCTTATCGTTGCGACAACCGCTCACCGTCATCACCATCATTGTGACAAACGAGAGAAGAATTAATTTATAATGTGTCCTCATCGCTATTCGTAAAGATTATGGAGTCTCGAATGTGTTGCGTTGTCTCTTCTTGGGCATTGGCACACCACCGTTGTTGGGCTTTGCTGGGTCGTCCATCCTGCTCGAGCGGCTGGGGGGTGGCGGCGTGGTGGCCTGCTGCGCCTGTGGTTGAGGTTTTGGTTGGGGCTGAGATTGTGGCTGTGGCTCGGGGTCACGCTCATAGCCACCAGGTGTAGTGGAAACATCATCACGGTCGCCCTCGTCACGCGACGGCGTCCAGTCATCGTCGGGGTCATAGGGAAGATCGCCGCTGCCGTTATACCTGGGTGCGCGAGGCACTTTCACGTTGGTTCCCGTGCTGTAGCGGGGTGTCGATGGAGTGGGAGCGGTGTTGGGAAGCTCCACATTACCTATGCCTGGCGCTCTGGGGACAGCCACATCGGTGCCCACCGGCAACGAGTCGGCAGGCATCTCGGGCAGCATGCTGTCGATGCTCACGTCGGGGTCGGCAATGGTGTCGGTGGCGACAGGCTTGGGTGCCGGCGCGCTCTTGGGCTTACCCAGGAAGAAAATGCCCAGGATGGCTCCTGCCAGCAACAGCGACGCCAGCAGTATCATTGCTGCACGCTTGAGCGCGCGCTTGTTATTTTGCTTGGGGGCATTGTGGTTGTTCATCACCTCCTCACTGCCAGGCACATACCCCGTCTCGGGCAGTGGAGGCTGCGCGGCATTGGGCAGTGGCTCTTCTTGCATTGCGGCGGCAGGAATCTCAGGTGGCTGAGCGGCCGAGTCGGCGGCGGGAATCACTGGCACCGGAGGCACCACAGCGGCCGCTGGCGAGTCGTCGAGTGCTTGCGCTGGCTCGGCAACCTCGTGGCGAGCGACACGCTTGTCGCACATCGCTGCCTCGGTCGAGGCGGGGAGCATCTCGCCAGCCTCGTGCTGCACGTCGTCGACACGCACCAGCAGAGCGGTGCGGTTGTCCTTGCCTTCCTTTATCATCTCCTGGATGGCGGCAAGTTTCTGGGCGTCGTCCTTATCGCTGGCGGTGAGCACTTCCATGAGGCTGTCGTCGCTCATCCCGTCCCACACGCCGTCGCTGCACAACAAGAAATAGTCGCCTTGCCTGACGTCGGTAATGACAGCCACATCGGGCACTGCCTGAGGCACTTGCGACGAGAGCATGGCACGAACAAGGATGTTCTTCTTGGGCGACAAGTCCACCTCCTCGCTGGTGAGAGCGCCCTTGAGGAACAAGTCATTGACAAGCGAGTGGTCGCTGGAGCGATATAGCACCTGACCTGTGGCGGGCCTGATGTGGTAGATGCGGCTGTCGCCAATGTGCGCCGCCAGCACACCACTCTTGCCCAATGCCAGCATTGTCATGGTGGTGCCCATCGACTCCACACTAGAATAATACCTACTCACCTCATCGAGCTTGCTCTGGGCATATCGCACCGCTTCGCGCACATTGCCCTCGGTAACAGGCCACTCTGAAGCGGCATTGCGCTCCATCCATTCGCCCAGGGCACGGGCAACTGTCTCGCTCGCCACCTCGCCACGAGGAAGGCCTCCCAGTCCGTCGCAAACCACAAAGACGCGGTTGCCTACCGAGAGTTGGTTCATGCCAGGATAGATGGCGTCTTCCTGATTGGCCCTGCCGCCCACGTCATTGAACCCCACAGGGGTGTTTATGCTGATTCTCATTGTGTTGTATTATAATGATTTATGTTTCAAACAAAATGTGCATGTAATGCCCACCAAAACGATAGAATGGCAGGCAAAGTTACTAAAATTATATATAATAACGTATAATATCACCTTTTAATTGCATCACTTGAGGATAAAACCATTTTTATCATTTTTTCTACAGTCTACAACACGAAAAAAGGAAAATAAGAACCATCCCTATTTTGCCTCCCAGATATTTGATGTATTTTTTTGGTTAAGCAAAAAATATTGCTTAACTTTGCAGTCGTTATTATTGCAAATGAATAACAATTAAAAGTTATACAACCTTTTAAAATTATTATTACATTATGGTAAGTTACAAGGAACTAGGCCTGGTCAACACCCGCGAGATGTTTGCTAAGGCAATCAACGGAGGTTACGCAATCCCCGCTTTCAATTTCAACAACATGGAGCAGCTTCAAGCGATCATCAAGGCATGTGCCGAGACCAAGTCGCCAGTGATTCTGCAAGTTTCGAAAGGCGCGCGCAACTATGCTAACCAAACACTGCTGCGCTACATGGCACAGGGTGCTGTAGAGTATGCCAAGGAACTTGGTTGGGAGCATCCACAGATTTGCTTGCACCTCGACCATGGCGACACCTTTGAGTTGTGCAAGAGCTGTGTTGACTTTGGTTTCTCGAGCGTGATGATCGACGGCAGCTCACTGCCCTACGAGGAGAACATCGAGTTGACTAAGAAGGTGGTTGAGTATGCTCACCAGTTTGACGTAACAGTAGAGGCTGAGCTTGGTGTTCTTGCTGGTGTTGAAGACGACGTTCAAGCCGAGGAGTCACACTACACCAAGCCCGAGGAGGTTATCGACTTCGCTACCCGCACTGGTTGCGACTCGCTGGCAATCTCCATTGGCACCAGCCACGGTGCTTACAAGTTCAAGCCCGAGCAGTGCACCCGCGACCCCAAGACTGGCAAGCTCGTTCCTCCCCCACTGGCATTTGACGTTCTCGATGCCGTAATGGAGAAACTTCCTGGCTTCCCCATCGTGCTTCACGGTTCTTCGTCGGTTCCACAGGAGTATGTTGACATTATCAACTCTAATGGTGGCAATCTGCCCGATGCAGTGGGCATTCCTGAGGATCAGCTGCGCAAGGCTGCCAAGAGCGCCGTTTGCAAGATCAACATCGACAGCGACAGCCGCTTAGCGTTTACTGCTGCAGTGCGCAAGGTATTTGCCGAGAAGCCCGGTGAGTTTGACCCACGCAAGTATTGCGGTCCTGCACGCGACGAGATGACCAAGCTCTACAAGCACAAGATTATCGAGGTGCTTGGCAGCAACGGCAAAGCCGAGTAACATTTAAGGCAACACCTTAAAATTACCACAATCACAGCGACTCGCCCACCAGCGAGTCGCTGTTTTTAGCACCTGAAGAATCATAATCTAAGACATCAAAAACTCGCATAAAGAAATATTATACCACTAATAAACCTTATTTTTGCTTGAAAACAACCCATATATTCCACAAAATTATTATTTTTGCAAATTAATAATAAAGCAAATCTATCATGACTCAAAAACAACTTGAAATGAATAGCCAATTATTTGGACTATTACAAGAAATATGCACCAGCGAAACATTGATGGCAAAAGGCATCAAAGCTCTTCAACGCGTACTAAATAATAACAAGAACAACGATGACACCTTGATGACCGAAGAAGAGCTAAATGAAAAACTCAACCATGGTATACAAGCTTATGAATCGGGCGAGTGTAACACTATGCTTGCAAATGAAGATTTGACGGCATACTTGAAACGCAGAGGACATGAGCTATAAAATTACAATTACTCCTGATGCTGAAAAAGACATAGTAGTTCTTGCCAAGTCGGAGCCAAAGTCTTTCCTTAAAGTTCAGAAATTAATCGAAGAACTGCGTGAGCATCCAACCACAGGAACAGGGCATCCCGAACCCCTAAAAGGCCATCCTGAAAGTAGATGGAGCCGACGAATTTCAAAAAAAACATCGCCTTATTTATCAGATTTTTGAAACAGAAGTTCTAGTCTTAATTCTATCGGCCTATGGGCACTATAACAATAAGTAATCACATCAAGAAATAATCAACATCTATATTTATAAACATGAAGAATTTTTGGGTAATTGTGGCTGTATTGGCGTCGGTTATTGGACTGGCATCATGCAACCAAGAGAAAAGTATCTATCCTCAGGACATCAAGTACCTGCCCATCAGGCTGGAGAACAGCAACAAGTGGAGTATCATGAACTTAGAGACCGGCGAGCTGGTGGCAAAAGACGCATTTGTCAACGCGCCATCGTCGGTGGTCGACGACATGTTCTGGGTGTACAACGACCAGAACCGCATCGACATCTACAACGTTGCCAACTGCAAGCAGCGGGTGAACAAAGAGGTGTATGGCAGTGCCACTCAGTTTTGCGACGGATATGCCATCGTGAGCAAGCCTGGCAAGGCGCTTGAGATTATCGACAAACAATGCAACACCGTCGCCGAGCTATCGCCCAGCTTACTCACCGCCACGATGTTCAGCAACGGTCGCTCGGTAGTCCACACCGACCTTGACCGCTATGGCTACATCGACGTCAAGGGCGACACCGTGATCAAGGCCGACCTGGGCTTTGCCGCTCCTTTCAGCGACGACGGTGTGGCGCTCGTGTCGTTCAACGCCGCCAGCGACTCGGCAAAGTCGATTAGCGTGATCGACCTCAACGGCAAGACCCTCTACGACATCGACAGCGAGAAATATCAGGTTGCCACTCCCAGCTACCACATGGGCGTGCTGGCAGTAGCCAAGAAAGACTCGCTCGCATTCCTCGACCGCAACGGCAAGGAGGTGAAGAATCCCAGCGAGATTGCCAAAAAGGTGAAGGACGCCAACTACCGTGATGGCCGCTATGTGGGCGACGACAAGTACATCGTTGTCAAGGGCGACCGCATGGGACTCGTCGACAAGGACAACAACACATTAATCCCCTTTGACTACCAATTCATCAACAACCTGTCGGCAACACGTTTCGTTGTGGGAAAAGACAGCACGATGATGGTTGTGGACGACCATGGCAAGCAAGTGGGAAAGAACAAGTTTGTCGACTTCAAGCCCTACAGCAGCGACAGCCAGGCAGTGCGCGGATACATCAACCTCGAGGTCACTGCTGCCAACCTGCTCAGCTTCATCGACGAGGACATGGTGTGCTTTGCCAAGAAAGGCTCCAACCTCATGGACGTGAACCAGCTGGTGGGCGTTGACCCTGCACAATATGTGGGCATGAAACAGGTCGACCGCCCCATGCCACCGCTGTTCATCAGCTACTTCTTCGACAGGGAGATTGCCAGTCCCATGACCTCTGCAGCCACCGACAGCCTGAGCAACGACACCACCGCCCTGGCATCGAGCGTAGGCCCCACAGCACAGTTCAACTACGACGCCAAGGTGCGCGGCGCGAGCCTCAACTTCCTGGTGCTCGAGTGCGCCCCTGGCACCGAGGAGGCGTTGTGCAAACTCATGAGCAGCGCTATGGGTTCAAAGGGCTTCACCCTCAATAGCGACGGCACCTTCACCAGCAATGCCGGCACAGCGATAACGATGGGTTATGAGAAGGGAGTTTTCAAACTCAACTACTACTTCAACCCTGCAGAGCTCAAGCCCATCCCCCGCGAGAGCCGCAAGATATAACGCAAGCTTAAAGGACTTTGGCACGGTTTTTGCACAATTGATAACCAAAAGAACAAAATGTTTAGTATAATTAAAGAGTTATCTGTTACTTAACACTTAAAACTTAACACTTAAAACTTAAAGAAGTTGTTACTTAACACTTAACCCTTAACACTTAAAACTTAAAGAGTTATGTCTTGCATGAGAGTACTTTTGGCTATTATCTTCCCTCCGCTTGCCGTGGTCGACAAGGGGTGCGGGTCGTTTCTCATCACTCTCCTCCTCACCGGCTGCGGATGGGTGCCAGGAGTGATTGCCGCACTTGTAATCCTTAACAAGGACAGTTAAGCACTTAAAACCTAAAGAGTTGATTGTTACTTAACACTCAAAACTTAAAGAAGTTTTACTTAACACTTAAAACTTAAAGAAGTTGTCACTTAACACTTAACCCTTAACACTTAAAACTTAAAGAGTTATGTCTTGCTTCAGAGTACTTTTGGCTATTATCTTCCCTCCGCTTGCCGTGGTCGACAAGGGGTGCGGGTCGTTTCTCATCACTTTCATCCTCACATGCTGCGGATGGGTGCCTGGAGTGATTGCCGCCCTTGTGATCCTTAACAAGGACAGCAACAACAGCGCTCACTACAGCCAGGGTTACAACCAGGGCTACAACCAAGGCTATAACCAAGCCAGCCGGCAGCAGTTGTACGGCAATCAGCAGCAACAAAACAACCGTGGCGGGAATGGGAATGGCTGGCAAGGATGGTAAAACTATTGTGTGACCAAGCGACAAGAATTATGGACAAGGCAACCGCACTACTTGAGCATCGTGGCATAAAGCCCACGGCAATTCGCATCCTGGTGTTGCGAGAGATGATGGAGTGCCACGAGGCGTTCTCCATGCAGAGCCTGGAAGAGCGTCTCGACACGGTAGACAAGTCAACAATCTACCGCTGCATCACTCTGTTTCTCACGCATCACCTCATCCATGCCATCGACGACGGCAGCGGCTCGTTCAAGTATGCCGTGTGCCGCCACGACTGCCATTGCGGAGAAGAAGGCGAGCATCTCGACGACCTGCACGCCCACTTCTATTGTGAGCGCTGCCATCGCACCACCTGCCTGAGCAGCATCCATGTGCCAGTGGTGGCGTTGCCAGGTCACTTCGAGATCCACGATATCAACTACGTTCTCAAGGGAATATGCCCCAGTTGCAGTTCCCAGCAAGAAGGGCACTTGTCTACTAATTAGCCCCATTTGTCTATAAAAAAGCTTTAAATGCCCATTATATAGCAGTTTACATCAGCAAGACATTAAACTTAACTCACTCAAAATGGTCAAATAATCACAAGGACACATTCCTTGCACACGATAATAAAACATTACAAACAACAAAATATCAGCATTATGGAAAGAAACTATTTACACTCAATCGCGTCGATAGCGCTAGCAGCGGCAGCAATAGCTCTCGCTGTTCCGTCTAATGCACAAGGACGCCGCCCCAGTGGCCCTGGCGGCCCTGGTGGAAACCGTTCAACCAGCTCAATGTCGAGTTCTCCACGCCCTAGCTCATCGTCGAGCAGTCGTCCCAGCTCAATATCGAGCTCTCCACGTCCAAGCTCATCGTCGAGCAGCCGTCCCAGCTCAGTGTCGAGCTCGCCACGCCCAAGCTCATCGAGCATGAACCGTAGCACCTCATCACCAAGCTACAACAACCGCCCAAGCGGCAGCATAGGCAACCGCCCAAGCACCATCAACACTCGCCCAAGCGGCAACTATAACAATCGCCCAAGCAGTGACAACAACCGCACTACCGGCACCGTCAGCGGCCGTCCAAGCACCATCAACACTCGCCCAACGAGCAATTACAACGACCGCCCAAGCACCAACTATAACAACCGCCCCAGTGGAAACAACCACGGTGGTGGATATAATGGTGGCAACCGTCCTGGCAGCAACCCCGGTGGCAATCGCATGGGACGCGATGCGGCACGCTCCTCGGTGGGCACACCAGTTGACCGCGGCTTTGTAATCAACAACACCAACACAAGGGGACAATACAACGGCAACAATCGTGGTGGAAACCCTGGTGGCAACAAGCCTGGCGACAACGGTAACCACAAGCCTGGCGGCAACCCCGGTGGCAATGGCAACCATAATGGCGGCAACGGCAACCATGGCGGTGGCAATGGCAACTGGAACAACCAGCCTGGTGGCGGCAATCATGGAAATCATGGTGGCGGCAACGGCAACTGGAACAACCGTCCTGGCGGCAATCAGCGCCCTGGCGGCAATATGGGTCACCGTCCTCCCGCAGGACGCCCTCATGGTGGCATCAACCATGGCGGTCCACGCCCCAACTACGACCACTACCGCTGGCACAGCAGCTTCCGTCCACGCGGCCCACGCGATCGCTGGTATGACGCTACGTGTGGTACTATCGTCCAGTAATTCCCGTAGGCTTCCGCATCTATGCCTCGGCACCTGTCATCACTGGCATCTTGGGTCTGGAGTTTGGCACCTATCTTGATGCATCGCTCAACTACCTGTACTACAACGGCTATAACATCGATGGCTATCAGGACAACGTGGTTTACCTGCGCGATGTGAACTTGATGGGCTACAGCTGGCCCGATGTGATGCTGCAGTACAGCGATGCAGGAGGATTGTGTTACGCCGAGTTTGCAACCTCATCATCCTACCGCGACGACTACCGTTTCAACAGTCTGTACAACAGCCTGTGTGCCACCTATGGCTCGCCCATCAACAGTGGCAACGGATACTTCTCATGGTATGGTGGCAATCAAACCGGCTTCATCAACCTGAACTTTGCCTACGATAACGGCCGCTACTACACTGTTATGACATTTGGCGCATAACACACCGTGCAAGTCGCTCATTTAGCGGCAATAACAAGCACAATTGGAACAAGGGACGTTCCATAATTCCTCACATGAGGGTTATGGAACGTCCCTTTAAACTTAAAAATGCGTTAAAAGTGAGGAAGATGTGTGGTAGGTATATGATTTTTGCGTAATTTTGCACGATAATTGAAAATAATACAAATACACTATATGCAAATAATTGACGGAAAGAAGATTTCTACTCAAATCAAGGAAGAGATAGCCCAGCAAGTAAAAGAACATGTGGCACAAGGTGGTCGCCGCCCTAACCTGGTGGGACTGCTGGTGGGCCACGATGGTGGCAGCGAGAGCTACATGGCATCGAAGACCAAGGCATGCGAGCAATGCGGCTTTGACTCGTCGCTCATACGCATGGAAGAGACAGTGACCCAAGAGCAGCTCATTGCCAAGATTGAAGAACTCAACGCCGACAAGGGCGTGGACGGATTCATCGTTCAGCTGCCATTGCCCAAGCACATCGACGAGCAGGCAGTGATTGAGGCCATCGACTACCGCAAGGACGTTGACGGCTTCCACCCCATCAACGTGGGACGCATGATGATAGGGCTGCCATGCTTCAAGCCAGCAACGCCATCGGGCATCATGATGCTGCTCGAGCGCTACGGCATCGACACGCGCGGCAAGCACTGCGTGGTGCTGGGACGAAGCAACATCGTGGGCAAGCCCATTGCCAACATGCTCATGCAGAAGGCCAATCCCGGCAACTGCACTGTGACAGTGTGCCACAGCGCCACCCCCAACATCAAGGAGATGTGCCTCCAGGCCGACATACTCATTGCCGCTCTGGGAAGCCCTGAGTTTGTCAAGGAAGACATGGTGAAAGATGGTGCCGTGGTCATTGACGTGGGCACTACCCGCGTCGAGGACAAGACCCGCGAGCGCGGCTGGCGACTGTGTGGCGACGTCGACTTTGAGCACGTGGCTCCCAAGTGCAGCTACATCACTCCCGTGCCCGGCGGCGTGGGCCCCATGACCATTGTCTCGCTCATGCACAACACCCTGCTGGCAGCTACAGGACAAGCCTATTAATAATGCACAATGCATAATGCTCAATGCTCAATGCACAATCTAGAACTTCTAGGAAATCTAGAAAATCTAGAGCATCTAGTTTATCAAGCAAAAAACAATCACAATTAACAATAAAACCTATAAAACAACATGAACCGACTTATTGAATGCGTGCCCAACTTTAGCGAGGGACGCAACATGGACGTGATTAACCAGATTACCGACGTTATTCGCCAAGCCAAGGGCGTGAAACTGCTTGATGTAGACCCAGGTGAGGCTACCAACCGCACTGTGGTGACCTTCGTGGGAAGCCCCGAGGACGTGGTAGAGACAGCCTTCCAGGCTGTGAAGCGCGCCGGCGAACTCATCGACATGCGTCAGCACCACGGTGCTCACCCACGCATGGGTGCTACCGACGTGTGCCCGCTCATCCCCATCGCAGGCATCACTCTTGAGGAGTGTGCTCAGCTGGCTCGCAAACTCGCCGAGCGCATCGCCACCGAGGCAGGTATCCCCTGCTACTGCTATGAAGCAGCAGCGTTCACTCCCGAGCGCCGCAACCTGGCAGTGTGCCGCAAGGGCGAGTATGAGGCACTTGCCGAGAAACTGGTGAGCGAGGATGGAGCCCCCGACTTTGGCGCACGTCCCATCGACGAGCAAGTGGCCCGCACCGGTTGCACCGCAGTGGGCGCCCGCGACTTCTTGATCGCCACCAACTTCAACCTGAACACCACCAGTACCCGCCGTGCCAACGCCATCGCTTTCGACGTTCGCGAGAAGGGACGCCCCGTGCGTGAGGGCAACCCCATCACTGGCACTCCCAAGAAGGATGAGAACGGCAACACCATCATGAAGCCCGGCACCTTGAAGGGCACCAAGGCCATTGGCTGGTACATCGACGAATATAAGATTGCACAGGTGTCGATGAACATCACCGACATCAACACCACTCCCCTGCACGTGGCATTCGACGAGGTGAGCCGCTGCGCTCAGAACCGCGGCATCCGCGTCACTGGCACCGAGATTGTGGGCCTGCTGCCCAAGCGCTGCCTCATCGAGGCGGGCAAGTACTTCCTCGAGAAGCAGCACCGCTCTACCGGCATTCCCGAGGGCGACATCATCGAGATTGCCATCCACTCGCTGGGACTTGACGACCTCAAGCCTTTCGACCCCAAGGAAAAAGTGATAGAATACATGATTCAGGACGACAGCGCCAGCAAGCTCGTCGACCTCACTGTCACAGGATTTGCCGAGGAGACTTCGCGCGAGTCACCAGCTCCTGGCGGTGGCACCATCTCGGCCTACATGGGCGCCCTGGGCGCTTCGCTCGGCACAATGGTTGCCAACCTCTCGAGCCACAAGCCCGGCTGGGACGACCGCTGGAAGGAGTTCAGTGAGTGGGCCGACAAGGGTCAGGCTATCGCACGCGAACTGCTCCACCTCGTTGACGAGGACACCGAGGCCTTCAACCGCATTATGGCAGCCTTTGGCATGCCCAAGAAGACCGACGAGGACAAGGCAGCACGCAGCGCCGCCATCCAGGACGCTACCCTCTATGCCGCTCAAGTGCCCCTGCGCACCATGAAGGAGTCGATGAAGGTGTTTGAGATTTGCCGTGCCATGGTAATGGAAGGCAACCCCAACAGCGTGAGCGACGCTGGCGTGGGCGTGCTCGCAGCACGTGCCGCTGTGCTTGGTGCTGGCATGAACGTGAAGATTAACGCCGGTTCGCTCAAGGACCGCAGCGTTGCCGACGCCCTCATCGCCGAGGCCAACGAACTCATCAAGAAAGCCAACGCCGAGGAAGCCGACATTACCGCAATCGTAGAAACAAAACTCTAAAACTTTTGTTTATGGTTTATAGTTTATAGTTTATGGTTTATGGAAGACAGTGATGAGATTCTAAGGCACTGCAACCACTAAACTGATAACTACTTTACTATTCAACTACTCAACTATTTTACTAAAAACTAAAAACTGACTACTGATAACTGACTACTGATAACTGATAATAGACAATGACAAGAGAAGAATTTATTGCCGACATCAGGGCTGGAATACCCGACGTACTGCCCGAGCCCATGCCCTACGACCCTGAGATAAACCACGCGCCCAAGCGCAAGGACATTCTCAATGCCGAGGAGAAGAAACTCGCGCTGCGCAACGCGCTGCGCTATTTCCCAGCCAAGCACCACGCCACTCTGCTTCCAGAGTTCCGCGAGGAGCTTGAGAAATATGGCCGCATCTACATGTATCGCCTGCGTCCACGCTATGAGATGAAGGCTCGCCCCATCGACGACTATCCACACCGTAGCCGTCAGGCAGCAGCCATCATGATGATGATCCAGAACAACCTCGACAAGGCTGTGGCTCAACACCCACACGAGCTCATCACCTACGGCGGCAACGGAGCCGTGTTCCAGAACTGGGCACAGTATCGCCTCGTGATGAAATACTTGAGCGAGATGACCGACGAGCAGACGCTCGTCATGTACAGCGGTCACCCTCTAGGTCTGTTTCCATCGCACAAGGATGCTCCACGCGTGGTGGTAACTAACGGTATGGTAATCCCCAACTACAGCAAGCCCGACGACTGGGAGCGCATGAACGCACTGGGCGTGAGCCAGTATGGCCAGATGACTGCCGGCTCCTACATGTACATTGGTCCGCAAGGTATCGTGCACGGCACCACTATCACAGTGCTCAACGCAGCCCGCAAGGTGATGGGCGACGAGCGCGAGAAGCGCATTCCTCTGTTCGTCACCGCAGGTTTGGGAGGCATGAGTGGTGCTCAGCCCAAGGCTGGCAACATTGCCGGCGTGGTGAGCGTCACTGCCGAGATCAACCCACTGGCAGCGCGCAAGCGCTACGACCAGGGCTGGGTCGACGAGCTTCACGAGAACCTCGACGAACTCATCCCTGCAGTGCGCAAGGCCGTTGAGGAGAAGCGTGTGGTTTCTATGGCCTACGTGGGCAACGTGGTTGACCTGTGGGAGCGCCTTGCCGACGAAGGCATCCATGTGGACCTGGGTAGCGACCAGACCTCGCTGCACAACCCCTATGCCGGCGGATACTATCCCGTGGGCTACAGCCTCGAGGAGTCGAAGCGCATGATGGCCGAGGAGCCCGAGCGCTTCAAGGAGTGCGTCTTTGAGTCGCTGCGCCGTCAAGTGGCAGCTATCAACCGCTTGACAGCCCAGGGCATGTACTTCTTCGACTATGGCAACGCCTTCATGCTCATGGCCAGCCGCGCTGGCGCCGACATCATGAAGGACGAGACCCACTTCCGCTATCCAAGCTACGTTCAGGATATCATGGGCCCAATGTTCTTCGACTACGGCTTCGGTCCCTTCCGCTGGGTTTGCACCTCGTGCAATCCTCACGATCTGGAAGTTACCGACCGCCTCGCTGCCGAGGTACTCAACGACATGATGGGCACCGTTACCCCCGATATCAAGGGACAGCTTGCCGACAACCTGCACTGGATTCGTGAGGCTGGCAAGAACCACCTCGTGGTGGGTTCGCAGGCACGCATCCTCTATGCCGACTGCGAGGGACGCACACGCATTGCCCTGGCATTCAACGACGCCATTCGCCGTGGCGAGATCAGCAAGCCAGTTGTCCTGGGACGTGACCACCACGACGTGAGCGGCACCGACTCGCCATTCCGCGAGACCAGCAACATCTACGACGGCTCGCAGTTCTGCGCCGACATGGCTGTTCACAACGTGATAGGCGACGCCTCGACGCCTTCCGCGGCGCCACATGGGTGAGCCTGCACAACGGTGGCGGCGTTGGTTGGGGCGAGGTCATCAACGGTGGCTTCGGCATGGTAATCGACGGTAGCGAAGAAGCCGACCGCCGCATCCGCCAGATGCTCCTGTGGGATGTGAACAACGGCATCGCACGCCGCTCATGGGCGCGCAACAATGGCTCAATGGACGCCATCCGCCGCGAGATGGAGCGCACTCCAGGCCTCCAGGTAACAATGCCTAACCTCGTCGACGACGC
>ONIY01000030.1:0-39942 GCA_900318065.1 uncultured Prevotellaceae bacterium
ATTGAGGCCGCCGAGAAGACCAAAGAGCTGGGTGTAGCTGTTAAGTGCGCTACTATCACTCCAAACCTCAAGCGCATGGACGAGTACAAGCTCCACGAGATGTGGAAGAGCCCTAACGGCACAATCCGTTCTATCCTTGATGGTACTGTGTTCCGCGCTCCTATCACCATCCCAAGCATCAAGCCAGTTGTTAAGAACTGGGAGAAGCCCATCACTATTGCCCGTCACGCCTATGGCGACGTTTACAAGAGTGTAGAGCTTCGCGCCGATGAGCCAGGCGTTGCTAAGCTCGTCTTCGACGGCGAGAGCGGCAAGCACGAGGAGGTTGTTATCCACGAGTTTAAGGGTCCTGGCGTTCTGCAAGGCATGCACAACATGGACAAGTCTATCCGCTCGTTTGCTCACAGCTGCTTCAAGTATGCTATCGACACCAAGCAAGACCTGTGGTTCTCTACTAAGGACACCATCTCTAAGAAATATGACGCTCAGTTCCGCATCATCTTCGAGGAGGTTTATGAGCAGAACTACAAGGCAGAGTTTGAGAAGCTCGGTCTCGAGTACTTCTACACTCTGATTGACGACGCTGTAGCTCGCGTTATCCGCAGCAAGGGTGGTTACATCTGGGCTTGCAAGAACTACGACGGCGACGTGATGAGCGACATGGTTTCTACTGCATTTGGTTCACTCGCTATGATGACCAGCGTGCTCGTTAGCCCCGACGGCAACTACGAGTATGAGGCAGCTCACGGAACAGTTACTCGCCACTACTACAAGTATCTTGAGGGTGAGCAGACTTCTACCAACCCCATGGCTACCATCTTCGCATGGAGCGGCGCTCTGCGCAAGCGTGGTGAGAAGGACGGCCTGAAGGATCTCATGAACTTTGGCGACCAGCTCGAAGGCGCTTGCTTCGATACCCTCAATGCCGGTATCGTTACCAAGGACCTCGTGAACCTCATGGAAGGCATCGAGCCCAAGCAGGTTAACAGCCTCGACTTCATCAAGGCCATCCGTGCCAACCTCGAGAAGCGTCTCGGCTGCTGCTAATCACATCATTAGCAACACTACAGTAAAAAACACCGGCAACACAATCTGCCGGTGTTTTTTCTATATATTCATTGCTCAACTTGCTAGGCCGGCGGACAAGGCACGCCTTGTCCCTACATTGCTCCTCAAGCCTCACTGCGCAAATGCATTGACGGCTTAAGGGGTTCGTTTTTTTGGGAGAAGGGCTCTAATTCTGCGGCACGCGCACCGCCCGCACGCTTCGACCGCTGCCATTGCATGTAACCCAAACCGCCCTGGCAGTAGTGGCATCGTTCTCGGAGCCAAGCTCGTTCTTGTTATCCACTAAGCCGTTGTAGCCGTAGCTGCTATTGGTGCAGCACTTGAGCTTTTTTGCTCATATTCCAAGCAAAATGTCATAAATCTTTGTGACATCGGCACTTGTTACCGTGCCATCGCCATCAACATCGCTTGTCGAGAGGAATGTGGTGTCGCTATTAAGCAGATACTCATAGAGGGCGGTAACGTCGGTTGCTGTTACCGAGCCGTCGCAATTCACATCGCCAGTGAGCACTTGCTCGGTGGGATAAAGGTCGAGGTACATGCCCTGCCAGTCGTCAAACGACAGCCTGCCCACCTGCAGTGTGGCTATGTCGAAGTAACCGTCTTGCTGCCCATGCCATCCCCAGTTCACATGCACGAGTCCGTTCTCGTCGTAGCCGTCGATGATGAAATTGTGGCCCACGAGGATTCCCACCTCAAAGTTTATGTCCTTGCCCGAATATAGCACCGGGTGCCCATCACTTAGCATGCGATAAATCATCTCCATCCATGCAGGCTCGTCATAGAGCGGACGATTAAGCACTTGGGCCGATGGGTTATATCTGAAATTGTTGATCATGGCACTAAGGATGTTCTCGTCAAATGTGCCACCCCCCAGGCTGTTCCAGTTAGCCTGAGCAGCAACAGCAGCATGATAGCACAGCTCGGCAGCAGCCTTGCCGTTCTCATCGGTATAGTCTCCGCTATAGTCGTCAAGCATCTTTCCCCACTCGTAGGTGGTGTTCTCTAAATCCACACTCAGCATCACGTTAGCTTGGTCATATTTCACTACCACCGATGCACTCCCCTTGCCATGCTTGGGATAATTGTAATATTTCATCAGCTGAGCCATTGCTGCCGGGCCACACCCCACTGCGTTGTGAGTAGAGTCAGGAATATACACTCCATAGTGGCTCAAGTCGGGGTCATATTGCAGGAATGGGCACATGTAGCGGAATGGTTCATTCTGCCCCCACTTGGTTGTGGTGAGCGGTTCAACCCATGGCTTGAACCGCGACGGGTCGGGTTTAGTGGTCTCTTTCAGGCTTGCCCTCTTGACGGCACGCAGCCACCAGTTGAAGCCGGGATTACTGGTTGTCGTCTCAAATGAACCTTCCATCGAGTAGGCCAGCACAGCAGGAGCTTTGTCATCGGTCGAGATCAGGGCAAATCCCCCACCACGCTGGTTATAGGCAGTCATGTGCTCGCTCACTGCCACTCGTTCCATTGGCCGCTTGGCCTTGAGCACATGGGTTGCTGCGGCACGCATCTGCATCTCACTACGCCTTGCGGCCTGAACCGGCATCACCAGCGCAGCCACCACAACCAACATCAATAATCTGAAATCTTTCATAGTCTAAATAATCATTTAGTTACCAAGCAAAATATTATAGATAAGAGTCACATCGGCACTTGTAACCGTGCCATCGCCGTCAACATCACTAGTCGAGAGGAATGTAGTGTCATTACTGAGCAGGTAGTTGTAGATGGCGGTTATATCGGCAGCGGTCACTGTCCCATCGCCGTCAACATCACCAACGATGCTTTTAGGTCTGATTCCTGTAGCCATCATCTGATAAGCATCAAACTGCAGGTCTATGGGATTGAGCAACGCAATATCGTAGAAGCCATTGTGCCTTCCGTACCACCCCCAGTTAACATGAACCAAACCAGCCTCATCGTAACCATCGATGACAAATGAGTGACCATAAATTCCATAATTGCCGAGGTCAATTCCCAAAGCCTCATACAGGATTGGCCTGCCTTCGCTCAGTTCAGTATAAACCATTTTCATCCAATCGCTCTCACTATAGTTGTTCCGGTCAACACTCTCAACACCCTCGGTTGCATAGCCAAAATGCTCTTGCAGAGCTAAGATAGCATAGTAATTGTCGGTCGCCGAAGCATCTTCGCGATATCCCATCAACGAGGCCACACCCACATGATAGCAAAGCTCGGCAACAGCTTGAGCCTGCTCGGTAGTGTATTCGCCTTCCACATAATCGTCGAGCATCAGGTCCCAGCGATAGGTAGCCAGCGAATGGTCGACAGTATACACTGTTGTGCCTTCTTGCTGCTCGGGATTAACCGAGCTGGTTCCTGTTCCATGCAATGGATACCCAAAGTATTTCATGATTTGAGCAGTGGCTGTTGCCACACATCCAGTGGGGCAATGAGGCACATCGGGCCTATAGCCAGCCCATGGAAGATAGCCAGGCTCAGGACACATCCAGCTATAGGGAGCATCTTGTCCCCAATTGGTTGTCAGCAGGGGTTCGCACCTGCTTGGAAATCCCAGTGATGCAGGTGTCGTGGTCTTGATGCCAACCATTGCTTTTGCTGGCAATCGTTCCACACTGCTGAGCCACCAGTTCAACCCAGGATTTGACCTGTCGATTGGGTCGCTCATATAGGCTATCACGCGTCCTTGGCGGTTTTGAAGCACAGTAGCACCGCTTTGTGCCTTCTTAATGCTGAAGTTATTGTGCGCCATCGCTGTCTGTAGCGAGACGCAAAGCATTATTGCTAATGCTACTCTAAGTTTCATAGGCGAATGAGTGTTGAACCAGTGGTTGACTTATCATTAGTATTCAGTTGAACAGCATAAACTCCCGATGGCAGCGACGACAGATTTATTGAGCAGCCAGTAGCCCTCGCCACTGCAGCGCCACTGAGATCATACACAACGAGCTCGGCTCTGGCGGCCTTGGTGGCATCAATCTCAACATTGAGCATCCTGCCATTGAGTTTAAATCGAGCCGCGGCTGGTTGATGGTCGCTCAAGGTGGGAATCGTGTTCAATGTCCCCAGCACATAGAGCAATCCAGCATAAGCGTCAATTTGGCCATGACCATAGGTGTTGTTAGGATAACTCATTGATGGCTCAGGCTTAGTGCTCGTGGCGGCAATGATCTCAACAATATCGGCGGGAGTGAGCTCGGGATTTGCCTGCAACCACAATGCTACAATACCAGCAACAACAGGACATGACATAGAGGTACCCGATTCGGCCAGATAATAATAGTCCTTTCCGTTATACACCACATGATCGACCAAGCTCTTGCGGTCGCTATCAAAGGTCGACAAGAAGCTGTTGTAGGGTGCAATAATGTTCATTCCAGGCGCAACCACGTCGGGCTTGATAGTGCCATCAAAGGTGGGCCCCGTCGAGGAGAACTTGGCTAAATAGCCAGTTTGATCGGGCGCAAAGATGAGCACGTCGGTATTCTCATTGCCATCGATATTTACTACCGTGTTCTTGTAACCCGTTGCTCCAACGGCAATGATGTTATTGAGCGTTGCAGGCCATGCCATGGTATAGCCATCTTGGGCGCAACTATAAAGTGAATTGCCAGTCACGTCGGCCATCGGGCTCAAGAACAAGTCACTGTAGACCCAAGCTGGCCCATCGCCATTGACCAGGCATGCAGCACCACACAGCAGCAGGTAAGCAATGTGAGGCATCTCGCCCTTAACGTGATAGACATTGCCGCGGGGGTCGTTATAATCAGTCTTAGTGATGGTAAGTTTCACAGCACCCAGGCTCACTGTTGTGTTAAGCACACAAGGTTCGGGGGCAAGTGCTGCCACACTGTCGGTATTAAAAATTATTGTCCCTTCAATTGGACCACCCGATAATTTCATGCCAAGGAAGTCAAATCTCACTTGCTGGTTGCCCTCCGTGACGATGTCCATATCGATTGTTCCACCACCACCAATGCCATAGTTGATGCCAGTGCCAACGGCTTGAGTGCCCTCGGGCTTTATCATGTAGCACTTATTGGTGCCCATGTTTCCGGCTCCAGCCACGATAATGCGTCCAGGACCTGTGAGTTCCTGCAATGCCTCGCCCTCGAGTATGCGCTGGCGGGCAATGGTGATGCTCTCGCAACTGCTAAAGTTGATAACACATGGCTTGCCCTCACTCTCTGCACGATCGAAGATGTACTTGAAACCAAGCACAGCAACTGCCGAGCTGGGGTCAAGTGTGTTTTCAAACTGCTCACGCATCGAGTTGAAATCAACGGCATAGATGTCGACCTCGGGGGCCATACCTTGATACTTGCCTTCAACGGCTCCACCAGCCATGATGCCCATCACATGGGTGCCATGAATGCCCTCGTAGGTGTGCTGCGAGTGTGCATAGTCCATTATTTCTTGCTCTGTTTCAAGAGCATGACCGAAGCTGCCATCTTCGTTAGGCCAGTGGAAATCATAGTAGTACTTCACTCGAGTATTGCCTTCTTCATCAAGAAACGCTGGATGAGTGAAGTCGAAACATGAGTCAAACACGCCAGCCACCACCCCATTTCCAGTATAGGCTTGAGGCAACTCCACGCCAGCATAGATGTTGCTCGCATTCACCTGCACTGGTGTCACATCCATTGCTGGTCGTGGCATGGACTCGGCTTCAATGCGTTCCACTCGCTCGTCAAGCGACAACTTAGAAATGCTGCTCAGGGGGGCATTCACTATGTACACCCTCCCTATGCTATCAACAACTTCAATACCATAGTCGGCCAGGAACCCACTTCGCAGGCTTGGTTCACTCAGCGACATCAGTGCCATGAGTTTTCTTGGCTGAGTGTTACTGTCAAGCCATTTAGCTTGATTGTCACGATATTTCTCCATAACAGTAACAACGCCTTGAGAGAGCTTGCTCATGTCCATCTCTTGTGAATGAGCCACATTGCCCAGCATCATCACAAGCAGCAATATAATTACGTAATTGTTTCTCATAACATCACAATTATATTGGTTAATAAAAAATTGATTTCAATTAGGAAACATCATTGATTATGTTATCAATGAATTCAACAATGCAAATTTAATCACAATTATTTAATAAAAAAACATCTTAATAGAAAAATAAATAACGTTAACCCAATCATCAAAATTCCAGCAACCCTCACGACAGTGCAAGCACCTCTTGGGTATAAGGGGCCGAGGGTAGTATGCTCGAATAAAATGCCAAAAAACACCATTAAAAAATCACACTCCATATTCACCCATAAATTACTGTCAATCAACCATCTGCCATCAGTTGCAGCCGATATCCAGTATTGTGCCACACCACCAGCGCACAATGCCATCCCCATTATTCTCAGCCACTTACATCCATCAGCGTCTCCTGATTTTTTGATATTGTTTTCCACCTCACCATGGTTTTACCTTTGCTCCCAGAATTTTTAACCGAAAACACAACATAATATGGAAACAAGAACTATCACCGAGGAGTTTCTCATTCGCATGGACAACGAAATGCGCTATCATGGCAGACTTTATCAAAAGGAAGGCGAGCCCTTCCAGTCCGAGGCACTCACCACTGCCGCGGGCTCATCTTTTCCAGCTGTCGACCTCTGGCACGGACTATGGTACCGGATGTATAGCAAACAAAGCAGGCTGGTGGCAACCACTTGCTGCAGCCTATGTAAGTCGTTGATTAGTTCCATAGGACTCTGAATGACAATTAACGACAAAAAGATAATGTTTCTTCTTTATTAAGAATAATTATTACCGGTATAAAAAAGAAAGAAGGGCAATAAACAACCTTGTAAATTGCCCTTCAATGTCTTAAACAAATTACTTCACCAATTTCTCAATCTCTCCCTTACTCTTGCCAGTGAGGTTGATAGGCTCTTTCCAGTTGGCTTTAGGAGCCGAAGGGGTGAGATATTTCATTGTCTCGCCTGCCCCACTGCCACCCGAGGTGAAGAATGGGATAACAGTCTTGCCTTCAAGATTGTACTGCTCAACAAAAGTGTTGATAATGGTAGGAGCAATGTACCACCAGATGGGATAACCAATGTAGACTGTTGTGTACTGGTCCATGTTCTCCACCTTGTTCTTGATTGCAGGGCGGCTGCTCTTGTCCTTCATCTCCACCGAGCTGCGGCTTTGCTGGTTGTGCCAGTCAAGGTCGGCATCGGTATAGGGCTGCTCGGGTTGAATCTCATGCAAGTCGGCATCTACTGCCTGTGCGAGTTTTTCGGCAGCAGCCTTGGTTGTTCCTGTAGCCGAGAAATAGGCTACCAATGTTGTCTTCTTTTCCATGTTTTCAGTGTTGCTTTGTTGGCTGTCTTGCTGCGATTTGTTGCCTGCGCATGCGCAAAGCGCTATAGCAACGGCAACCGACAAAATTGTTGTTAAGCGTTTCATTGTAAACAAATTAAATGGTTATTATTACATGCTTTCTTTAAGAATTTCAATAACCTCATCGTGGTCAAGCACTTTGTAGCCACCATTAAGGATGATAGTGGCTTGGGCAATGCCCTCGAGCATATCCTCGGTAACGCCCAGCGAAGTGATCTCGGTGGCAACGCCTATCTCCTTCATCCAGCCTTCGAGAGCATCGAGCGAGGCGAGAGCCAACTCCCGCTCGGTCTTACCATCGGCCGAAATGCCCCACACTGCCTGTGCCCAGCGTGCAAACTTAGCTACACCACCATCCAAAATGTGGCGATAATAGGCAATGCTCACAGCACTCAGAGTCATGCCATGGGTGGCATCGGTGTAGGCACCAATTGCCTGGCCTATCATGTGAACCATCCAGTCGGTCGATTTGCCCATCTTGAGCAATGTGTTGAGCGCCCATGTTGCTGTCCACATGATGTTGCTGCGAGCCTCGTAGTCCTGTGGATTCTTCACTGCAATGCGGCTGCTGTGGATGAGCGAGCGCATGAGACCCTCGGCGATGTAGTCGGTAGTGTTGTCATCGTGGTCACTGAGGTACTGCTCAAGGATGTGGCACATGATATCGTAGATGCCGGCAACCATCTGTCGCTGTGGAACAGTGAATGTGTACTTGGGGTTTAGAATCGAGAACTTGGGCATCACGTTGTCGCCAAACACCTTGCCTATCTTGAGTTTTTGCTCATGATTAGTGATCACACTGCCGCCATTCATCTCACTGCCTGTTCCCACCATAGTGAGAACCGAGCCCACGGGAATTATCTTGCACGATGGTTCCTCCTGACGAAGGTAATATTTCTCCCAGGGGTCCTCGTCGCACCAAGCCGACACGCTCACGCCCTTGCTGTAGTCGATGGTCGAGCCTCCACCCACGGCGAGAATAAGGTCGACATCATTCTCGCGAGCGATCTTAGCGCCTTCACGCAACTTTTGCGCTGTGGGGTTTGGCATCACGCCAGGAAGTTCAATAACCTCTTTGCCTGTTGCTTTCAACGCGGTCATAACGTCGTCATAGATGCCGTTGCGCTTGATGCTGCCGCCACCGTAGGTGAGCAGCACACGGGGACCATAATTCTTCAATTCCTCACTAAGGTTCTTAATCACCTCTTCACCAAAGTAAAGCTTGGTGGGATTGCTGTAAATGAAGTTTCCTAACATAAAGTCTTGTTTTAATGGTTTTCTCTTTTTTGCAAAATTACAAATATTTTTCAAGCCAACTATTATCATTATTACTGAGATATTTGCCTTTTTTACTGAACATGCCATAATAGTTACCTAAAAGTTACCCCAAAGATTGCCCAAAGAAGGGCAATTATGAACTTTCAATTACTTGATTTTTTCAAAAAAACACTTCAATGTCTTGCACAGTTCATAAAAAAGACTTATCTTTGCAGTCGCAAAAAAGAAAATGGTCGCTTGGATGAGTGGTTTAGTCACCGGTCTGCAAAACCGGGCACAGCGGTTCGAGTCCGCTAGCGACCTCTTGAAGAAAGCATCTCACAACTGGTGAGGTGCTTTCTTTTTGTCATTGAGGAGGAAATAATTATTAGTGTTAGATAAAATGTTGCCATCAACTCATGTGTCGATGGCAACATTATCAGTTGTTGTGTATTATGAAGGAATGGGATTACACAGTGAGGACGATATTGTTCTCTATTGCCAGGCGGCGCATGTTGAGGATGGCATAGCGCATGCGACCGAGTGCTGTGTTGATGCTCACGTGGGTGTGATCGGCAATTTCCTTGAAGCTCATGTTCTTGTAGTAACGCATGAGCAGCACCTCGCGCTGGTTGTCGGGCAGTGCCGTTACCAGGCGTCGAACATCGTTATGAATCTGGTCGATGATTATATCGTCTTCGATAGTTGCCTCGCTCAACTCCTTGCGGTTTAAGATGTCTACTTCGCAGGAGTCGCTCGACTGGACATTTTCCGACTTTTCCTGGCGGAAGAAGTCAATGATAAGGTTATGGGCAATGCGTGTAATCCATGCTGGGAAATGACCATTCTCCACATATCGCCCTTGTTTTATTGTCATAATAGCCTTAACAAAGGTCTCTTGGAAAATATCATTTGCCAAGTCCACGTCTTTTACTGAATGTAAGATGTAATTAAAGATGCGGTTTTTGTGGCGCTCTATCAGCGCATCAAAAGCCTCATTATCACCTTCGACATACTTAGCGATTAATCTATCATCGCTTACGTCAGTTACTTTTGTCATTACTCTTATGTGTGTTGGTTAATAAAGTAATGGTCTTGTCAATAGGCGTTCCGTTTTATGTTAATACTCAATTAATTCGTTGATTATTTTACCATTTTCTCTAATGGTTGCGTGGCAAAATTATATATTTTTTGATAAACAGCAAAATATTTCTTTAAAAAAATGCAATTTTGTTGCCATTGTTGCGTTAACAACGCTCTGGTGAGGAAATTGTGTCAACGGCGCTTGCGACGGGTGTATAATCTCACAAGAAGCATGATTGCCTTATAGCCCAGGAAGGCATAGTCGGCCTTCTTGAGACCTGCAACAGTACTGGGAGTAAACAGTAGGCTGCGCACTCCATTTCTCGACACCTCGTCGCGCTTAGTCTCCAACTGGTGTATCAGTGTTGCTCTCTTCACTTCACGACGAACCAGCATCTTGGCACGGCGCATCCTGAGCTCGTCCATGGTCAAGCCATTCCACTGTGCTGGCTGGGTGTTTAATGTATTATCACTAATAGAATCCATAGTCTTTTATTCTTCGGGTTTTAATAATAGTTTGGTGACAAAGCGGGTTACTGGGTTTATCACCAGTGCCTTGCGGAAACCATAAAGAATCAAGAACAGCACCACCAGCACTGCTATCGACCCTAGCACCCCAACCCACAGGCTGCCACTCACTTGCGTGAGCCAGCTCTCAAGCCCCCACAGCAGCATGAAGAGGATGAAAGCCGCAAACAAGATCATCACAAACACGATGCACATTTGCGACAGCAGAACCGAGAGTTTCTCGGCCAACGTGAGATTGCCGTACTGTATCTCAAGCTTTGCGGCGTCTTTAAGTTGGGTGATCAGTTCTTTGAAATTCTTGTCTTCCATAGGACAATTTATTACAACCATCAAGTCACACACCCTTCCCACAACCCGTGGCTGTGGGAAGAATGAGTGCCGCTTGATGACAATGAGTGGTTAGTTAACTGAATTATTGCTCAATTTGAGCGCTAATCTGGTTCACGAGTTGCTCTACCTCGTCGTCGCTGAAGTCGATGCCTTTTTTCTTGAGCATCTCTTTGATGCGAGTGCGCAGGTCTTTTCCCGACTCGGGTGCATAGAGCAATGCCAGGCCACAGCCCAAGATGGCTCCACCCATGAAAGCATATAACAAGCTTAATGATTTCAAGTCTCTCATATTCTTTGATGTTTTGTGTGTGTAAATACTAATTGACTGAGAAGTAATTACTTGCGTTGAGCGCGGTATTACTCTTCTTTGATTTCCTTAGTGATGTCGTCGATGAGTTCGTCCATCTCCTGGTCCTTGAGGTTGATGCCGTTCTTCTTGAGGATATCGGCAATCTTGCTGCGAGTGTCAGCACCCTTGGCGGGAGCAAAGAGCAAACCAACAGCGGCACCTGCAAGTGCACCGCTCAATACTGCTAAAATAATGTGAACTGGTTTCATTTCTATTAATATTTTAGGGGTTAATAAAACGATTTCTTTTATTTCTCGATTACAAATATAGCACTTTTAATTATAAAGTGTATCGTTTTTAGGTTTTTTTTACAAAAAATATCATTCACAGTTCTTCTGCTCATCTTTCACAAAGAGGAGGGTGTTGCGTTTTAGACTAGCTAATGCAACACCCTCTTGATATAATAGGGAAGAAAAATCTTCCCATTGTCGTGCTGTGAGTGAATAGTCAATCTATCACTCGTCGAGTGGGAATCCCAGTGACTTTAAGCTAGCCTTGCGCAAGCGTGAGCGCTTAGTGGTCGATTTCTTGCTGTCGATGCGTGAAGTGATGACAGTGCGCCTGCGGGTGAGATAGTTATCGCTTGTCTCTACCGTCTTGCCGGTGTTGCGCTCATATTCAAACACGTCTTTGCCAATGAGCTTGAAGTCTCCGTTCTGATAGCGGAACACATGAGTTGTGGTGGGCTGGGTCCAGCTTCCTGCAGTAGCAAAGAATTCCAGCGAGATCTCCAGCGCGCCTTTCTTGTTGATGTCAAGCGACGGAGTGATGCTAAGGAACTCGTCTTCGCGTGCCGGTATCACGTCGTCATACTGCTTGAAGAGCTTGAAACTGCCATCTTTCTGCCCCCAGTAGATGGCGAGCACGGGTTGGTTGAAGTTGTAAACGAAGCCGTCGTCGCGAGTCTTCATCTTCTCTTTGTCGCAAGGAGTTGCGATGATAGCAAGGTCGGCAATGCCGTCGCCGTTAAGGTCGCCAGTCTTGAATGTTGACTCCCATCCAGTGGGAACAACGCTTGCAGCATCGTTACCACTAGCCTTAAGACCTTGAGCAAAAACATGCATTGGCATTAGTGCCAATGTTGCCACAACAATGCTGAATATTGTTTTCTTCATAACAAAATAATGTCTTTAA
Organism: uncultured Prevotellaceae bacterium; assembly: GCA_900318065.1. Taxonomy (GTDB): domain Bacteria; phylum Bacteroidota; class Bacteroidia; order Bacteroidales; family Muribaculaceae; genus Sodaliphilus. Next base: position 12,101 of record ONIY01000030.1, read on the forward strand.
TTGGTTGATATTGATGTTCTTATTCACATCCCATACGATGCAAGGATAGTGCGCCATTGGGCTGGGAGTTGCGATTTCTTGTTGGTCTCAATTTTCTTGTTGGCAGCAACATTGTCGAAATTATCGCCTTCGACAACTGTGTAGCGACGCTTGACGCCATACTCACGGTAGGCCTTAGGGTCGGTAATCTCGATTAATGACTCGGTGGCAACCAGGCGATTACCTTGCCAGGTATATCGAGTGTAATACTCCGAGCAATAGCTGCCTGAGCCCTGGCCCACGAGGAACTTCTTGCCTGGATTTACCAGGAAGTTGCCGTTGAGAGGGTTACCTTCCATGGGCACAAACTCACCCTTGTTGTCATCCCATAGCAGGATTGTGCTGTAATTGCGAGAAGCAGCTGGACCAACCAGAATATCCATGTTGCCATCGAAATTGGCGTCAAGATAGTAGAGGTCGCCACTTGTTACTTCGAAACTAAAGGTTTGCGCCAGCTCCCTTCCACGATAAATGTTCACCTTGTAGTTGCCATCGTCCTGCTCCTCACTAGAGGCTTTAATGAAAGATAGCGAGGTGGGGCAATCAACAATGTTGTAAAAACCACGTTTGTCGGTCTTGGGCTGCAACTTGCCTTGAGCAATGGCGTGTAGTGGCAATAAAGCCACTACGGCCATAATGATAAAAGAGAATGCTTTTTTCATTTTTTCGGTTACAAATAATGTGTGTTATCTATTGATTTTCCACTTCTGATTTTTGCCACCTTTATTGCGCCAAAGTATTATATTCTGGCCATTGACAATGCTACCCTTTTCCAAGTCTATCACATACTCGGGATTGAGTGCCGACTGAATATAGAAATATCCATTGCCGGCTGGTTCTAAGAACCATCTCTGTGCTTTTGTGCCATTAAAGTGGTAAAGCTGAATGTTAGAACCATTCTGAACTATGCCTTTTTTTACGTCAAGCACATAGTCGGTATTCATTGCCGAGCGAATGAAATATGTGCCGTCGCTGTTTGGCTGGAAATACCAATGCTGGGCTTGTGTCCCATTAGACCTATAAAGCTGGATATTGCGGCCATCCTGCACAATGGCTTTATGCAAGTCAAGGCAATAATGTGTGTCTAAAGCTACATGCACATAATAATAACCTTTGGCTAATTGAGCCGATGCTTTGTTTGTGCCGAGAATTGCCATCAGACAAATCAAGCAGGCAAAAATAGTGCTTTTACTTTTCATAGTCATTGATTATATTTTAAATTATTATAGTTTTAAAATGCTTACTTACAGTGCCGAAGAGGCTGTTGCAAACGGTGGTCATTCCCTCATCTGAGGGTGTTGCAAAAAACAGTTGATTATCCCTTAGCGGTTGGATAGAAAGTCAATTTCTCACCGTTGTTGTCCCTAAGGATGAGTTTCTCCTTGCTTACCGAAATCACCTTCATGTTGTCCATGAAAGGAGGAACCAAGAGGAGCATTTGCTCTCTCATCTCGGGCTCATGCTTTTGGAGTTCGGGCTCAATCATTGATTTAAACAGCGACTTAGCCTGTCGATCGGCTCCATTAATATCAATGTCATAGGAGAACTCAGCCTTTCTCTTGTTGAAACTTAAGGTGATGTCGCGTCCGTCTTGGTTATAAATACCAGGAACCGCCAGCGATGAGCGGATAATCATGCTCATTCCTGCCTGTAACTCCTGGAATTCTTCGGTAGTGAGGATGACATAGCATTCGCCATCATCTTCAAAGTTGAGCACCATCTCAAGTTCTTGGTCACCGGGAACCATAGTAGACCATGCGGTTTCTGTCAAGTATTGAGCCTGAACAGATATCATAGACACCATCATAAGTGCCAAAAATAATATTTTCTTCATAGTGTAGTCAATAATTTAAAAAAAACGGATTATTTAATGTTGAACGAAGAGCCGTTCCACTTTATTGTGCCAGTGCGTTGCATCGTTTTGGGCACTGCAGTGGGGTCGGCCATGCGGAAGGTGATGTCTTTGCCCACCTGTGGCAGTTTGTAGCAAGGCATGTACTTGTTGGCATCCTCATTGTCGGCACTCTTAACCTCGTTAGTCACTTTCTTGCTGGCTTTAGCCTTGTTGAGCATGTCAACTGGCTGTGGCTCACGGTCGAACGGAGCATCTATGAGTTTCATCACCTTGGTTTTCACGTTGTAGCGATAGAAGTTGAGGAAGCTCTCGTCAAATCCCATTCCGTTGCTCACCTGGTTCACAGCCACAAGTTTCTCGTTCTTGTTGTCGCAGTTCCAGAAGCACATCTCGAGAGTCTCAACCGAGCCGTCGGCAATCTTTGTCGAGTACTTCACATAGCCATTCTTGGTGTCGACAACACAGTTTTTTGAGTTGCCCTTGTTGAACGCGGCAAGCGCCTGATGCTCAAAACTTCCTTGGTCAAACTGCGAGCAATAAGCACGGGCAAAGTCCTTGATGGTGGCCTTAGCACCAGCAGGTTTCACAGAGCATGACTCAGGCTGAGCCATTGCGGCAACTGGCATCGCGCAAATGGCGATGACGAGTAATGATTTGAGTAAATGTTTCATAATAGATTGATTTAAAATGTATTGATAAATTTAGATTGTAATGCAAATTGGCACCCAAATGGGCAGCATGAGCAATGGTTGCTTTAGGCGAGTGTGGCTGAATCATTTCTATTGCTTACGCACTGGTCTCACACTGTAGCCTTTGTAGCGACTGCCACTACTTGAAGAGTTGGTGGTAACACTCAAGATCCATGCAAGAATACAATTAGATGTATAAAGATCTCGTGTCCAGTAGTAACCGCTGACGCCATTTACCACAAGATTGTCTCCGTCGTAGTGGCCAGCAGTGGGCATAAACAGAGTAGAACCATTATGCTTGCTGGTAAACAGCCTGCCATTGACACCGTTGAGTGTTGTCCGCTCTATTATGCATTCGTTGCACAGCTCTTCTACTTGGTCATGGGACGGCATTTGCCACTCGGCGCCCCAATTCTGGGTGGCAGCGTCATCTTCGGTGTCAAGCACTACCTTGTTGTCCTGAATGCCCAAGGCGCTGTTAGTGCTATATTTTGTCAATGAAGAATTTGTGCCATTGCACCAACGGTAATTGCCCCAAGAGTAGGTGCTTTTGGGTGACGTCTCGCCCCAAGCGAAGTAGTTGCCAAAGCCCTCGGGACTTGTCGCGCCAACGTTGGTCGTTGCCCACAACGTGCCTGAGGGAAGCCCCAAGTCCACATAGGTGTGTTCTACAGGCTCGTTGCTGCCCAGGAGGATGCTGTAGACAGCCGTTACGTCGCCCGATGTGATATTGCCGTCGCCATCCTGGTCGCCGTTGACGATTGAGCTGTAATCGTTGCTCAGCAGCACTCCATAGAGTGCGGTTATGTCGGCCGAAGTGACGTCACCGTCGCCATTGACATCGCCTGCAACAACCGCCCTTTTCAGTCTAAGGTCGCAGTCGAAGTAGGCTCCACCCCAGTTTTGCTGCATATAGATAGCCAAGACATTCTCTCCTACCGTGAAAGCCGAGGCTGGAATGACGAATGAGTCATAAGAATTGTCCCAGGTGCTGGCGTTAGCAGTCCATCCCTCGGCATTTATCACCTGCTGGCCATTGACATATACCACCATATTGTCGTCGTGAACGCAATGAAGGATGAAACTGTCGCCTGTATTCACTCTCTCGAGATTGAAGGTGCGGCGCATCCAGTAGCAGTTGTACTCACCATACCAGTGGGAATTATATTGCAATAAATAGAATGGGCCATTGCTGTGGTCGGGACTTGCAGTGGGTAAAGCCAGGTCAATCCAGTCACTGTCGTCATAGTCTACCTCGTTCCATCCTGCAGGCGGCGATGGCCAGGTGCCATCACTGCCGAGTGATGCGTGAAGTGCCTTGACGTAATAAGGTGCTAACCTCTGGCCGTTGTAGAGTAACATGGTTTCATGCTCATTGATTCCACATCCTGCGCACACGCCATCGGTATAATTGTGACTTGTGCTTGGCTCGATGAGCTCGGTGCGTGAGACGTTGCACTTGTTGCATTTCATCACTCTCACCTGTGGATATCCGCAGCTATTGTCTTGTGTAGAGACCTCAGTCCATGAGTCGTGCGATTCTTCATTGATCCACACCTCGCTAAGTTGCACAACATTACCAGCTCCCTGTGTACATGTGAACTTGAAGAAGCTGAACTTGCGAGTGTCATTAATTTTTATCACAACCTCGGCTTGATCCTCAAAGGGCATCGGGAAATCGTTGCGCACATCAATGTCTTCCCAGTTGACATTATCATTCGAGCCCTGCAGTTTCCAGCTACGCAAAGAGCGCCCGTAGTATTGGCGAGTGTCACCGGTGGTGACAATGCTGTACTGACCCACAGCCACATCATCGCTCGACTTTATGGTGACCCAGCAGTTGGAGGCATTGCCATAATATTTCGTCAAGGCATTGTCGTCACACAGGTTGCTGGCAGTTTCATCGTCGGTCAATGCTTCACCACCTTCAACATAACTATACCCCACTCCATTGGTGTCATGTCGTGTCCATGTGATGGCGGGGTCAACGCTGAACGGTGCCATGGGCCAGGGGGAGATGTCAATGTATCTCATCGTGCCATACTGGTCGGTGTAGGCATGCATGAACAAGTAGTAGGTCGAGAGATAATCATATCTCAGGTTGAAATAGGTCTCATCTTGGTATTCAACATGGATGTACTCACCGTCATCAACATCGGCATTGGCAGCATGAAAAGTTCCAAGTCCAAGATACAGTCCTAACCCCTTATTATAAACACGATAACCGCTTTCCTCATCACCCACAAAGCACCAAATGTGATAGTCGTTGGCGGCACTTGGTGAACTTATGAAGTCGGTTTCGAAACCATCGCCTGTGGCAATCAAGTAGAAACCATCGCTCTTGATAAAATACCATGAGGTGTTTATGAGCGCGGGATCGCTGGTGGGCGTAAATGGCAAAGCGTGAGCAACTGCTGTACCCAAAAACAAAGCAAGTATAAAAATAATTTTTTTCATATAATTTTAAATTTCAGAAATATAGGTACTACAAGAATATAAACAAAAAATGAGTCAACAGTTCTCTTCAGAGCAGATGTCATAGTTTTATTTACTTCCCAGCAGGAAATTGTAGACCGATGTGACATCGGCAGCGGTGATGTCTCCGTCTCCGTTCTGGTCACCGTTGACGATAGCGCTGTCGTCGTTGTTGAGCAGCAAGTTGTAGATCGCTGTCACGTCGGCCGACGTCACATTGCCATCGCCATTCACGTCGCCAGGCACATTTGCCAGAGCAGGAATCACGTAGGTCTTGGTTGCGACAAGTTCCCTGATTCTGGGATTGGCGCTAAATGTCACGTGTGCTTCGGCTTCGAGTGTCTGCGCTTGACTGGTGCGCTGAACCGAGTAAGAATTTCCTCCCACAAGTTGCCCATTGACATAGAGAAAATACTCACATCCATACACATTGTTAATCACATCATATCCAAAAGTGCAGTGGTCGGCATATACCTCAAGGTCGGAAAAAACAATCTCTGCCCCTGAATCGATATAGTCTTCTACCAATGCTTCGATAGCGATGACCGGGTGTTCTGGCCATGATGTGATGTCGAAACCACTACCATCGCCATAGTCGATATACCATTTCTCGCCGGCATCATTATAGCAGATGTAGAAACTGTTTCCGCTTCCCTCTTCAACATAGTTGTTTGAATTGCTGTAGTAGGGATTTAGAAAGTAGCCTTTGTACATGTACTGTTTTTGTGCCTTGTTGTAGATATAAATCTTTCCAGAGTTTGTGGCTACGAAACACCACAGTGACCAGTCGTAGTAGTCACTCTCAGTGTCAATTTCTGTGATACCCGAAACAGTCCCACCCGATGTGCCTAAAAGGTAAACTCCATTGATTTTCAAGTAATACCAGTGGATGGGATAGGTGGTTGCACCGGGTGTGGTCACAAATGGCAGCGCCTGTGCGGTTAGCAAGCAGAATAAGGCCAAAACAATAAAAGATAGAAATTTCTTCATATTTTTTAGTTTAAAGTTATTATTCAAAGTCTTTTAAACATTCAAAATTACAATAAATAATTATAAAAAAGTTTGATAAATAAAGCAAACTTGGTTGCAATTCGCAAAACTGCAACCAAATTGACAAAAGTGCAACCATTTTTGACAAAAGTGCAACCATTTTTGTTGCGGTATCTTGCTTTTTTCTTGTTCAATTGGCGTTAAAGCACTAATTTTGCAACATGGAACAGTTGTATCATCTACTTGACGCATTTTTGGCTCCCGGCATATTGGTGGGTATGGCAGTGTGTCTTATATTTCTTTATATTCCTCCCAAGGCTGCGCTTCGTAACTATCGCGTGGCACGCTATGTGATGGGAGGTGCCTATCTTTTCTATGCCCTGTGCATCTCACTGGAGTACAATGTGTTCAACGCCAGCGAGTCGGCTGCTCTTACTCAGCCCATAATTCTGTTTATAGCATGTTTTCAGGCATTTCTCTTCACATATACAATGATTACTTTAATCCGCATCAATTATGTTCCTATGCAACAAGTGGTTATGGAACTTGCGGTGATTGTTGTAATCTCGGTCGCTCTGTTTGTTTTGCGTCTGTGCTATCCGGGCACCGTTGCACAGTGGGCGTCATGGATATATATGGCATTCTACATCGCCATGCTTGTGCGTTATGTGTTGATGTTCAACCGAGAATATAGGCTCTATGAGTCGCAGATGGACAATTTCTATAGCGATGAGGACACACGCAGGCTCTACTGGGTGAAGCGCTCGTTCTACATATCACTTGCGGTGGGCGTGCTGGCGCTGCTATATGCTCTCTTGCCCGTCACAGCGGTGGGCATCGTGTTTATGGCAATAGTGATTGTGTTCTATGCTGCCTTTGGTGTAAGGTTCATCAACTATGTGCTTCATTTCCAGTCGATAGAGACTGCGATAACGGCATCGGTTGAGGAGGCAAGCCTAGATGAGGATATTGACAATGAGATGATGCAGCGCATCGACACTCTGATGACCGAAGAGAAACTGTATCGCAAGAGCGACCTCTCGGTGGCCGACATAGCTGAGCGACTTGGCGGTCGTGCACGCGAGGTGTCGATGGTGATAAGCGCTTGCAGGCAGGTGAATTTCAAGACCTATATCAACGAGTATCGCGTTGTCGAGGCAATGCGGTTGCTCAACGAGGACAAGAGCAACAAGCGCACCATCGACGCTATTGCCAGCGAGGCAGGATTTGCCAACCGCAGCAGCTTCTATCGTGTGTTCAAGCGCTCGCAGGGCATCTCTCCCACCGACTACCGCATGTCTAATTAATAATCTTCATTCATTTAGTAGCTCCTTAATTGCCTGAAATATTTTTTTTCACTAACTTTGCACGCTTAACGCTTATTTAGAAATCAGGCAATGAAGGGTAATGAGATAATAGTTAAAGGAGCAAGAGTTAACAACCTCAAGAACATCGATGTGACGATTCCGCGCAACAAGTTTGTGGTAATCACTGGCTTGTCGGGCTCGGGAAAATCGTCGCTGGCGTTCGACACGCTATATGCCGAGGGGCAACGACGCTATGTGGAGAGCCTCTCGTCCTATGCCCGTCAGTTCCTGGGCCGCATGTCGAAGCCTGAGTGCGACTTCATCAAGGGTCTGCCTCCAGCTATTGCCATTGAGCAGAAGGTGAACAACCGCAACTCACGCAGTACCGTGGGCACTTCGACCGAGATTTACGACTACCTGCGGCTGCTCTTTGCCCGCATTGGCAAGACCTTCTCGCCCGTGAGTGGCGAGCAAGTGAAGAAGCACACCACTGCCGATGTCATAAACGCCATCAAGCAGTTGCCCAATGGCACGCGATTTGCTCTCTTGGCACCCATTATTCTGCCTGAGGGCCGTGAGATGAGCCAGCAACTCGACATCTTGCTGAAAGGCGGATATTCGCGCGTGGAGCAAGATGGAAAATTCATGACTATCTCGCAAGTCCTTGAGCAAGACGAGGTGGGTGGCAAGCTGCGATTGCTGGTCGACCGAATGGTGGCTCCCATCAGCAATGATGATGAGCTGCGATTGCTGGATTCTATTGCCACAGCATTCTATGAAGGACACGATGAGTGCCTGCTGCTCATCTTCAATGCCGATGGCACTACCACCGAACAGACGTTCTCCAAGCGGTTTGAGGCCGATGGCATCACTTTCAAAGAGCCCACCGACCTGATGTTCAACTTCAACAACCCCATTGGCGCATGCGACACGTGTGAGGGCTTTGGAAACATCATTGGCATTGACGAGAACCTGGTTGTGCCCAATAAGACGCTCTCAATCTATGACGATGCCGTGTTGTGCTGGCGCGGCCAGGTGATGAGCGAGTGGAAGAATGCATTTATCAGGATTGCATCAAAATATGGATTCCCCATTCATAGGCCTTATTACCAGCTGACGCAAGAGCAACATGACCTGTTGTGGCATGGATGCGCCGAATTCCCTGGCATCGACGGCTTCTTTGAGTTTATAAAAAGCAAGTCCTACTCTATCCAGTATCGTGTGCTGCTGGCTCGTTATCGTGGCAAGACCACTTGCCCCGTGTGCAACGGCTCAAGATTAAAGGCCGATGCCAGCTATGTGAAGATCAGCGGCAAGACGATAGGCGACCTCGTGCACATGCCCATCGACCAGCTTGCGCAATGGTTCAAGGACATCAAGCTCGACAAGGAAGACGCCACTATAGCCAAGCGACTGCTCACCGAGATTAACAACCGCCTGTCGTTCTTGATTGAGGTGGGACTGCCCTACCTCACTCTCGACCGGCTGTCGGGCACGCTGTCGGGTGGCGAGAGCCAGCGCATCAACCTGGCCACATCGCTGGGCAGCACACTGGTGGGCTCTATCTACATTCTTGACGAGCCCAGCATTGGACTGCATCCTCGCGACAACGACCGCTTGATACATGTGCTGAAGATGCTTCAGGCGCTGGGCAACACCGTTGTGGTGGTTGAGCATGACGAGGAAATAATGCGCGCTGCCGACTATATCATCGACATGGGACCTGACGCCGGGCGCCTGGGAGGCGAGGTGGTGTATCAAGGCACTGTCGACCGTCTCAAGGGAATTGACCGCAGCTACACACTCAAGTATCTCACTGGTGAGATGTCGATAGCACTACCCTCTCACCATCGCCACTGGAACAACTACATCGAGGTGAAAGGTGCAGCACAGAATAACCTTAAGGGAATAGACGTGCGCTTCCCCATTGGTGTGATGACTGTTGTCACTGGTGTGAGTGGCTCGGGCAAGTCTACTCTGGTGAATGATATATTGTATCGTGCCCTGGCACGCCAGCTTGGCGAGAGTGCCGAAGCGCCAGGAACCTATTCTTCGCTTGGTGGTGACATCGACCTCATCAAGGCGGTGGAGTTTGTCGACCAAAATCCCATTGGCAAGTCTTCGCGCAGCAATCCTGCCATCTACCTCAAGGCATTTGATGAAATCAGGCACCTCTTCGCCAACCAGCAGCTGGCAAAGCAAATGGGATATAACGCTGGATTCTTTTCCTTTAACTCACCTGGCGGACGGTGCGAGGAATGTAAGGGCGATGGAAAGATCTCCATTGAGATGCAGTTTATGGCCAACATCACTCTCACTTGCGACACTTGTCATGGGCGTCGGTTCAGCAACAATGCTCTCGAGGTGCTATACCGAGGCAAATCGATATATGACGTGCTGGAGATGACTGTCAATCAAGCAATAGAGTTCTTCTCTCAAGAGAACACTCTCAACGAGAAAAAGATTGTCAACCGTCTCAAGCCGCTGCAAGATGTGGGATTGGGATACATCAAGCTGGGGCAGTCGTCATCGACCCTCTCAGGCGGTGAGAATCAGCGCGTGAAGCTGGCGAGCTTCTTGAGTGGAGAGAAAAAGAGCCACACATTGTTCATTTTTGATGAACCCACCACAGGCCTGCATTTCCACGACATAAACACCCTGATGAAGTCGTTCAACCAACTCATCGACCGCGGCAACACCATCATCATTATTGAGCACAATCTCGACGTGATAAAATGCGCCGACCACATCATCGACCTCGGCCCCGAAGGAGGAGAAGGAGGCGGAACAGTAGTCACCACAGGCACCCCAGCCCAAGTAGCAAAACACCCCACAAGCCACACAGCCAAATGGCTCAAAAAAGTGCTGGAGAAATAAGAACTAACTCGAAATATGTAAGAGGTTTTTATTCAAACTATTAAGAACGAGAATGTCCTCAAATGAACTGAGCATTTGAGGACAAAATAAGAAATAATTGCATTCTTTTAATAAAACGATTATTTTAGTGTATCCCAATCACTGTATAAACTTAATTTGTCTCCAGAATCAAATACTTTATGTGAACTATTATTTTGCACTCTCAGCTTGGCAAAAATTTCACTTAGAGGCTTCATGACAATGTCATCATTGGTTGCACTCACTGATAAACCATATGCAGTTGCAAGGATAGGGCATAATTTTTTATCTGTAATGTCATCAAACTCTTCTATCGCTGAACCATTCCACTGACGTTCAGAAATAAGTATGATGTCTACATATGCATCGTATGGGTTCCGAAGAGAATTAAATGTGCTACCTCCTCCACTATAAATAAGTGGTCTTTTTTTCAGAGATTGTTTTAGTTTCCAAGATTGCACATCTGTTTCTTCCAGATTTTTAAACAATTCTGTACGGATAATACCACAAACATGTTTAATGTCTTTCATGAAAAAAAACTTTCTTTTTTGATCAATCTTTGCTGTCTTTGCTAGATTTGAGTGTATTCCTGAATGTCTGACTTCGTCTGCATGTGTAAGAAAGTTTAATCCTTTATTCAAGGAATAGAAAGCATAAACTTGAGGTTTATTGTTTTCAATTGTAAAGAATGATATGTCTGTAGTACCGCCTCCAATGTCAATCATTAAATTCATGCCGGATTCCAACTTGCCTTGACTAATTAATGGCATAAGACAAGCATATGCTTCAGGAAATACTAACAAACCGTAATTGTTTTTTGTCTCGATACTATATGGAACGATTACTGTCATTTCTACCAGTTCTTTCATGGTTGTGGATAGAAACCGTTGTTTATCATTTTTAAAAACGTCCTCTACTAACCGGTATGCAGATGACACGATTCTCGTAGTTATTTCTTTTGCCTGCTCTACATGACTGCTATCAGTGGGCGCTCCCATTTGAATAGCAAATTGCTGTCCATATTTTTTTTCTAAATCAAAAATAATGAAAGCAATATACCATGCAGAAAAATACCATGCATTAATTTGAGGCATTATATATGAAGCATTCGCATCAAAAGCACTCTGTTTAAAGTACTTAACTATTCTGCCATCAAAATCTCGATTCAAGAAACCATAGTGCATAAGGCCTTTCTTATCAACACCTACAACAGATGGCAGCGTGTAAAATTCACTGTGATATGTATCTTCAAATTTCATAAAAGAGTAGTTTATTTCTACTCCTTCACTATCCTCAATACAAACCTTAGTTTGATGAGTACCAAAATCAAGTCCAACAGTAATCATATCAGATTATATTTACAAGATTTAAAGATACAATACTCTTTGATATATCTATAAGAGTAGATTCTTCTAATTGTTCAAGTCGGGTATCTCGTTCGGACTCCAATCTTCTGATATTTTCTTCTGTCATGTGAATAAGCCTAAGCATTTGATTTGCTCTTTTCTCATCACTAGCCATTAGCCATTCTACTTCAACTTTCCATGCATTGATATTCTGTTGCAAGTTATCAATACGGCAACGATAATAATCTTTAGTTTGATGAACTGTTCGTTGATTATCTCCTACGATTTGTAAAAGTAGTTCGTTCTTTCTTTTATCTATTATATTATCAACTGCTTCAGTAAAATCAAAACGCATATCCTGGATGAGCTCCATATTCATCCCTTCATTAAGTGCATTGCATTCTTTTCCGTCTATTTGAGAACGAGAAAAAATATGTTCGACAAGATCTTCGTCTTTAACAACTTTCCTGTTGTTTATGTCATATAAGATTGGTAGTAAAGTTTCTGTGAACTTAGGAACACCGTGTACTTTATTGGCAACACGAACTTTATAAATAATAAGATAGTAAAGCTTATCTTTTTCAAGTTGCTCGTCTTCTGTTAGTGCATAGCAGAATGATGTACTTGACTTATCTTCTTGACTTAAATAATACTGATGGCAAGCCTGGATGATAGGATGATATAAATTCAAAAAATAAACTTTGCTGTTCGTATATGCAGTGTCTTGGTCAAAAGTAATACGAATTGAAGTTTGCCCTTCTATATCTCTTCTAAACATATTGAAAGCAGCAGCTGCTTCTTCATCCAAAGGTTGATTTTCATACAGGAAGTTTTGTAATAATTTAGGGTTACTTAAAGGTAACTGCAACTCATAAATGTGTTCATCTAATTGATTAAGTGTACATGTTGGCAATTTTTGTTTTATCGCCATAACTAAATAATTGCACAACTCTTTTTCTGTAACATATGCGTTATTGTTTTGGATTCGGCTAATTTGCTCTTTGAAGTATGCATCATTGGTAAGAGCGTTATTTAAACCCTCATCAAGACGTTCTATTGTTTCTTTCTCGTTTGCTATTGCAATTTCAATATCTTTAATTTTCCTATATTTTTCTTCTTTTGTCAATTGTGTTGTATATAATTCTTTTTCAAGACTATTATATACGTCTTGTATTGTTATTTTACTTCCTTTCGTGAAAGGGGCATCAAGGATGGCTTCCATGTCGCCAATCGCACTTTTGAAGATGCCAATTCGCTCTAATAAACGTATATAAATATCTTCTTGAATAGAATCTTCTACAATAATATTGTAAATATTTACTTTGGGCGATTTCTGACCAAAACGATCAATACGACCTATACGTTGTTCAACAACCATTGGATTCCAAGGAAGATCATAATTTACCATAGAGTTACAAAACTGCATGTCTAGACCTTCGCTGCCTACTTCGGAAGAAAGAAGAATGTGTGCATCAGGATTATTCTTGAAATCATCAAGAATTTCAGAGCGATTATGTATTTGTCCATGTATCATTAATGCGCCATAACCTCGCTTTTTAAGTCTTATTTGTAAATATTTCAATGTGCGACGGAAAAGAGCAAAGACAATAATTTTCTTCGTCCCATTCTCAAAAACTTGAGTAATAATTCTAATAAGTGCATCAAATTTTGCATCTGAATAGTCTTGATATTCATCAATCCCTCTGTTTAATGATTCTTCTGAGTTTAGGTATGCAAAAACACTACTGGCAACCTGACGTTTCTTTTGTACAAGACCTAATGCACCGCCTTGTGTGAGGTGTTCTTCTCCCCAGTAATCGGTGTATGAATTATCGTCATAATACTCCTCTATTACCTTCTCAAATTCTTCCCTTTCCTTTGGTTTGAGCTTTACTTTACACAAGTGAGGCACACGTTCTGCCTGAGATAAATCTTTTATAACCTCACGTTTTCTTGTCCTTGAGAATATATTGTTCATCATGCTCATTGATGAAATCAAGCCTTGAAGTCTTACACGTGCTTTAGGTGTATCTTCTTCATGTAACATGCGTTGGATTTCTTGGTACATTGCATTTTCAGAAAAAATCTTGTCTGCCGTACTTTCAAAGCGGTATTCTCTTCTATTAATGGTGAAGCCGATATTAACGGATGAATTTTCAAGTTCTCTTGATATATAATCGAATGGTTTGTGGTTGTTTATGCCACTTAATGCTTCAATAAAAGGTCGATTCTCTTGAAGGCGGTTTTCAAAAATCTGATAATTATAAAAACGAGTATTATCAAGTAAATGCATCAAATTATATAAGTCCTCGTAGCGAATCATTACTGGTGTAGCAGTAAGAAAAATTGCTGCATCAGCTCGACTTGTTATGATTCTAGCCCCTTTATATGTTTGTGTGCCGCTATTGCGCATTCTATGTGCTTCATCGCACAACACCAAACTAAAATTGAAATTATGCTCTTTAAGATAATCAACTATATTGTTGGGTTCAGTATTATCATTTGATTTCGTCTGTATATCTCTGATTTTCTCGTAATTAATTATTGCATGTATAGAAACTCTTTGTTCTTTCATGTCCTGCAACAAGTCCTTTTGAGTTTCATAAATTTTGAATTTGAGGCCAAATTTGTTAGCAAGTTCTTCTCTCCATTTGTTTTGAAGAGATTTTGGACATATTATAAGAACGTTTGATAATTCTTGCCTTGCTTTTAACTCAAGCATGATATGACCTGCTTCTATAGTTTTACCTAAACCAACTTCGTCAGCAATGAGTAATCGTCGATTAGGCGAATTTAGAAACTTCAGCAATGGTTTGAATTGATATGCTCGAAAGAGTGTCTTTGAGGATTTGAGAGAAGATATTGTGCTATTATTTGATGTGCCAATTTTAAAAGATGTGTTCTTCTTTGCGTATTCATTATATGAACCAAAGATACCTGCAGCACATCTGTCAAAGGGGTCATAAATCTCTTGATCAGCTTTAAGTTTGTTTTCAAACTCATCTGATGTTATATCACCAAACTGCACAACATATATGTTGCCACGTCGTGAAGACCTCACACTTGTAATAATTCCATGTTGAGTGGAGCCTATTTTTATAACCTTATCTCCAATGTTGAATTTGCCCATAGTTGTAATTCTTTATCAGTCCTGGGTATCTAGTATGTTTTGATGTTCACGAAATTTTATACCTTTTTCTATGCCACTATTCCCATATGTTTCAAAATAAGTTGAGAATAATCGTTGTGTCGTCTATTGGCAAAAGAATATTTTGGAGGCGATGGAGACGCCGCATTTGCAACACTACTAATCCTTTTATTAAAAGCAGTATTCTGACTAGTGAAAGAGGATTATGCCCTTTGCTAATCCTTTTTATTGATTCCCCATGTCGGGCATTGTTTTTTTATGTCCGACAGGGGGAAGGTGTTATCACTCATTCTCTTTCATGACCTTTTCCATGTTCTGGATGAGGGCGATGTTGATGCGTTCTATTTCGTTGAGTTTCAGTGCTGATGCGTTGCTGGTGACTGGGGTGTACCACTCTTGTGCGGCGAAGATTTTGCTGAGGTTGCTGTCTTTGAACTTGTAGCCATGGCGTGCGTAGATGTCGTTGCGCATGAGTCGCAGTGTCTCGATGTTGTAGCAGCTCAAGTAACCAGCAGGGAGGATTTCCTGAGCGGTGATGGGCCACAGACTGTTGCCGGTGTAGCGAAAGCCTTCCACTTTGGCGTATTTCACGGAGGTAATCGACTCTACTGCGGGTTCGTCGTCCCAAGAAGCACCGTCGACTGGTTTCACCTCATCCAGCTTTATGTTCTGCTTGTCGAAGTCGAACGAATAATGTTTTCCGGTTTTGAGCACCTCGATAATGTTGGTTGGTATGTCAAAGCTAGAAAGGAACTTGAAATTATCCCATTTGTTTTGTGAAGGAGTTGTCGACATGGCATTGTTACCGTTAAACGCCAGGTATTTGCCCTGTGCATTGTGATACACGCCATCGAGCTGCTTGTTGAGCTGGTCGATCTGCACATCCTCAAAGCTTGACAGCAACAGTTTTTCTCTCAATAGTAGACCCACTCGCCGACTTTCCAGTCAATGGGATTATATCAAAATTTTCGTAGGAAGAGGCAATCACCATTTTGCCGCCTCGTCCTTTCACCACGTTAAACTCATATCCACCCTCGTGGAGCGTGCCTCCCGAGAAATGCAAGACACCTTTACTCTCTTTCACTTTAAAGAAAGCATAACCGTCGTGCCAGTATGTGCCGTTGATGTTTCCCAGAGAACCTGCCATAGCCTGCAGGAAGAACAGTGTTGCTGTAATCAGTGATAGAAATCGAATCATAGTAATAGTATTTTTAGTCAGTGAATAATTATATTGCTGTTAATACAAAGTTCTCAAGCCATATAAGCGCAATTCCTGCAAGATAGCCCAGGAAAGCTATGAAAGTTATCTTCTTGAAGTACCAGAAGAAAGGAATCTTCTCGATGCCCATGGCAACAACACCTGCTGCCGAGCCAATGATGAGCAGGCTGCCGCCCACGCCAGCAGTGAAGGTGAGCAAGTGCCAGAAGAGTCCGTCCTCAACGAAGTAGGCCAAATAGGTGGGGTCGCCACCAGTCATTCCCGTGAACATCTTGATACATGCAGCCACCAGAGGCACGTTGTCGACAATCGACGACAACACGCCAATCAATCCGGCGATAGACACAGGCTCATGGATAGAATCGTTCAACGCTCCTGCAATCCCGTGCAAGATGCCAGCCTGTTGCAATGCCGACACACTCATAAGGATGCCCAGGAAGAACAATATCGACGACATGTCGATGTGTCGCATTGCCTGCGAGACACGTCCTCCCAGCTTGGGGTCAATCTTATAGCGAGTGATAAGAATCTCAGTGACCAGCCAAATGACGCCCAGCGACAACATCATGCCCATGTAAGGCGGGAGATGAGTCACCGTCTTGAACACTGGCACAAAGAGCAGTCCTGTTACACCCAAGATGAGGATTGCCTTGCTGATGTGAGGATGCT
Organism: uncultured Prevotellaceae bacterium; assembly: GCA_900318065.1. Lineage (GTDB taxonomy): Bacteria > Bacteroidota > Bacteroidia > Bacteroidales > Muribaculaceae > Sodaliphilus. The sequence continues at coordinate 28,733 of ONIY01000030.1, forward strand.
CCTGCGACATCATGATGGCTTCCTCACGACGTGCCATGGGCTTGGGCATGGGCTCTTTCTTGATCCAGTGAGTGGCAAATGCCACAGGAATAATAACCGAGACAATCGATGGCAGCAGCAAGTTGTCGATCAGGCTAAGTGCAGTGACCTTATCGGCCATCCACAGCATGATGGTGGTAACGTCGCCAATTGGCGACCACGCGCCACCACTGTTGGCTGCAAGGACCAGTACGCCGGCAAAGAGCCATCGTTCCTTCTGGTCGGGAAGCAATCGGCGCAGCATCATGATCATGATGATAGTCGTGGTCATGTTGTCGAGCACTGCCGACATGAAGAATGTGGTGATTGACAAGATCCACAGCATGCGTCGCTTGTTCTTGGCATGGATGTGCTCGGTGATAAAGCTGAAGCCTCCATAGCGGTCGATGTGCTCCACAATTGTCATTGCTGCAATGAGGAACATCAATATCTCGCAAGTCTCGCCAAGGAACATCAACAGTTCGTCCTCCATTGTGGCATCGTGGGTGCACAATGAATAGACCGACCACAACACACCGCACATTATCAGCGCGAATGTGGATTTGTTGATTTTTAAGGAATGCTCAAGGGCAATAAGTATATAACCAATCACAAAGATAGTGATCAATGCAGCTGTCATAGCTCAAACAGTTTAAAATAAATTATCTTATCTGATTCTACTACTGCCCCTTAGCAGTTTCCTGTCGTGAGAAATACCCTTGTGAGCGAGAAGCAGGAATATTATTGCTAGAATGGGCAACACATTGTAATAAGTGAGACTTCCCAGCAGGTCGCAGTCTTCTTGCAAGAAAGCAATCGAACACATGGTTGCCAGCGAAGCCAAGATGAGCAGAATGTTGATAATGCACAATGTCTTTTGAAACTTCAGGCTCTTGAACTTGAAGATTGTTATGAACGATAACAGAGCAATGAGGCAGTTGAGGAAGAAGGGAATTGATTCAAGTCCTTCTAAACACATGCCACCCATTATCACATCGCCACGGGCATTAATCAACTGGGGCATAAAAGCATAAATACCCATTAAAATGGCGGCTATTAAAAGAAACAATGATTGCTTGCGCTGGATTACCATGATGTCTATAATCGGTTTTTGTTAATATTTGTATTTATTTGTTTCGCTAAATTTAGTGCAAAATTAATGCAAACTATGATAATAGCAAAATAAAAACAAAGTTTTTAAACCATTTATCGCATTTTTTCAGCGTGAATCTGTGGCAAGAAGCCGAGAAGGTGTCGTTAAGTTTGTCATATTCCATTAATTTCATTATTTTTGCACAAGAATTGCAGTATAGTGTTTGTATATTTTATCTTCACGCAATAACAACATGGATAAAGCAGAGATTTCAAAACTACGAAATAAAATATTTGAGCATCTTGACAACCGTCAGTTGGCACTGGCACTCAAGCACTTGAGGACTATGGTCGACGGCACTACCCAATGGGACATGAAAGAGGCGTTTAATCGTCTCGACACTTCCTATGGCTACTTGCTGCAATACCTCTCGCAAGGTGTTAGCGACCCTCAACGTGACACCATTTTGTCACAAATCTTTGCCGAGGTCTATGAGCTTACTGACAAAACTGTCATAGCCCTGGCTGCCGAGCAGTCGACTCACCTTTTCTACCTGCGACATCAAGAATATTCAGGAAGGAGCCTTGAGGCGATGCTCACTGAGTATAAAGCCGAGCACAGCAAAAGCGCTCTCATCAACCCCGACGACATCAACACCACAGTTTCAATCAATATCCTCAAGCGATGTGAAGCCATTGAGAGCGACATCTTCAACAAGGTGTGGAGCTCATTCCCCATTGAGAATGCCGACATCGGCGTGCTCGCCAGTGCCCTTCGTGACAACGAGTTGCCATCACATCTCAAGAGCTTGATACTCTCGGCGTTGATGCTTGGATTGACAAAGTTTTTTGATGCGCCAAAACTCAAGTTGCTCATCGACAGTTACACATTCATTGATGACGATGAGCCGAAGCTGCGGGCGCTTATTAATGCTGTGATAATACTTTACCTTTACCGCAACAGGATTAATTATTACAGCGACCTGTTGTCATCACTTGACGAGATTCAGAAGCTGCCGTCATTCACAAGCGACATGCAGCTCATCTTCACAAGGCTAATTCACAGCCGCAACACCGACAACATCTCACGCAAGATGCGCGAGGGCATCATGCCCGAGTTGCAGAAGATGAGCCCCGACCTCTTCAACAAGATAAAAGGCAAATCGCCCGGCACCATCAACATCGATGAGATAGAAGAAAATCCACAATGGCAGGAGTGGCTCGACAAGAGCGGAATAACAAAAAAACTCGAGGAATTCAATGAGATACAGCTCGAAGGTGGCGACGTGTTCATCTCCACATTCTCTAAACTCAAGTCCTATCCCTTCTTCAACACGCTTTCCAATTGGTTCTTGCCCTATCACGACAACTGCTCGGCAGTGACCAGCGCTTTTGGAGGGAAGAAACATCCTCTCACCGCCCTCTTCAAGGTGATGCCCATCCTGTGCGACAGCGACAAGTACTCGATGCTGCTGTCGATAGCGTCGGCCCCAGAGTCGCAACGCAACATGATGTTCTCTCAGTTTGAGGCACAACGCGAGCAATTCCAGGATTTGCAAAGCGAGGAGGCACAATCGGTAATAAAGATGCGAGACATCATTGTCAACCGCTACATTCAAGACCTTTACCGCTTCTTCAAACTCTATTCTCGCCGTCGTGAGTTTAAATCAATTTTCGACACAAGCATCAATCTTACCGAAGTTTACTGCTTGAAGGAATATTTGAGCGACACCCCTACCCTCTCGGTTATCGCCGAGTTCTATTTCAAAAACGGATTCTACAACGACGCAATAACGTTTTACCGCCGCATGGTCGCCAATCATGATGCCAATCCACATGTGTATCAAAAGATTGCCTATGCCTACCAGTCGCTTGGCAAGTATCGTGAGGCTCTAAAGAACTATTCAAGATATGAGCTGGTTGACAGTTCCGATGCCTGGAACACCAGGCAAATGGCACAGTGCTATCGCAGCCTGCGTGAGATTGACAAAGCCATTGAGTGCTACAACCGTGCCCTGGAGATGTCGCCGCAGAGTGTGAACTTGTGTCTGAACCTGGGGCATTGCTACCTTGACAAAGGCGACTACGACAATGCCCTGCATCAGTATTACAAGGCCGACTTCATGCCCAAGGCCAAGCATCGCGCCTGGCGACCCATTGCCTGGTGCTCATTCCTCACGGGCAAGCATGAGCAAGCAGTCAATTATTATGAAAAGATAATCAACGATGACACACCCACATCGCAAGACTATCTCAACTATGGCCATCTCCTGCAGTCGATGGGACGCATTGCCGAAGCGATTGAGAAATACCGCAAGTCGCTTGCCATGGAGAACAACGATGAGGAGGCCTTTGCCCAGCTTTATATCGCCGACGCAAAATATATGGTAAACAAATTGGGTGTGGCACCAGGCGACTATGCTCTACTGCTTGATGCCACTCTCAAGAACATTAAATAAACTACCGTCAAGAATGAAAAAATTATTATTATCAATCTCTTTTTTACTTTCTATTGCAACTATGATTAGTGCCGACAATGTTTTTTTCCAGCCGTTTAAGACTACTAACGGCGCTATACCCTTCGACCGCATCACTACTGCCGACTATGAGCCGGCCATAATCGAGGGAATGAAGCGTCACAGTGCCGAAATCGAAGCGATTGCCAACCAGGAGGCTACGCCCACCTTTGAGAACACCATCGTGGCGCTTGAGCGCTCGGGCGAGATGCTCAACCGCGTGCTGGGAGTGTTCTATCCCATGCTTTCGGCCAATGCCGACGACTCGCTCATGGCTGTCTCGGAGCGCATGGCTCCTAAAATCACCGAGCATGGCAACAGCGTGACACTCAACGAGAAGTTGTGGCAGCGCATCGACTATGTGTACAATCATTTCGACAAGTCGAAGCATGACAAGGAAGACTGGATGCTTCTTTACAACACCCACGAGTCATTCGTGCGCAGTGGTGCCGCTCTCAAGGGTGCCGACCGCGATAAATATAAAGAACTCTCAACACGCTTGTCGCAACTCACTCTCAAGTTTGACCAGAATGCGCTCAAGGAGACATCAAAATATGAGATGTGGCTCAGCAAGAACGACCTTGACGGTCTGCCCGAGAGTGCTGTTGAGGCAGCCGCTGCAGCCGCCAAGGCCAAAGACCGCGAGGGAGAATACCTCATCACCCTGCACGCCCCCAGCTACATGGCATTCATGAAGTACAGCTCACGTCGCGATTTGCGCGAGAAACTCTACAAGATGTATAACTCGCAGTGCACCAGTGGTGAGTTCAACAACATCGAGATCATGCAGCAAATTGCCAACACTCGCCTTGAACTCGCCAACCTGCTTGGCTACAAGACCTTTGCCGACTATCAGCTCGCCAACAAGATGGCCGAGAATCCCACCAACGTTTACAACATGCTCAACCAGCTCAAGGATGCCTACACAAAGCCCCAAAAGAGCGACATGGACGACCTCAACAAGTATGCCAGCCAGCTCGAAGGCAAGAAGTTCACTATCATGCCTTGGGACTACTCATATTACTCTAATAAACTCAAGGAAGAGAAATATTCCATCAACGACGAGTTGTTGAGGCCTTATTTCAAGCTGGAGAATGTGATTGGCGGAGTGTTTGGTTTGGCAACACGTCTCTATGGCCTGCACTTCACCGAGAACTTCGATGCACAGGTGTTCCATCCCGAAGTCAAGGTTTATAATGTGACCGACGATGATGGCAACTTTGTGGCTCTGCTCTACACCGACTTCTTCCCCCGTGAGACCAAGCAGAGCGGTGCGTGGATGACCAACTTCCGTGAGCAGTATCGCGATGCCAGTGGCAACGATGTGCGCCCCATTGTAACCCTCACAATGAACTTTACACGTCCCACCGACACCAAGCCCTCGTTGCTCACCTACTACGAGGTCGAGACTTTCATGCACGAGTTTGGCCATGGCTTGCACGGCATGCTCTCGAAGTGTAAATACGCCTCCACTTCGGGCACCAACGTGTATCGCGACTTTGTGGAGCTGCCATCGCAGTTCAACGAGAACTTCTTGAGCGAGCGCGAATATCTCGACAGCTTTGCCAAGCATTATCTCACTGGCGAGAACATCCCGCAAGAACTGGTCGAGATAATAAAGGCATCGGAGCAATATGGCGCAGCCTACGCTTGCCTGCGGCAACTCAGCTTCGGTTTCTTGGATATGGCCTATCACAGCATTACCAAGCCAGTCGAGGGCGACGCCTTCAAGTTTGAGTATGATGCCATGAAACCTGTTGAGATATTTAAACCAGTGAACGGCTGCATGATGTCGCCACAGTTCACCCACATCTTCTCGGGTGGTTATGCTGCCGGCTATTATGGCTACAAGTGGGCCGAGATTCTCGACGCCGACGCCTTCAGCAAGTTCCAGGAAGATGGCATCTTCAATCCCGCCACTGCCCGCTCGTTCAAGGAGAACATCCTCGAGCGCGGTGGAACCGAGCCTCCAATGACGCTTTACAAGCGCTTCCGCGGCCGCGAGCCAAAGATTGACGCCCTGCTCAAACGTGATGGCATCAAGAAATGAATACAATGGGGGTGTGTGCACACCCTCTTTCTTTTTCCCATGTTGAAACTGTAGAATCAATGTGAATAGCGCAACCAGCCCAGGTGTCGCCTATGCTCCAGGGTCATGATAATTTCAGCCAGTGAAACAGATAGCGCAATAGCTATTAGAAACAATAATATCGGCACAATAGCGCTTGGGGCCTTGATCCCATTATTGCCGTTAAGAATCAGGTGCTCTAGACTGTGCCCCAGACTCAGAATTGTTCCATGGCAGCAGTAGATGACCGTTGAATAGGATCGCAATTTCTTGGTGTCGACATTCATTTTGCATGGCCTGCTCTGCCCTATTAGCATGAAGATGCAGGTGCAAGTCACAGGCAGCATAAAGAAGCAGTCGTCATAATAGGCTTTAAAATAATGTTGCGTAATGAAGAACTCCACATAGAGCAGCACCATCGACACTCCAAGCACGCACCATAGCATCTTGCCCGATGGTGCAAACTGTCTCTCGGCCAACAGCTTGCCAATTCCTATGAACAATATTGAGCACGGGAAGCTGTTGAATGGCAATGTGAAGAGATTGACATAGGTTTGATATGCCTCAAGAAATTGTGGACAACCCTTGAGCGCTTCGTTGTAGTTTGACACTAAGCAGCACAGCACATAAATCACTGCCCCAATGCCTATTATCCACCCGTTTCTCATCTTCCATGATGCCAGCAACCACACTATCGCCACGCCCATTAGCGATGCCATCAGGAACCAGGAGGCAATGAATGTGCTGCCGAAGAAGAAACTCCTCGCAATAATCAGCAGTTTTTCCGGCCCAAAATCAACGTACCATTCTCGATAATAGATGGTACAAGGCAGCAGCAGGACAAACCAGAAGAGATACAGCATCAATATGCGCTTAGCATATTTTCTCAACCCGTGGCATCGTTCTTTGCGAGTGCTCAATGTGCTCTGTTTCAAGAAGAACAGATAAGACGAGATAATGAAAAACAATGGCACTGCCAGACGCAATACTGGGCGAAAAACCATTCCTGCCACAGTTGAATGGATTGCTACTATGAGTATTGCAAGAAGCAGCTTGAGAATGTCATATTTGTTGCCATTCACAGCCATGTATTCATTGCTTCTTATTTTTATCGTCGACGCCATTTGATACAATTAGGTCATTTGGATTTATGTCAATCTCTTTTTAAACGTTGACAATCGCCACAAAATTATATTAATGACTTTTAATTTGTTGAATGTTGATAACTAATATCATAATTTTGCCCAAAATCCTTTGCCGTGTGCCACTTAATGTGTACCTTTGCACCGTTTTTTAAACAATGAAACTATTGCATAACAGAAAACTAATTCATTTTTTTCACAAATCATAAATTCTTAAAAGTACTTTTTAGACACAATTATGGCTAAAGAAAAGAAATTCATGACCTGTGATGGTAACCAAGCTGCGGCTCACATCAGTTACATGTTTACCGAGGTGGCTGCTATCTACCCCATCACTCCGTCATCTACTATGGCAGAGCACGTTGACGAATGGGCAGCTGCCGGTCGTAAAAACATCTTTGGCGAGACTGTTCTCGTGCAAGAAATGCAGAGTGAGGCTGGTGCCTCGGGTGCCGTTCACGGTTCGCTCCAGGCGGGTGCTCTTACCACCACCTACACCGCTTCGCAGGGCTTGCTCCTGATGATCCCTAACATGTACAAGATTGCCGGTGAGTTGTTGCCAGGCGTTTTCCATGTTTCGGCTCGCACACTCGCTTCTCACACCCTGTGTATCTTTGGTGACCACCAGGATGTAATGGCAACTCGCCAAACCGGCTTCGCCATGCTGTGCGAGGGCTCGGTACAAGAGGTTATGGACCTTGCTGCTGTTGCTCACCTGAGCGCCATCAAGGGCCGCGTGCCTTTCGTTAACTTCTTCGACGGTTTCCGCACTTCGCACGAGATCCAGAAGGTAGAGGCTCTTGACCAAGAAGACCTCAAGCCACTTGTCGACATGGAGGCTCTCGCAGGATTCCGCCGTCGTGCCATGAATCCCGACAAGCCCGTTACCCGCGGTACTGCCGAGAACCCCGACGTGTTCTTCCAGCATCGTGAGTCGTGCAACGACTACTACACCGCAGTTCCTGCCATCGTAGAGGACTACATGAACAAGATTAGCGACCTCACTGGCCGCAAATATGGTCTCTTCGACTACTACGGAGCTAAGGATGCCGACCGTGTTATCATCGCTATGGGTTCGGTTACCGAGGCTATCCGTGAGACTATCGACCACCTCACCGAGCAAGGCGAGAAGGTGGGCCTCGTGGCTGTGCACCTGTATCGTCCATTCTCGGCCAAGCACTTCCTCGCTGCCGTGCCCAGCACTGCCAAGCGCATTGCTGTTCTCGACCGCACTAAGGAGCCTGGTGCAGTGGGCGAGCCTCTCTATCTCGACGTTAAGGACTGCTTCTATGGTGCCGAGAATGCTCCATTGATCGTGGGCGGTCGTTACGGTCTGGGTTCTAAGGACACTACACCTGCTCAGATTCTCTCGGTTTATGAGAACCTGTCGTTGCCAGTGCCCAAGAACCAGTTCACCATTGGCATCGAGGACGATGTGACATTTGCATCGCTGCCTCAGAAGGAAGAAATCGCCCTGGGTGGCGAGGGTCTCTTCCAGGCTAAGTTCTACGGCCTGGGTGCCGACGGTACTGTGGGTGCCAACAAGAACTCTGTAAAGATTATTGGCGACAACACCGACAAGTATTGCCAAGCCTATTTCTCCTACGACTCTAAGAAGTCGGGTGGTTTCACCTGCTCGCACCTGCGCTTTGGTGACCAGCCCATCCGTTCTACCTACCTGGTAACCACTCCTAATTTCGTCGCTTGCCATGTTCAGGCCTATCTGCACATGTATGACGTTACTCGTGGCTTGCAGAAGAACGGCACCTTCCTGCTCAACACCGTTTGGGAAGGCGAGACTCTGGCAAAGAACCTGCCCAACAAGGTGAAGAAATACTTTGCCGACAACAATATCACTGTTTACTACATCAACGCTACCAAGATTGCTCAGGAGATAGGCCTTGGCAACCGCACCAACACTATCCTCCAGAGTGCATTCTTCCGCATCACTGGCGTTATCCCCGTAGAGCTCGCTGTTGAGCAGATGAAGAAATTCATCGTTAAGTCTTATGGCCGCAAGGGTGAGGACGTTGTCAACAAGAACTATCAGGCTGTTGACCGTGGCAACGAGTATGAGCAGCTCACTGTTGATCCTGAGTGGAGCAACCTGCCAGTTGACAACGACATCGACGACAACGCTCCCGCATTTATCAACGATGTGGTTCGTCCCATCAACGCTCAAAACGGCGACTTGCTGCCAGTTTCGGCATTCCGTGGCCGTGAGGATGGTACCTGGGACGCTGGTACTGCTGCCTATGAGAAGCGTGGTGTTGCCACCTTCGTTCCCGTTTGGAACGCACAGAACTGTATCCAGTGCAACAAGTGTGCTCTCGTTTGTCCTCACGCTGCAATTCGTCCATTCCTCATGAACGAGGAAGAGGCTGCCGCATCTCCATTTGCCGAGGCCGACAAGTTGCCAGCAATTGGCAAGACTCTCGCTGGCTTGAAGTTTGTTCAGGCTGTCGACGTGATGGACTGCCTTGGTTGCGGCAACTGTGCCGACGTTTGTCCTGGCAAGAAGGGCGAGAAGGCTCTCACTATGGTGCCTCTCGAGCAGCAGGTTGAGAACCAGAAGCTCTGGGACTACTGCATTGCCAATGTGAAGACAAAGCAAGACCTTGTCGACATCAAGAGCAACGTGAAGAACTCGCAGTTTGCTACTCCACTCTTTGAGTTCAGCGGCGCTTGCTCTGGCTGTGGTGAGACTCCTTACGTTAAGCTCATCTCGCAACTCTTTGGCGACCGTCAGATGGTGGCAAACGCTACCGGATGTAGCTCAATCTACTCGGCTTCGGTTCCTTCTACTCCTTACACCGTCAACGAGAAGGGTCACGGTCCCGCTTGGGCCAACTCTCTGTTTGAGGACTTCTGCGAGTTTGGTATGGGTATGACCATTGCCGACGAGAAGATGCGCAACCGCGTGACTGGCTTCGTGAAAGACGCTATCGCTTGCGACAACGTTAGTGCCGACGTTAAGGCGCTCTATCAAGAGTGGCTCGACAACAAGGAAGACGGCGCACGCAGCCGTGAGCTCAGCGACAAGATCCTCGCTGCTATCGAGAACAGCGACAACGAGTGCGACAAGAAGGTTAAGAGCCTTGCTCAGTACCTCGTTAAGCGCTCGCAGTGGATCATTGGTGGCGACGGTGCAAGCTACGACATTGGCTTTGGTGGACTCGACCACGTGATTGCCAGTGGCAAGAACGTCAACATCCTCGTTATCGACACCGAGGTTTACTCCAACACTGGTGGTCAGGCTTCGAAGGCTACTCCTCTGGGCGCTATCGCCAAGTTTGCTGCTGCAGGCAAGCGCATCCGCAAGAAAGACCTTGGCCTCATTGCTTCTACCTACGGCTACGTTTACGTGGCTCAGGTGGCTATGGGTGCCAGCGATGCTCAGTGCCTCAAGGCATTCCGCGAGGCTGAGGCCTACGACGGCCCATCGGTAATCATCGCCTACGCTCCATGTATCAACCACGGTCTCAAGGTGGGTATGGGCAAGTCGCAAGCCGAGGAGGCTAAGGCCGTTGAGTGCGGTTACTGGCACCTGTGGCGCTACAACCCCGAGCTCGAGAAAGAGGGCAAGAACCCATTCACTCTCGACAGCAAGGAGCCCAAGTGGGATGAGTTTGAGAACTTCCTCAAGGGAGAGGTTCGTTACGCTTCGGTAATGAAACAGTATCCCGAGGAGGCAGAGCAACTCTTTGCCGCCGCTAAGGAGAACGCTCAATGGCGATACAACAACTACCGCCGTCTGGCACGCCAGCAGTGGGGAGTTGAGCCCGAAGAGTAATCCCGCGCAACTAAACTAAACAATCACATGACAGCACCGCTCGTTACAATAACAGCGGTGCTGTTTCGTTTATATAATATAAAACTTCTCGTATCAAATTAGTTTGTTAGTCTGTAAATATCGATCTATTTGCTCTCGCAAACATGCGTAAGTTGTTATACATATTGCTCACGGCAGTGGCTCTCACCCTTGTGATGGGCTGCAGTCGCAGTGTGGACAAGCGGCTGGTTCTTGCCGACACGCTCATGTGGACTGCACCCGACAGCTCGCTCAAAATCCTCACAGCCATCAACCGCGACTCCCTCCAGGACAAAGAAAACCTGGCATACCACGCCCTGCTTCTCACCCAGGCACAGTTCCGCTGCAACGGCAACTGCGAGAGCGACACATTGATAAACCTCGCCCTCAGCCACTACAGCGACAACCACAACCGAGAGCACTATACCCGTGCGTTATTATACAAAGGATCTTTCTACGAAGTTCATGACAATCCAGTCGAGGCCATCAAATGGTACAAGCGCGCCGAAGACAACGCCGACACTACCGACTACCGCAACCTCGCGCAAATCAACTTGCGCATG